>NZ_LEKS01000007.1:0-307253 GCF_001027725.1 Flavobacterium sp. ABG
CCCGGATCGGTTACACTGATCGTAACTAATAATCTCACATTACTTTGACAACCTGTTGTAGCGTCTAACAAGGCAGCATAATAAGTACCGCTCGTTAAAGCTGTTGTTGGTGCAATCGCTACTCCTCCTGTTGCAACGCTGTACCAAACGACATTAGCTTGATTCGTTTGAATACTCGCAAAGGTTGGTGCGTTTACCAAACAGAAATCTTGCGTGGTATCTGTAGTCGTTGGTGTGCCCGGATCGGTTACACTGATAGTTACCTGCAAACGAACGGAACTCTCACAACTGTTTAAAAGGTCTAAAACAGCACCATAATAAACTCCGCTGGTCAATGCCGCTGTTGGTGCAAAAGCAGTTCCTCCCGTTGCTACATTATACCAAACTACATTACTTTCATTTACCTGAATACTCGCAAAAGTCGGAGCATTTATCAAACAGAAATCCTGAGTAGTATCGGTTGTAGTTGGCGTATTAGGATCAATTATAACTATTGTCCCTTCCTGAAGTGTGCCGGCAATATTTTCGCAGGTTCCATCACTGGAAACGGCCACATAATATATAATTGGACTCAAGGCTTTTGTTAAGCCAGTTGCTGTTAAAACACCTGTGCCGCTTATTGCATAAGTAACTCCTCCAATAACAGCTCCATTTGTTATAGGCTGCGTTTTATTCGCATCCAAATACCACGTAAATACTGCATTTGTTAAAGTAGGTGCGGTTGGTGTCAAGGATGCCGCTATGTTATGACATACGGATGTCCCGTCAACCAGAATATCGGTCTTGATAGAAGGAGGCAGTATTGTAAATGTAATCTGTTTTCTATCTATCGCCGCGGTTTCACATAATTCATCTGAACTAACCCCTACATAATAAGTATAGGTTCCCGGTATTAAACCGTTTACAATTAATTGGGCAGTTGTTTCTCCCGCAATTAACTGACTTGTTGTTCCATCAAAACTATACCAATAATATATCGGATTTGTTAGTACCGGAGTACCACTTAAGCCAGTTGCTAAAGTTACGGTTCCAGATGGAGAACAAATAGAAGTAACTGCTCCTCCGTTTAAAGTAATATTTGTTAAAGCATTTACCGGGCTTGAAGCTCTAACCTCAACGGTTACTTCTCCTCTTGTAAAAGCTTCACAGTTGTATCTTACCGGTTGTATATAATATTTATAAATTCCTGCCGCCAAGGTAGTCGGAATAGTATAAGAAATACCGGTTGCCACAACATTACCTCCTGTTGGTGCGTCATACCATTTATAAGTTGAACAAGCTACTTCGGGTATCTGGAGCGTGACCGCCGTTCCCGGACAGACCGTGACCTTATTATTTATGTCACCCCCTACTACTTTCGTATTGGCTACTCGGTCAACGGTATGAACTCTTAAATTATCCAGTACTCCCGCAACACCACCAAAACGAATTCTAACTCTGTCATAAGGTTCAGGTTGCGAATTCACTAAAACGATAGCCATTGAATCACCTGCTAACAATTTCAAACTTAACAAGGTGCTTGTATTGTCTATCGGAGTTCCAACCGCAACATCACCTAAATAGCGTTGAATCGTAAATCCGGTAAGTAAATTAATTGCTAAAATAGTTCCCGGTTTTGAGATTACTATTCTTAAAGTATCACTTACTATTGAGGGAGTTTTAAATGCTACAGTTAAATCAGCCGCAGCAAGTGCCCCAACACCGCTGTACATAGTAGCAAAAGTACTGATATCGTTATCTGCTACATTCCATGCATCGCTAACACCCACTGTAGCAGTCAAAGCTCCTACTCCTAAATCTACTGCTCCGTAATAAATATCCTGAATATCTCCAGGAGTACATGCTACAGTAGAAACTGATCTTGTATAATAAGCATCATATACTTTTGTGCTTTGTGCTACACTTACAAGTGATGCCATTTGAATTTTTATTCCATCATAATCTTGTGGTCCGGTACCATCACTTGGAACAAAAGTAAACTCGAAAGCACTGTCTCCTGACAATAGGTTCAACAATGATCCTGAAACCGTTTGAAAAGTTCCTATGTTTACTCCATTTTTAGTTCCGATCACAGATAGGTTTTGTCCTAAGGCCAAAAGACTTAATTCAGTTCCCAACTTAACCGTTACCGGAGTTCCTTTTACAATATTGGCCGGCCATTTCAAATCTTGCCAGGTAGTCCCAACTCCTAAAAGTCCAATTCCGGTTGTAATGGTAGAGTACGTTCGAGTACTTCCGTCAACGGCATTACCCGGATTTGATACTCCTCCTGTTATATTAAACCCAAAGGTTTGTGTAGTAGCATAAACTCGTTCTGTTAATGATTGACAACTATTCAGGTCAATAACATTAATAGAAACAGTTCCGGTTCTTGTACAATTCGCATTACTTGCTACTACTGTATAAGTATAAATTCCAGGGGTGTTTAATACACCAGTTTCAAAGGCTGGTCCTACTAAAGCATTCCCTTGTGGATCAAACCATGCCAATGTTCCATCAGATACTGCGTTTAAAGCTACATTGCTTCCAGTATTCACAGATATCGAAGGTGTTACCACCAAAGTTGGTAAGGCATTGATCGTTACGGTTACCGTTTGTTTAGACGAAGGACAGGTAATTCCATTGCCCTGCGCCTGAATAGAGTAAACGCCGCTTGTGCTTACACTTGCTGCAGCGTCTGCAGTTATAATCGCATTTGACGGATCATAAAAAGTATAAGTTGTATTTCCTGAAGTATCGAAACCAACTATTGCATCTTTCAAATTAACGCTTCCACATCCTTGTAGTGGAACTGCTATTACAGTTAAAGCTGTCGTTGTTGGATAGGTAACGGTTACCTCTTTTAAATTTCCTGCCTCATTTTCGCAATTGGTTGCATTCACAACGGAAATAAAATAAGAGTAAGGCGATGCTCCAGCTGTTAAACCACTAACCGTCAAAGCATAGGTAGTTGGATTTATTGCATAAGTTTCACCTGATCCACCGGTACCCGCGTCTAAAATTGGAATAGTCTTAGCCTGGTCTCCATAATATTTAAATTGTGCTCCCACCAAAGCTGATGTCGGAGAAAGTGTAACTACTCCGGCACAAGAAGCTTCAACAGGACTTGCAATTGTAATATTTGCTGCTGTTGCAAATGGAGATACGGTCACTGTAATTGGTTCGCGAACCGTATTGATACAACCACCACGGGTTGCTTCCAGATAATACGTTGTTGACGCTGTTAAGGAAGGTGTAGTATAACTTGCTAAAGCAGAAAGCTCTATGCCTCCGGTTGCGGAGTCAAACCATTTAAATGTTTCTCCTATTGCAGTTGTACTGGCGTTCAAAGTGGCCGTTTGTCCACTGCATATAGGTGAAGAAGCTCCTGTAACAGTTGCATTTTTATATCTAAATGATGCATCATAAATATTCAGACTGGTCAGAACAGTAGCAAGTCCGTTTAATTGAACTCGAACACTGGTAAAGGCACCACCAGCTGTAAAACTAGCTTTAAAACGATTTCCTCCTAATAGTTGGATATCCACAAGTGAACTAATAGAAATCTGATCACTATTAGGAACACCTGAATTAAAACTTTGTAAAGTGATATTGGAAAGAAGACTAATATCAAGAAGTCCGGTAGGAATTCCCAATTCAACATCTATAATATCACCTGATTGACCAGAAGTAGTGAACGTTAATGTTTGCTCAATATGATCTCCTAATAATCCTAAAGGAATGTTAAGTGTTGAAGCTGTTGTTACATCCCCATCAGCAGCATTTCCATCATTATTTGAGCTACATAATAAACATATTGTCGTTCCTCCTTTAGTAACAACCTCCGAATTGGCTTGCAAACAAGAACTAATTGAAGCACTTACTACAACATTAATAGGTGTTCTTACACTACTTATACAACTGGAAAGAAGACCTCTCGCTGTAACATAATAAGTTGTATTTGCTGTTAGCACTGGTGTTACATAAGTGCTTGTGGCAGTAGCTAATAATGTCCCGCCAACAGCTGCGTCATACCAATCAAATTCAACATTCGGTTCAGGACTTGATACTTGCAAACTAACACTTTGTCCGGACTGAATGATCACATTAGACGATGCCGCAATTGGAGCAGCCGGTAATGGATTAACGGTAACGTCGACTTGCGTTCTTAAAGCGCTTATACAACTGTTAATTCCCGCTTCTATATAATAACTGGTGTTTGCTGTTAAATTTGGTGTTACGAAAGAAGTTCCCGTAAACAACAAAGTTCCAGCCGCCGCCGCATCATACCATTTATAAATTGTACCAAGCACCGGAGATTGAATGGTTATAGTTGAAGTCTGTCCGCTACAAATACTTGCAGGAACAGCAGCCACTATTGGTGCCAGCGGATTATCAATCAATACTTGTACCGCCGAGCGCTCACTATTTACACAGCCATTTCTGGTGATCTGTATATAATTAGTTACCGCCGAGGTCAAAACCGGAGTAGTATAGGATGCTGTACTGGCTAATAAATTTCCTCCTGTTAAAGCATCAAACCAAGCAATTGTTTCACCAACAGCAAGACCTGCCGTTAATGTTGTGGTTTGTCCACTACAAATTGTTGTATTTCCGGTAACAGTAGGTACTTTATATCGGTAAGCAGCCTGATAAATATTCACACTGGTTAAAAGAGTAGCCAAACCACCTAATCGAACTTCGACACGGTCAAAATTGGCACCGGCAGTTACACTGGCTCTAAATTTATTTCCTCCTAATAATTGTATACTTACTATATTATTAATTGAAACTCTATCGTTATTAAAAGTCGCTCCATTATAAGTAGCCAAACTAATATAATTCAATAAAGACAAATCAAGAAGACCAGAAGGTAATTCTAAATCAACATCTACAATATCTCCTGTTTTACCCGGATTATTAAATTGAAGCGTTTGTTGAACCCATCCGTTTACTAAACCAACAGGAACCGTTAGCTGTGCTGCTGTTGTAGCACTACCATCTACCGAATTGTTAGGATTTGTTGAAGTACATAATAAACAAAGTCCATTTAAAGTAGTGACCTGACTATTTGCCTGCAGACAACTTCCCGGCGGTGTACTTATAACGGTTACTAGTACAGGTACTCTGGTGCTGCTCACACAACTACCTGCAGCACTTTGTGCCTCTGCGTAATACGTTTTAGTGGCTGTTAGTACCGGAGTCGTAAAGGTTGGAGAATTACTAGCCAGAACGGTTCCTCCGGTGGCTACATCATACCAATTTATAGTTACTCCCGGTTCTGAACTTGTTGCGCTTAATATCGCGTTTTGTCCTGATTGTATTGTTACACTTTGTGTTAAAACTGTAGGAAGCGCAGGGACTGCTGTTGACACCACATCAACTTGAGTTCGGGTTGAACTTAAACAAGAGCCTATAACTGCTTCTACGTAAAAACTAGTAGTGCCCACCGAAACGGTTGGGCTATAGCTGCTTCCTGAAGCTAAAAGTGTTCCAGCACTTGCTGCAGTATACCAATTATAAGTAGTTCCTAAAATTGGATTTATGACAGATAAAGTGGTTTGCTGTGTACTACCACTCGAACAAATTGCAGTTCCGGTTGTACTAATTACCGGTGCGACTGGATTCGAGACATTTACAACAACCGGTATCCTCTCATTACTTTCGCAACCTGCTGCCCTTGTAACTCCAATATAATAGGTTGTATTGGCCGTTAAAGCTGGACTTGAAAAAGAGTTCCCTCCTATTAAAGCCGTTGTAGAAGTTGCCGAATCGTACCATGCCAAAGTAGTTCCCGCTGAAGGAGCTGCTGTTAATGTAATAGAATTTCCAGAGCAAACAGTCTGGCTTAAACCGCCTGTCACTGTTGGGTCTGCAAACTCTAAACGAACATCATAAATTCTTAAATTAACTAAGGCACTTAAAACACCTCCCAGCTGAATTTGAACCTGATTGGCATCACTTGTCAGCTTAAACTTTAATATTCCGGTTGTATTACCCGGAAGCAAACTTAAATTAAGCAAAGGACTATCCATTGCAACACTTGGTCCTGCATTAGTGCCATTTAACTTAGCCTGAATGGTACCCGTAGATAACAATCCTAAACTAAGTAAGCCACTGCCGTTACCAATGTAAAAGACAATTTCATCACCAGCTTTAGCTGTTTGGTTCAAGACCATTGTTTCCTGGACCGAACACAAAACCCCGACGACCGTATTCATAGTCGTAAAGGTGGTCAAACCGGGATCATTGTCGAAAGCTGCCGTAGGATTAGTTATACTTGAGCCAACACATATACCAGAAATACCATTCGTTTGTGATACTGGTCTACAGAATGTTTGCGCAAATGTTTTATTGCATAAAAACAATAAAAATAATAGTCCTAACAATCTCTTCATAAAATGGAGATCATAAAAAGTAAAATTTTTTTTCATAATTTGGAAGATTAGAAAATGGACAATAAAATACCTCTTGCGATAAGTACGTATACTTAGGCAATTCAAAAAAGCACTAATAATCAATTGATTAAAACAAAACCTAAAGCCTTAAAAACTAAGGACTTAAAATCTATTTCTTAAAAAAAATAATATTGTAATTTGGTTAAATTAAATATGCTGCCGAGCATTTCTTATTCAATGTGAATAAAAAACGGACTCAAAATTTTTTGGAATACTGACCTGGATCAATCTTCCCTATGAAGTGATTTGTTGTAGTATTAATTTTCAGCGATGAAAATTATAAGCTTGGAAGAATTGGGGAATTCTTTAAAATATTTGGTATGTTTCAATCACTATAGAAAGATGATTAGGCCTTCTATAAACTTCTTTATTTAGAGTTGACTCTAAAAAATTGAATACATTAATTTTAATAAATACTATTTCTTAATTAAAGAAATATCATTAGCATAAAACTGCTAATTAACAAACCGCTGACTGGGGTTTGAAAATACAAAATTGACGTAACGGGAAAATCTTTGGAAAAAGTTTACAATCCAATCAAAATTAAGAATCGAAGACATCTTAATTTTAATTCTGTAAATAAAGAGTAAAGCTAAAATAATAAAAACACCAAATGTAAACTCGATAAAGAAAGTAAATGTCAATTCCATAAGCAGATTAATTTAAGTTATTACTAAAATCTTCAAATTTAAAATCCTGCAAAAAAAACATAAAATTGTAACCTGTCTCTTCTTTAATGAAGTAATCAGATTACTTACTATTTAATAGGTATTTTTGAAAAAGTACAAAAAAGCATTTTGTTTAACTTTCACTACTTAAAATTATAAAAAAGGAAAATATAAAACAAGTATGTTTTTTTGAGTATACTATACTAAATTCATACTAATGAACAAAGAAATGCTCTAAATGGCATATAAATCAATAGTTTTTATACCAAAAGCGACTTCGTTTAACGTTAAAAAAAATAAAAATAGTTTTACTAAAACACAAAAAGAAAGTAAAGTATTACAAATAAAACTCGACGATTGATCAGAATAACAGCTAAAGTGCAAATTTGAAAAGTAAAACTTACAATTTAGCTCTAAAAACAGGCTGTATTGCATATTTCACAAAAAAGCACGTAGAAATACGGGGTCAAAAAAGAAAAAAAGTTTAAACAAAAGTTAAAAAACTAAAAAAAGGTAAACAATTTAACATCAATCGTTTACCTCCTCTATACTTTCAATACTTTCTAAATGGTTATGATTCTATAATCGTATTGATTTGTTTAAATAATTGCCCGTCACTTAAAAAAGCACCTTGCTGAATCAATTCAAAAATAGAAGCATTTCTGTCTTCTGTAAACACCTTTTTTCCAACTTTCATTTCAATATTGTCCGTAAACATATTGTCACTCAACCATTGTAAACCCTCTTTGGTCAGAAAATCAGTTTCAGGAACCAATGCTTTTAAAACTATTGATTGCACATGCGTTTCGAAACATTGAAACAAAAAGATATGGTTTCGGGAAAAATGCTCCAAAAATTCAGCTCTGGATAAAACACCTTCCCAGATTAAATCTGAAAAAACATCCAACTCCTGTTCTGCAACTTCAGGTTTGTTTTCTTTAATAGAATCCCACTCTGCTTTATCAATAGTTTGCGTGGCCAAAAAGTTTGAAAATTCTGCGTGTAGCTCGTCAAATTGCTCTTTTGTTAATCTTGCGTATTTCATTATTATTTTTTCAAATTAAACCCCTCTAAATAGCTTTATAAACATCTAAATTTTTAAACAAAAAAAGCCCCCTCAATTGAGGGGGCAAATTTACAATATCTTTACTCGATTAGAAAATATATCTAACACCAAATTGCATTTGCCATCTGGAGTTCAGACTGGCATCGTAGCTAAATGTTTTTGTTTGTGTATTGGTAAAGGTATAAGTTGGTGTATTTCCAACAACGGAAACACCGATAGGCTGAACACTTGTAGGCACCTGAACAACTCCCCAATCCGAATTAAGTAAATTTCCAACATTTAAAATATCAATACTAAACTGGATGGTATTCTTTTTTTCTGAGGCAGATGAGACTTTGAAATTAAAATCTTGTAAAATTTTCATATCCCATTTCCCTCTCCAAGGAGAAATTGCGCCGTAACGTTCTGCATATTCTCCTCTCCTGTCTCTTAAATAATCATCCTGCTCAATAAATTTATCAAAAGCAGCTCCTTGTGCAGCTCCCCCCGTAAATGTCATTAGTCCTATTTCAGCAGTCGTTGGGATATAAATCAAATCATTCACACCCGATCCGTCGTTATTAATGTCTCCTCCATAGGTATAGCTAAAACGTCCCCCTCTGGCATATTCAAAGAAAGTAGAAACTGTCGTAGCCCATTTATCGCGCCCGTATTTCCATTTTTTTGATGCTACACCAATAAAACGGTTGTTATCTCCATATTTAGAATTAGAAAGCACATCCTTATTTACATTTCCTAATGCAGGATTAAAAGCAAATGCATCTCCGGTAATCTCCGCTTCAATAGAGTTCACATCTTTAGACACTAAATAATTGTACGCTACACTGGCATAAAATCCATTCTCAAAAGTTTTCTGAAGTTTAATCGAACTATTAAACGCAAATCCTTTATTGGAATTCCCCATTACGTAGGCATTGTTTGTTCCTTTATCAGCCGCTGTATAAATTAGTCTGCTGTCGACACCACCTAAAGTTCCAGTCGGATCTTTTAAACCCCAGTTTTGCACATGAACACCATTAATATCTTTGTTATAAGACATATCAAGAGTTAAAATATAATTTCCTTCAAATTTATGGTCATAACCTACACTGGTTCTCCAAACTTGTGGCCATTTATAATCCGGATCCATAATCTGCAAAAAGCTATCATCAGCACCACTTACCTGGTTCCCTAACCAAACAAACGGAATTCGGCCTGTAAAAATTCCCGATCCTCCACGAAGCTGTGATGTTGCATTACCACTTACATCCCAGTTAAAACCAAGTCTTGGCGACCACAAAATTTTATCACTAGGCAAATTGGTAGAAATTAACGGTGTCACTTGTCCGTTTGACGGATCATAATATTTAATACTATAATCTCTTCCTGCTCCGCCATTATCCGTATCTATATATTTCTGAATCAGATCTGCGGTATTAAAATACAAAGGCTTATCAGCTCTTAATCCTATTGACAATTTAAAATTATCTGTGATACTCCAATCATCCTGTGCGTAAAAAGCCCACTGTCCAACGTTTAATTCTGCTAATTTCCAACCATGATCTTCACCGGCTTTAAAATTCCCTTTAGAATTATACGTATCTATTGCATATTGCATGTTCTGAGCTATGATACTTGTCGCATAGGGTTTAGCCGCATCATCCAAAAAAGCCTGCGTTGTAAAATAAGGCGTAAAGAAAGTCCCCGCATACCCATTTGGATTTCCAAAATTATCATAACCTGCTAAATTGAAAGAATTCTCGAAGTTGAATTTCTCGAAAGAAGTTCCAAAAGTAAACACATGACTTCCATTAATATAGGTCAGGTTATCAGTAATCTGAATTACTCTTTGTTTAAGTGTATTGTTGATCGAAAAAGGTTCATGACCCGCTATAATATAATTTGATCCCGATCCGTCCTGAATATTAATAACCGGAGCAGGAGATGAAAACGGATCTCTAAAGTCATTAAAATAAGTATATCCTGCCTGAAGTTTATTAGAAACAGATTCACTGAATTTTGAGTTTAGTTCCAATAAAAAAGAGCTCAGCTTATTGTTGATCTGATAACCTGCATTCTGAAATTGAAGAATAGAAGCATTTGGACCTCTGAATCCTAAAGCAGTTGGATGTGCCGGTTTATCTTTTGAAGCATCAAGAAAATTGTAAATAAGCGCCAGTTTATGATTATCCGTTATATTCCAATCCAACTTGATAATTCCTTTTGTTGAATTTGATTCATGAATAAATCCCTGATAGGCACCCGGATTGTAATTAAAGTTATTACCATTGGCGTCTTTTAAATTCATCAGCGCATTTGATACCGCAATTAAATCGGATTCTAAAACTCTGGATTCATTGATTCCGGTAACCCCATCATTATTGTTAGCGATAAAGTTAGAGCCTAAATCGTTTCTTTTATCAATTTCGAAATTCCCGAAAATGAATAATTTATCCTTAATAATCGGAGCACCTAAACTAAACCCGGCCTGAGTTTGTTCTAAAGAGGGTACAAATATTTTTTCTCCTTTAATTTTGCTTCCCGTTAAATCCTGATTTCTATAAAATACATAAGCAGTACCATGATACTCATTACTTCCGGATTTGGTAACAGCATTTACAGAAGCCCCTGTAAAACCGGATAAAGTAACATCATAAGGAGCAGTCGCCACCTGAATCTGATCGATCGCATCTAATGAAATAGGCTGAGCATTGGTTTGCCCACCCGGAGTTGCGGCGTCAAGTCCAAAAGGATTATTAAAAATCGCTCCGTTTAAAGAGTAATTGTTATACTGATCGTTTCTACCTCCAAAGGATCCTCCGCTGGCAGTCGGTTCCAAACGAGTAAAGTCTTCTGCTGATCTCGAAATGGTAGGCAAGGCGGTTAACTCTCTTCTTCCAATTGTGGTTTCAGCGCCTGTTCTTCCACTTTGAAAAACTTTATTTTTAGACACTACTTTAACTTCTTCCAAAGCCTGGCTTTCGCTGGCTAAAAGAACATCTAAATTAAAAACTTTCCCTAAATCAAGATAAACATCATTGTACTCTTGATTTTGGTAACCAACAAAAGTGACAATAATCTTATAGGGGCCGCCAATTCTCATGTTCAAAATATTAAATCTTCCATCTTCATTAGACAAAGAAGAGTACTTTGAACCCGTCGGAGTATGAATCGCCAGGATCGTAGCTCCGGGCAACAGTTCGTTGGTTGAACTTTTTACAATACCCTTGATACTCGATGTTGTAGTCTGCCCTAAACCAACAGTAAGGCTGAAAACACATAACAATAGTGCAAATAATTTTTTCATTTTCTTGGTTTTGTGTGAGTTATAATCTCAAAATTAACCAAAAAAAAATCACTCCGAGGAGTGATTCTTATATTTTATTAACAAAAAGTTAACGGTCTGTTATTTCTCTGCAATAATTTCGTACGCTAATTCAACAATAACATCTCTGTGTAAACGGATGCTAGCTGCATATTTTCCTGTACGTTTTACGATACCACTAGTGATGAATTTTCTATCAATAGCGTTACCAGATTTAGCTAATGCGTCAGCAATATCGATGTTTGTGATAGAACCAAAAAGTTTCTCTCCACCAGCTTTAGCAGTAAGTTTAATCTCTAGAGCTTTTAAAGTTTCAGCTAACGCTCTTGCATCAGCAACAACTTTAGCTTCTTTGTGAGCTCTTTGTTTTAGGTTTTCAGCTAATACTTTCTTTGCAGAAGGAGTAGCTAAAATACCGAATCCCTGAGGAATTAAAAAGTTACGTCCGTAACCTGGTTTTACTGATACTACATCATCTTTAAAACCTAAGTTTTGTACGTCTTGTTTTAAAATAAGTTCCATGTTGTTGTCCTTATATTTTAGAAGTTAGGTTCCGTTTTAACGGGAAACCAACAACTGAGTTTTTAAATTATTTTAATAAATCGGCCACGTATGGCATTAAAGCTAAGTGACGTGCTCTTTTCACAGCTACAGACACTTTTCTTTGGTATTTTAAAGAAGTTCCAGTTAAACGACGTGGAAGAATTTTTCCTTGTTCGTTAACGAATTTCAATAAGAAATCAGCATCTTTATAATCGATGTATTTGATTCCTGATTTTTTGAAACGACAGTACTTTTTAGTTTTGTTAGTTTCAATGTTTAAAGGCGTTAAATATCTGATATCTCCGTCTTTTTTTCCTTTTGCAGATTGCTCTATTGTAGACATAATAATTAAGCTTTAGTAGATTTTAATTTAGTTCTTCTTCTTTCAGCCCAAGAGATCGCATGTTTATCTAAACTTACAGTTAAGAAACGCATAATTCTCTCATCACGTCTAAATTCAGTTTCAAAAGCAATTAGGACTTCTCCAGCTACTTTGTACTCAAATAAGTGATAAAAACCACTTTTTTTGTTTTGGATTTCGTAAGCCATTTTTTTAAGACCCCAATCCTCTTTAGATACCATTTCAGCTCCTCTACTAGTAAGAAATTCTTCAAATTTCGTTACTGTTTCCTTCACCTGAACCTCAGATAAAACGGGATTTAAAATGAAAACAGTTTCATAATGATTCATAAATACAATATTTATTTGTTAAAATTGGGTGCAAAAGTAGACATTTTATTTATATATCCAACACTTTTTTACGTTTATTCGTTGTAAAGCAAAAAATAAAATCTAAATTTAGTTTTTTTACTAAAATAATAATATATTTACTACTGCTATCCTGAATTTATTCTAAATTTGAATGTTATGAAACTAAACTGTGTTGTTGTAGATGATAGTTCTATACAAAGAACCATTATCGCCAAACTAGTCAATAATCACCCAGGTTTGCATTTAATCGGTGACTTCTCGAATGCGATTGAAGCCAAAAGTTGTATCTCTTTAAATAATATAGATTTAATATTCCTTGATATTGAAATGCCTGTTATTAACGGTTTTGACTTCCTTGACGGACTAAAGTCCAAGCCGCAAATTATATTCATTACTTCTAAAGCTGAATATGCTTTAAAAGCTTTTGATTATGATGCTACCGATTATCTTCAAAAACCTATTGCCGTAGACCGTTTTAATGCTTCCGTAAAAAGAGCCATTGACATGCATCTGCTTAAAAAAGAAGTAAAAGAAGAAGAAGGTGAACATATTTTCATCAAAAGTAATCTTAAGAAACTTAAAATTTTTACTGCGAAAATCAAATGGATTGAAGCTTTTGGAGACTACGTAAGAGTAGTAACCGAAGACGACAGTAATTTGGTTCTTTCTACAATGAAATCTTTTGAGAATGATTTATCAAAAGACAAGTTTATTCGTGTACACAAGTCTTATATCATCAATATCGATAAAGTAGAACGATTTAACAGCAAATTTGCAGAAATAGGAATCACAAAAATACCTTTAAGCAGAAACAAAAAAGAAGACTTAGTGAAAGCTCTTTCTACTTCGTCTTAATTTTAATAAAAATCGACGTTTATTACCACCTTAATAGGTCGGTATTGTCCAACCGCTTCAAAACTATTCAGCATTTTCTGAATAGTTTTTTTTGTACTTCCCAAAGGCAGATTTTGCGGAATTTTAATTAAGATCGTTCTGATGTATTCGTTCCTTATTCTGTTTATTGCAGGTTCTTCAGGACCAAGCACAGGCATATTGAGGTTTTGACTCAACACCTGATACAACCACATTGAACCTTCTTTTAACTTATCAAAATCGCGATGCTTCAAAGTCAGCTTAATAATTCTAAAGTAAGGCGGATATTTATAGATCTGACGATCGTATAATTGTTCCTTATACATACCTATATAATTATTGGTCGTTACCTGTTGAATGGTATTGTGATTTGGATTATAGGTTTGAATTACAACTTTCCCCTGTTTTTCAGCTCTTCCGGCTCTTCCGGCAACCTGTGTCATCATTTGAAAACTGCGCTCGAAAGCTCTGAAATCCGGATGATGCAACATATTATCTGCATTCATAATCCCAACCAGACTCACATTATCAAAATCCAAACCTTTGGCCAGCATTTGAGTTCCTACCAAAATATCAATTTCCCGATTCTTGAAAGAGTCAATAATTTTTTCAAAACCAAATTTACCACGGGTGGTATCCTGGTCCATTCTTCCGGTTTTGGCTTTTGGAAAAAGAGACCCTAATTCTTGTTCAATTTGTTCGGTACCAAAACCTTTTGTCGTCAAATCAATACTCGAACAACTATGACAATGTGTAGGTTTAGCAATTGCATAACCACAATAATGACAGCGCAACTGGTTTTTATGTTTATGATAAGTCAGACTTACATCACACTGCTGGCAATGCGGAACATGTCCACAAGTAAGACATTCTATTACGGGCGAATAACCACGTCTGTTTTGAAATAAAATCACCTGTTCCCCCAACATTAATGCTTCGGATATTTCTTCGAGCAGCACATCACTAAAATGCCCTGTCATTCTTTTTCTGAAATGCTTGTCTTTCAAGTCAACCAGAACAATATCCGGCATTCGAACATTATTGTAACGCTCCGTAAGGGATACCAAACCGTATTTTTGGGCTTGTGTATTAAAATAGGTTTCTATACTTGGAGTTGCTGACCCCAACAACACTTTGGCTTTATGAAAATTAGCCAGCACTACAGCCGAATCTCTGGCATGATATCGTGGCGCAGGGTCTGTTTGTTTGAATGTCTGCTCATGCTCTTCGTCTACAATTAGAAAACCTAAATCGACAAATGGCAGAAACAAAGCCGATCTTGCTCCTATCACAATCTGTGCTTTAGCTGCATTCTCTAATGTTTGCTTCCAGACTTCTACCCTTTCATTATTACTGTATTTTGAATGAAAAACAGCAATTTTATCGCCAAAATGAAATCTCAACCGCGAAACCAATTGTGTTGTAAGTGCAATTTCAGGCAACAAATACAAAACCTGTTTCCCGAGTTCTAAATACTCTTCAATCAATTTTATATAAATCTCTGTTTTACCGCTGGATGTCACACCATGAAGCAGACAAACGTCTTTCTCGGCAAAAATTTCTTTAATCTCAGTAAATGCCTTGTTTTGAACTTCACTCAACTGCAATTGATTCTCCGAAGCTTTTCCCTGATACGTAACACGATCTTGTTGCAGAAAATATTCTTCAAAAATTTCTTTTTCAATGAGCCTTTTCACCATCGTCGATGTAGACTGTGAAACTTCAATCATTTTTTTTACGGTAACCGGCTTCTTTTCCGAAGCAGTTAACTGGAAATAAGCCAATACTATTTCTTTCTGTTTATTTGCGTTTTTCAACACTTCCAGTAGCTGCCCCAAACCTTCGTCTGTTTCGTATTTACTGTGTAATTTTACATATCGAACAAGCTTCGGTTTGTACCCTTCTTTTATCTCTTCTTCTAAAACGATGATGTCTTTATCCAGCATTTTTTGAAGCACCGGAAAAATACTTTTTTTGTTTAAAATCGAAATAATATCCTGAACCTTCAAAGAACTCTGTTGCTGCAAAGCTTCATAGATCAGGAATTCCTCATCAGAAAGTTCGTTTTGATTGACCGAAACAGCTGCTTTATGCGAAATAATTGTTTCACTTTCTAACAATAGTCCACCCGGAAATGCACCTCTGTACACATCACCAATACCACACATATAATAATCCGCCACCCAAAGCCAGTGTTTTATCTGGGTTTCGGTAGCAATAGGTTTTTCATCTAAAATCTGGTGGATTTCTTTGGCTTCATACAAAGTCGGGGCATTTTCATGGACATCGAGAACCAGTGCCGTATAAACTTTGCTTTTACCAAAAGGCACCGCTACCCTCATTCCTTTTTTAATAAAATGAAATTCTGCCTCAGAAACCCTATATGTAAAAGTTTTAGCTAAGGAAAGCGGTAAAATAACTTCAATAAAATACATCGATTTTTATATGATTTCAGAACAATTACAAATTCAATTATTCTATACATTTTTTTATTCTAAACACAAGTATCAATTCAGCCATAACAAAAAACAGAGAGTGTTTCGTCTTAGCTGAATTTACAAACTATTTCTTATCTGATTTGCCTGAGGCTTTTTCAGCATTATATTTATTGACCAACTCCAGCGTATGATCCAGAGAGCGTATATCTGCCCAATCTTCATGCCCCGGAATAATATATTTCGGGTTCTTAAATTTTGCTTGTACTTTCTTAATCGATTTCTCCCATTCTTTGACGTCAGAATCTCCCAAATATCCCAAGTCTTCTGCAGCAGCATTTTTCACAAAGCAACCACCATAGAGCACTTTTTCATTAGCAAACCAAACTACAATATTGTCCGGTGCATGGCCTTTTCCGGGATAATATACCTCAAATTTATATTTCCCAACCGTAAATGTAGTATCAGTTGGCAGTACAAATTCAGCTCTTGGTTTGTTCTCTTTCTTTAAAATAGCATCAGTCACTTTTCCGGTATAGGTTTTAATTCCTTTTTGTCTGTAAAACTCTATCCCTCCGGCTCTATCATCATGAGAATGCGTTGCAAAAGACATAATCACTTTTTTGTTATGTCTTGCTTTTATACTATCCAGCAAGGGCTGAAATTGCGTTTTATCCCAAGGAGCATCAAACAATACAACTCCTTCGTCTGTTACAAGATACATAGCGTTTGCAGAAATCAGCGTTCCTTTATAATCATGAAAAGTTTTATAAACATAAAAGTCACCTGTGAGATGACTTATGGGTAATAACGAATTCTTAGTTTGTCCAAAACTGCTTGACAGCATGGTTAAGAAAAATAGTATCGATCCTAATTTTCGCATTTTTACGATTTAAAAAAATGAGTTTTTAGTTTTTTACTCGTGACCAATATTGTGTTCTTCCCATAATCGAAAGCCCAACATAACCACGTAGTTTTAATTTATCTACAGATTCTAAAGTGATATAACATTTGTATTTTTTACCTGTTGTAGGATCTAAAATAGTTCCGCCATTGTATTCACTACCGTCTTTTTTAAGACCGTTTATAATAATCATGCCTAAAATTGGCTTGTTTTTTTCTGCACCGTCACACTTTACACATACATCCTTCTTATGGTCTGCACGAAGTATTTCTACAATTTTACCGTATACTTTTCCGGATTTCTCATAGACCTCAACAATTGATTTTGCCTCGCCTGTTTCGTCGTCAATTGTTTTCCATTTTCCAATAACAGTCTGGCTTTGAATTGTACCTAATGTTAGAAAAAACACCCCAATCGTTAACATCCAATTTTTCATAATTTATTTATTTTTTTGTTTTAATTTTCTGATAGTGGCATTCAATTCAAACCCCAATAGCAGTATCATACAGTTTATCCAAATATAAAACATTAGAATTAATAATGTACCAATAGAACCATAAAGTTCGTTGTATTTTGAGAATTTTATAACCCAAATCCCAAAAAAGAACGAAGATATAACAATTAAGACCGTCGTAAAAACTGACCCTATACTAATAAATGGCACTTTATTATATTGCTTAGTACCATAACGCAATAATACCGAAGATGTTATCAGAATCATTAATATTACAAACACATAACGACCTAAAATAATCAGCGGAATACGATCACTCAACACATCCTGAATAATTGTTTTCTGGATAAAAACCTCGAAGACCACAATCGTTGCAACCGTTACAAACAAAATAATGGTCATAATCAGCGAGATGGCTAATGCAACCAGATATTGTCTGAAAAAACCACGTTTATCAAAAACATGTTTAGAGGATTCAAAACCACTAAGAATCCCGTTAATTCCATTTGCCATTAAAAAAATAGAAAGCAAAAATCCCGAAGACAATAAACCCGAATGACTATTATTTAAAATATCACTAATAATTTTACTGATAGCATCATAGGTATTTGGAGGAACCCCCTGGTGCACAAATTGCAAAAAATCTGCCTGAAATCCTTCGATCGGAATAAAAGGGATTAAGTTTAAAATGAATAACGCAAAAGGAAACAAGGCCATAAAAAAACTGAAAGAAACAGCACTGGCATGATACGAAAATGCGCCTTCAAGAATCCCTAAAGTATATAATTCCAATAAATCATATAACGAAAACCCCTCTAGCCAGGGCAATTTTATTCTCTTAAAAATCCGCACTATAGAACGCAATACCGGAATTTTTTCAATCCGATCTTCTATCTCTTGAGACATACTTTTATCATTTTAGATTTTTGATTGTAGATTTTTGATTGTAGAGGTTAGATTTTAGATTGGGGTCCTGTTTTCTGTCTTTAATTGATAATTTACAATTCAGATCACTGCTAGAAAGCTTTTAGACTCAAGTCCATATTGTAAACAGAGTGTGTTAGTGCACCTGATGAGATGAAATTTACACCACATAAAGCATATTCGCGAATGGTTTTTTCGTTGATATTTCCCGAAGATTCTGTCTGGCATTTGGTACCGATTAATTGCACTGCGGTTTTAGTATCTTCATAATTAAAATTATCAATCAAAATTCTGTAAACGCCTTCGCTTAACAAAATTTCACGAATTTCATCTAAATTTCTAGCCTCAACGATGATCTTTAAATCTAAATTATTAGCCTTCAGATAGTCTTTGGTTTTCTTTATGGCAAGTGTAATTCCGCCTGCAAAATCGATATGATTGTCTTTCAGCATTACCATGTCGTAGAGTGCAAATCGGTGGTTTTTACCGCCTCCGATTTTTACGGCCCATTTTTCGGCTACTCTGAAATTTGGAGTTGTTTTACGAGTATCTAATATCTTAGCCCCTGTTCCTTCTAAAAGCGCCACATATTGCCCCGTTTTTGTAGCAATTGCAGACATACGCTGCATGGTGTTTAAAACGACTCTTTCTGATTTTAAAATGGACTGAGAGCTTCCGGAAACTTCAAAAACAATATCTCCGTATTCTACATGTGTACCATCTTCTATAAAAGTTTTAATTTTTAATGCCGGATCTACATATTCAAAAATCATTTTAGCCAATGCAACACCCGCAATAATCCCTTGATCTTTCACCAAAAGCTTAGCCTGGCCATGTGCGGCTTCAGGAATACAAGCCAACGAACTATAGTCGCCTGTACCTACATCTTCTCTAATAGCGTTACTAATAAGTAGTTGTAATTCGGTTTGAAATTGTACGTCGCTAATCATTTTTTAAAATTTTATAAGATGCTAAAGTAGGACATATTTTGGGGATTTGAAAGTGAAACAAACGCTAAAAATTTTAAAACAACAAAATTCACGCAAATTCCTGAAAGAAAAATAGTAAAAACTTACAACACCTCTGAAAATCAATTTTCAATAGTCAAAAAAAAGCATTTCTTAGAAAACAATCTTCATAAAACCAATAGAAAAATTTAAGGCCTCATAAAGATCTCCTACTGCTTTTCTGCTTTAGAATGTCTCACCGAATGCATCTTAGTTATGATTAAAATAATCACTCCCAAGACTTTTTTACCAGGTTTCCAAACCTTGAATACCGGACTAAACTTAATACGAAAATCGATAAAAAATCGCTCAACATTAAATATCTTTGAAATTCATTCAAACAAAATTATGGGATTAATTAAAGACATTTATTCGGTTGCTTTCTATGAAAAATTCAGTCAGGCTGTAGCCGAAGTACATCCGGCATTTGACAAACAAAAATTCATCGACACCATTTACGAAGGTGATTTTGCCCAAAAAGAATGGAAAGACCGCATGAAACATACCACTGTTGTTTTTCATCAGTTTATGCCTGAAAATTTCGCGGAAGCGGTTGCTTTAATTGATAAAATCATTGAAAACTTAAAGAAAAATAAATTTACAGACGGCAATCTGGCCTTTATCTTTTTTGCCGATTATATTGAAGTTTACGGTTTGGAGGATTTTGAAACTTCGACGAAAGCCTTTGTTCCCATCACCCAATTCATTAGTTGTGAATTTGCCGTTCGCCCATTTATTTTAAAATACAAAGAAAAAATGATTGCTGAAATGGTAAAATGGTCTTTGCATGAAAATCATCATGTCAGACGATTGGCCAGCGAAGGAAGCCGTTCGAGATTACCTTGGGCAATGGCAATTCCGTTCTTAAAAAAAGACCCTGTTTCTATACTGCCTATTTTAGAAAATCTTAAAAATGACTCCTCCGAATATGTACGCAGAAGCGTAGCCAATAACCTGAATGATATTGTCAAAGACAATCCGCAGATCGTTCTTGAAATTGCCAACAAATGGAAAGGAATCAGCAAAGAAACGGACGGAATTATCAAACACGGTTGCAGAACTTTACTCAAACAAGGCCATCCTGAAATATTAAGTCATTACGGCTTAGAAAGCACTAATATTGAACTTACCGATTTTGAAATCAAAACTCCTGTTGTAAAAATCGGAGACTATTTACAGTTTCAATTTCATTTAAAAAACAATAATAAAGCCCCAAAAACGGTTCGATTAGAATATGCCGTTCACTATAAAAAAGCAAAAGGTCATTTAGCTAAAAAAGTCTTTAAAATAAGCGAGAAAATCTATCCACCGGAAGAATTAATCAAAGTAGAGAGAAATCAATCTTTTAAAATAATCACCACTCGTGTTTTTCATATCGGAATTCATGAGCTGTCGATTATTATTAATGGGACGGAAAGCGAGACTTTGTCTTTTGAATTGGTTTAAAAGGGGCTTCGACTTCGCTCAGCCTGACAGATGGGCAAAAAGGTCTTTGCGGTCCTTGCGTAAGCCCTTACGTGCTTTGCGATTAAACAACTTTTACAAAACAACAATCATTTACTATTTCATACAATTGTCACCCTGAGCGAAGTCGAAGGCTCGTTGAACAAAGGAGGGCTTCGGCTTCGCTCAGCCTGACAGATGGGTAAAAAAGGCCTTTGCAGCCCTTGCGTAAATCCTTGCGCACTTTGCGGTTAAACAACTTTTACAAAACAACAATCATTTACTATTTCATACAATTGTCACCCTGAGCGAAGTCGAAGGCTCGTTGAACAAAGGAGGGCTTCGACTTCGCTCAGCCTGACACATGGGTAAAAAGGTCTTTGCGGCCCTTGCATAAGCCCTTGCGTGCTTTGCGTAAATCCTTGCGCACTTTGCGGTTAAAAACAGATTCTACAAAAATGTTATTTTTCTGCCAAAAAATATATTTTTTTCATAAACCATCAAAATTTTATCCTTATTTTTACCCCGTGAAATGGATTAACATCATATTATCAGTTTACTTAATCGTGCTATCGTCTTTGCCTTGTGCAGATACGCTAGCTACTGATGCAACTACACCTGCAACAGAAAAAGTAAGCCAAATTGATGATCAATCTCACGAAAAAGGATCGGATCTTTGTCCGCCATTTTGCAGCTGTAATTGTTGCGCTGTGCAAATACTAAGCACAACTCCTGTTATTTCATTTTCTTTTAATAAGCCTACACTACTTATTAAAAAACCTTTATCCTCTTACCATTCCATTCTTACTTCTAATTTTTACGGAAGTATCTGGCAACCGCCTCAGATAGTATAATGTAGCCCGAGTAATTTCGGGTAGATGTGTTGTGGACTTACCACAAAAAAACAGGCCGATTTCGTCTGATTTCTCATTCATTATATCCAAAAAAATGCTAGATAACATTATACAATTTAGTATAAAGAATAAATTCATTATACTTCTAATTACCCTGATTCTTATAGCCTGGGGAAGTTATTCCCTTAAAAACCTACCGTTGGATGCACTACCTGACATTACCAACAATCAGGTACAGATTATCACTACAGCGCCAACATTGGCAAGCCAGGAAGTAGAACAATTAATCACCTACCCTCTTGAACAGTCGGTAAAAACGATACCAAAAGTAATCGAACTGCGAAGTATTTCCCGTTTTGGACTATCAGTTGTTACGGTTGTATTTGAAGAAGGTGCCGATACGTATTGGGCACGTGAACAAGTTTTTCAAAGGCTTAAACAAGCCGAGGAAATCATTCCTAAATATGCCGGAACACCCGAATTAGCTCCTGTTTCAACGGGTCTTGGTGAAATTTACCAATATGACGTGTATGCCAAAAAAGGCTATGAGGACAAGTACAATGCAACCAGCTTAAGAACCATTCAGGACTGGATTATTGTACCTCAACTACAAGGCGTAAAAGGCGTTGCCGAAGTAAGCACCTGGGGAGGAAGCGTAAAACAATACGAAATTTCCGTTGATCCCAACCGATTGAATAGTGCCGGCGTTACCATTACAGAAATTTTTGACGCGCTCGAAAAAAACAATCAGAATACAGGTGGTGCTTATATTGAAAAAGATGAATTTGCTTATTTCATTCGTGGAGTCGGAATGGCGTCAGGAATTAAAGATATTGGAAATATTGTGGTTAAAAACCGAAATGCAACTCCTATTCTAATTCGCGATATCGCAACCGTGCAACTCGGAAATGCGATTCGTTTTGGTGCCACTACCAAAGACGGAAAAGGTGAAATTGTGGGTGGACTAACCCTTATGCTTAAAGGAGAAAATTCGAAAGCTGTTGTGGAACGTGTCAAAGAAAAAATGATTCAGATCAACAAAATGTTGCCTGAAGGTGTTGTTGCCGAAGCTTTTATTGACAGAAGTAAATTGGTTGATAATGCTATTGGAACGGTTACTAAAAATCTACTTGAAGGAGCTTTAATCGTCATTTTTGTATTGATCTTATTCTTAGGAAATCTTCGTGCGGGATTAATAGTTGCTTCTGTGATTCCTTTAGCGATGCTTTTTGCCGTAATCTTGATGAATGCATTTGGCGTCAGCGGAAACTTAATGAGCCTTGGAGCAATCGACTTTGGGATTATAGTCGATGGTGCCGTAATTATTGTCGAAGCCACCATGCACCACTTGCAAAAACTCAAGAAAAAAAGAGAGCTAACACAATCTGAAATGAATGAAGAAGTTTATGCTTCGGCTTCAAAAATCAGAAACAGTGCTGCTTTTGGGGAGATTATTATCTTAATTGTGTACCTGCCTATTTTAGCTTTGATCGGAACTGAAGGAAAAATGTTCAAACCAATGGCCATGACCGTAGGTTTTGCAGTTATAGGAGCTTTTATTTTGTCTCTAACTTATGTCCCAATGATGAGTGCTTTATTCTTGTCAAAAAGCACAGAACATAAACCGAATTTCAGTGACCGAATGATGGCTTGGTTTGAAAAACTATATACACCACTTTTAGAAAAAGCATTACGTTTTAAAAAAGCGGTTTTAGGTATTGCTGTGGCCTTATTTGCTCTTTCTCTGATTATCTTCCAAAACATGGGAGGAGAATTTATCCCTACTATCGAAGAGGGAGATTTAGCTATTAATGCTACAATTATGACCGGAAGTTCTTTATCACAAATGATTAAAACAACAACGGAATATGAAAAAATGCTGAAGGCAAAATTTCCGGAGATTAAAACCATCGTTACCAAAATCGGTAGTGGTGAAATTCCAACCGATCCTATGCCAATAGAAAGTGGTGATTTGATTATTGTTTTGAAGGAAAAAAAGGAATGGACAAGTGCCGACAACTGGCAAGATTTGGCACAATTGATGAAAGCTGAAATGGAAAAAATCCCCGGAGCCAACATCGAAGTTTCACAGCCGATACAAATGCGTTTCAACGAATTAATGACCGGTAGCCGAAGCGATATTGCCATCAAAATATTTGGTGACAACCTTGATGTTCTGGAAAGAAAAGCCAATGAATTAATTAAGAAAATCAATAAAATCGAAGGTATCGGCGATCTAAAAGCCGACAAAGTAAGTGGGTTACCTCAGATTACCATAAAATACGATTACGATAAAATTGCCTTGTATGGTTTAAATATTGAAGACTTAAACAAGATACTTCGCTCTTCTTTTGCGGGGGAAGCAGCAGGAAAAATTTACGAAGAAAACAGACGATTTGATATTGTAGTTCGAATGAACAAAGACAATCGAAACGACATTGCTGATGTGAGTAATCTGTTTATTCCGTTACCAAACGGACAGCAGGTACCGCTTTCGCAAGTAGCAACTGTAGAATACGAACAAGGTCCTGTACAAGTAATTCGTGAAGACGGTAAACGCAGAATTACCATTGGACTGAATGTCCGTGGACGTGATGTGAAAAGTGTTGTAGAAGAAATTCAACAAAAACTGGATAAAAACTTCAAACTGCCTGCCGGCTATTATGTGACTTACGGAGGGCAATTTGAAAACCTTATCGAAGCCAACAAACGTCTTTCTGTTGCTTTACCAATTGCACTGAGTTTAATTTTAGTGTTACTTTATTTTACTTTTAAAAGCACCAAACAAGCGGCTTTGATTTTTACCGCGATTCCGCTTTCGGCCATCGGTGGTGTATTTGCCCTATGGATGCGTGGCATGCCTTTTAGTATTTCAGCAGGAATTGGTTTTATTGCGTTGTTTGGAATCGCTGTTCTTAACGGAATTGTTTTGATTTCTTATTTCAATCAATTAAGAACAGAAGGAATCACTGATCCGCTGCAACGTGTATTAATTGGAACAAAAACAAGATTACGTCCCGTTTTAATGACTGCGGCAGTTGCCTCTTTAGGATTTTTGCCAATGGCATTATCTACAAGCGGTGGTGCCGAAGTTCAAAAACCATTAGCGACGGTTGTAATTGGAGGTTTATTCTCCGCAACTTTACTAACGTTAATTGTTTTACCTATACTCTATTTATTGTCTGAGAAAAAAATTAATCTAAAATCAAAAATGACAAAATCAATAGCAACTGTTTTTTTACTACTGATCAGCAGTTTTTCTTTTGCTCAAAACCAACAGACTGTTACATTGGAAAAAGCAATTGAAATAGCAAAATCTAATAACATCAATTTAAAAATTGCCGATAAAGAAGTAGAAAAACAAACGATCCTTAAAAAGACCGCTTTTCAGCCCGATGCATTGCAAATACAGTACCAAGGCGGACAGTTTAACAGTGTCGATTATGATAGCAATGTTTCTGTACAGCAGTATTTCCCAATCGGAAAAATCACCAAAGCGAACCGACAATTGCAGGAAGAATTGGTGAAGTTGGCCGAAAAACGAAAAGCCATGTCTGCCTATGAAATTGAAAAAGCCGTAACACTAGCTTACTATCAATATTTATACGGCGTTTCTATTCAAAAACTAAATACCGAATTGTTCAATATTTATGCTTTATTTCTAAAAAATGCAGAGCTGCGTTTTAAGACTGGCGAAAGCGGAAACATCGAAGTAATTAGTGCTAAGGCTAAAGTCAAAGAAATTGAAACTCAAAAAGAGCAATTAGCCTACGATTTGGTCATTTATCAAAAACAGTTGCAGTTTTTTGTTCAAACTAAGGAAGATATTGTGCCTGATACCACGACCTCTTTACAGTTTACAACACTTGCAGATTCCAACAAGTCTAAAGTAGAAAACCTAATGACAGAGTACTATCAGCAACAAATTTCAGTGTATCAGAAAGAAGCGAATACCTATAAAGCACTACGAACACCAAAACTGGGTTTAGGGTACTTTGCACAAACCATTGATACTAAATCTTTGTTTCAGGGATTTACGGCGGGTTTACAAATTCCGCTGTTTGGTGGCGTTAATACCGCTAGAGCCAAAGCCGCAGCGATAAACATTACACAATCAGAATTGGAGTTAGAGAAAAATAAATTCTCTTTGGAATTACAAATACAGGAATTGAATAACGATTTTGAAAAACAACAAAAAGGGCTATCTTATTATCAAAAAGAAGGCCTGCAATATGCCGAGCAGATTATTACAACAGCCCAAAAAAGCTATTCAAATGGCGATATGAGCTATTGGACTTATATCAGTTTTTTAAATCAGGCCATTGACATTAAGAAACAATATGCCGAGACTTTGAATATGTACAATCAAAGTGCCATTCGTTTACAATTCCCTTCTATTTCTAATAACTAATATTCATCATAATGAAAAATATAAAAAATACAACAAAGCGTTTTACCCTCCTGTTTGTTCCTATCACCTTTCTTCTAATGCTCATATTACTCCTAACATCGTGTAATGAGAAAAAAACCGAAGAGGTACAGGAAGACGAGAAATTAGAAAATGAAGTAATGTTGACGGCTGCTCAATTTAAAACAGTTGGCATTCAGTTTGGAATGGTGGAAAACCGTAACCTCAATACGATCATTAAAGCAAACGGTTATACGACGGTTCCTCCTCAGAATTCCGCTAAAATTGCCACATTGCTTGGAGGTACTGTCAAAGACATTTTAGTTTTGGAAGGTACTTATGTCAACAAAGGCAAAGTTCTGGCTACTATTCAAAATCTGGAAGTGGTAGAAATGTTAGAAGAATACAAATCGGCTACAGCCAACATCGAGTATTTACAATTAGAATACAATCGTCAGAAAACATTGGCTGATGAAAATGTAAATCCACGAAAAACATTTCAGGAAGTCAAAGCAAAATTAGCTGTAGAGCGAGCACGAGCCCAAGCGGCAAAAAACAAATTGCTAGCGCTTAATATTAGCCCGAGCAGCAACAATGCATTAATCCCTATACTATCACCGATAAGTGGTTATGTAGGTAAAATTAGCATTGCCAAAGGAGCATTTGCAGAAACCGGAATTCCTTTATTTGAAGTAGTTGACAACAGTCAAATGCATTTGGATTTAAATGTATATGAAAAAGATTTAGGCTCTATTTCGATAGGTCAGGAAGTCGATTTCATCCTGACCAACCAATCCAATAAATCCATAAAAGGAAAAATATTCGGTATCAATAAATCTTTTTCTAACGAAAGTAAAACGGTTGCCGTTCACGCCAAAATAAATCCGGATGATGCTAAAGGATTAATCTCCGGAATGTACGTGTCTGCCAACATAAACCTTAATAGCGCTACTGTTCCGGCACTGCCAAAAGCGTCAATTGTAAAAAATGGTGATAAATATTTCATCTTTATTCAAGAAGAAGAACATGCCGAAAAAGGCGGAAAACACGATTCTAAAGAGGAAGCTGAAGAAATACATTTTAAAGCCATTGAAGTTATTCCAGGCACTACCGATATGGGATATACTGAAATAAAATTTGTAACTTCAATCCCAAATACAAGCAAAATTGTTACACAAGGTGCTTTTTATCTATTGTCTGCTCAAAAAGGCGGTGGAGAACACACCCACTAATCTAAATTTTATGATACATAATGACGATACTGATTGCTGTGAAACAAAACAAAACACAGCTCCCAAAAAAAATACAGAAGCAGGTTGCTGCTCACATGATGATAACAAACATAGTGACGATGATGGACATGACCACTCAGTAGGAGATCAGACCACTTTTCAGCTTTTTTCTCCGGCAATAACTAGTTTTGTTTTACTAATCATTGCCATTGTTTTCGACAATTATTTACCTCAAACTTGGTTTACAGGTTGGGTTAGACTTGTTTGGTACATAGTCGCTTATTTGCCGGTTGGTTTTCCTGTCATAAAAGAAGCAATTGGGAGTGCCAGAAATGGTGCTTTCTTTTCAGAGTTTTTATTAATGAGTATTGCTACCATCGGTGCTTTTGCAATTGGCGAATATCCCGAAGGAGTTGCTGTAATGCTTTTTTATGCTGTTGGCGAAACTTTCCAAACATTGGCAGTAACACGTGCCAAAGCAAACATCAAAACACTGTTAGACCAGCGTCCGGATGAAGTGACGATTCTTGAGAACAATCAGCCTAAAATTATTAAAGCAAAAAATGCTCAAATTGAAGACATCATTCAATTAAAACCAGGCGAAAAATTAGGCTTAGATGGCGAACTTCTTTCTGAAACAGCTTCTTTTAATACCGCGGCATTAACAGGAGAAAGTAAACCTGATACCAAAAACAAAGGCGAAAGTGTCCTTGCCGGAATGATCAATCTCAATGCCGTAGCCGAGGTAAAAGTTACCACTTTGTATACCGATAGTAAATTGTCTAAAATTCTGGAAATGGTTCAGGAAGCGACTTCCAAAAAAGCGCCAACCGAATTGTTTATTCGAAAATTTGCCAAAATATACACGCCAATTGTGGTTTATGCAGCAATCGCGATCTGTTTACTGCCTTACTTTTTTGTAGACAATTATCTTTTTAAAGATTGGTTGTATCGTGCCTTAGTCTTTTTGGTAATCTCTTGTCCTTGTGCGTTGGTGATTTCAATTCCACTGGGTTACTTTGGCGGAATTGGAGCAGCAAGTAAAAACGGGATTTTGTTTAAGGGCTCGAGCTTTTTAGACATCATGGCGGCAATTCAGGTTGTGGTAATGGACAAAACCGGAACTTTGACAAAAGGAGTTTTTAAAGTTCAAAAAGTGGTAGCGGTTGGGATTCCCGATGCTGATTTAATAAAATATACGGCTGCACTCGAAACCAAATCAACACATCCTGTTGGTACTGCCATTATTGACTATGCCAATGGAGCAGAAAAAAACAGTGTTGTTACCGCTGTTGAAGAAATTGCAGGTCACGGCCTAAAAGGTACAGTTGACGGCAATGCTATTTTGGCCGGAAATACCAAACTAATGAAAAAGTTCGATATTAGTTATGATACCGAAATAGACCAAACGCCTTTCACTA
This sequence comes from Flavobacterium sp. ABG, assembly GCF_001027725.1. Lineage (NCBI taxonomy): Bacteria > Pseudomonadati > Bacteroidota > Flavobacteriia > Flavobacteriales > Flavobacteriaceae > Flavobacterium > Flavobacterium sp. ABG. Next base: position 28,685 of record NZ_LEKS01000007.1, read on the forward strand.
TAATTGTTGTAGCCGTCAATCAAAAATATGCCGGATATTTCCTCATTGCCGATGAAATAAAAGAAGACGCCAAACAGGCCATTCAAAGCTTACATCGAATAAACGTAAAAACCGTCATGCTTTCGGGGGATAAAACAGCTGTGGTTAATTCCGTTGCCAAAGAATTAAATATCGATGTGGCTTATGGTGACTTATTACCCGAAAATAAGGTTGAAAAAGTTACGGATTTAAAAAACAAAGACCTGAAAATTGCCTTTGTTGGTGATGGCGTAAATGATGCACCTGTGATTGCGCTGGCACATGCCGGAATCGCAATGGGTGGCTTAGGAAGTGACGCCACTATAGAAACGGCCGATATCGTGATTCAAAACGACCAGCCGACAAAAATATACACCGCCATAAATATTGGTAAAAAAACCAAACAAATTGTATGGCAGAATATTAGTTTAGCCTTTGTTGTAAAAGCTATTGTACTTGTACTGGGTGCCGGCGGCCTCGCCACCATGTGGGAAGCTGTTTTTGCTGATGTTGGGGTTGCTTTATTAGCGATTCTGAATGCGGTAAGAATTCAGAGAATGAAGTTTTAAACAAAGTAAAGTAGATTAAAAAAGGGGTATTTGTACAAAATCGTATAAATACCTTTTTTTTTTACGTAAATATCTCAAACCTAACAGGTTTTAAAAACCTGTTAGGTTTAGGTTTAAAAATGGCCTTTAGTAATTAAATATTTATCCTTACTTTTATGATAACTCTGTTCTTAATCTACATTAAGTTGCATTTTTAATAATGATAGTAACTTTGTCAAACCAATTATAAAGAACCCCAGTAATAATTACAATAAATCTCAATCGTCAAAAGATCAATTTTAAAAATACACCATGTCAAACATCAGTTTAATTATCGAAGAACGCGCCGCCAACATTGGCAATTTTATGGTAGGGAGATTATTGCCTTTTCGTGAAAAAAGAGCAGTCGGACCATTTGTATTTATCGATCATATGGGGCCTGCACATCTGAACCAACACCAGAATATGGACGTCCCTCCTCACCCGCATATCGGACTTTCTACACTGACCTTTATGTTTGAAGGAAGTATCATGCATCGCGACAGTCTGGGAACAGAACTCGAAATAAAACCGGGCGCTGTAAACTGGATGACCGCAGGAAAAGGAATTGTACATTCCGAAAGAACACCCGAATATTTAAGAACTTCCGATAAAGTCCTTCATGGATTACAGATTTGGGTTGCTTTGCCAAAAGAATTAGAGCAAATGGAACCTAATTTCACACATGTGGAGGCAGATGATATTCCGCAATGGGAAGAAAATGGAGTTTCTTATAAGTTAATTGCCGGAGAAGCTTTCAACAAAAAATCACCGGTTCCCGTGTATAGTCCGTTATATTTTATTGAGATCAAAAGTGAAACGACTCAAAAAATCAATATTGGAAAAGATCTGTATGGAGAAAGTGGTTTATATATCCTGGAAGGAAGTATTAAAAGCGGAGAGCATGTTTACGATCCGAAGCAGATCCTGATTACAAATGACAGTACTTTATGTGAGTTTGAAATTGCTGCTCATTCTACTGTTTATATTTTTGGAGGAGCTCCTTTCCCTGAAGAACATTTTATCTTCTGGAATTTTGTTTCTTCTGATAAAGAATTAATTGAAAAAGCAAAAAGAGACTGGACAGCACAAACGTTCCCAAAAGTCCCGGGAGAAACTGAATTTGTTCCTTTACCTGAACCCCGAATGAAATAACATATGGAAACTATATCAGCACAAATTGACACGCGCTTGTATCGCACCGAAATAAAATCTGCCAGCGGAAACACGGTAATTGCGGACGAACCTCAAGAAGTTGGAGGTAAAAATCTAGGCTTTAGTCCCTCTGAACTTTTAGCTTCTTCATTGGCAGCCTGTACGCTCATTACATTACGAATGTACATCAACCGCAAACAATGGCAAGTTTCTGAAATCAATATCAAGGTCGATTTTGAAAGAGACTCTAATCAGAATGTCTCTTTATTTACCCGAAAAATTGAAATCATTGGCGAGGTAGACGATACACAGCGACAACGTTTAGAAACCATTGCCAACAGTTGCCCAATTCATAAAACATTAACACATTCAATAGAAATCAAAACCACATTATTTTAACAATCATGGAAATACAACAAATAAACGAAGGAAGAAAAGGATATTTTGAAGCTGTAGAAGACGGAAAACAAGCCGGGAAAATGACCTATAGCTGGGCTGGTGACACTAAATTCATCATTGATCATACCGAAGTAAACGAAGAATTCAACGGAAAAGGAGTGGGTAAAAAAATGGTCATGGCTGCCGTTGAATATGCCAGAGCCAATGATTTTAAAATTATTCCGCTTTGTCCTTTTGCCAAAAGCGTTTTCGATAGAACCGCTGATATACATGATGTTCTTTTTTCATAAAAATGTCCTCGTAGAGACGCACTGCCGTGCGTCTTTACTTAAATATTCCCCCTTCCTTTTCAAAAGTCCTGTAAAATAACTACATTTGCATGTAATTTAAACCTAGACTATGACAAGGATAATTACACTTTTCTGTATTTTTATAGCACAAATCGGCTTTTCTCAATCGGCTGAACGTTATTTGGAAAAAATCAGAAACAACGAAGCCCTTTCTACTGCTTTTTTTCAACAAATGCCTAAAGGAGGCGATCTACACCATCATTTTTCGGGATCAATTTATGCAGAACCTCTTTTGGAAAGAGCAATTTCTGAAGATTTCTATTTGAATTTAGAAACTATGGCGGTCTCTAAAACGAAACCTACAAATGGAAACTGGGAAACTTTTTCTTCACTTAAAAATAAAGGAAAACTGGATTTTTACAAACAGCAAGTGATGCAAACCTGGTCTGCAAAAGATTACAATGGAGTATCTGTTCCTTCTGACGACTTGTTTTTTGATTCCTTCGATAAGTTTTATGCAACAATCGACGGGCATTTTGCCGAAGGAATGCTTGAATTAAAAAAACGAGCCCTTGCTGAAAATGTAAGTTATATCGAAACGCAATTATCAACGATTCCTTGTGATATGAATGTTGCTGATTTAACCGATTTTAATACCAAACTCCGTCAGGCTGCGGCACAAAAAGACGAAAAAGCAGTTCTAAAATATTTAGATCAATTGTATAAATCATTACAACAAAAAGACGCTAAAAAATACGCCGAAGATTTCAATACAAACTTCGTCGCAAAACTACATAAGGAACTAAAAATTGATGACGATCGTTTTACCATGCGTTATCAGAACTTTGTACTTCGTTTTATGGAACCAGTAGATTTATTCAAAAATCTGGTTATTGCTTTTATCTCAGCAAACGACAGCAAATTGGTTGCAGGTGTAAACATTGTTTCTCCTGAACATGGTGAAAATTCTATGAACGATTACTGGCTTCATATGGTCATGTTCAAATATTGCCATTCTAAATTTGATAATGTAAAGTACACGCTCCACGCAGGAGAATTGACTTTAGGATTAGTACAACCGGAGGATTTAACCTGGCATATTAACTCCGCCATTTATACGGCCGGAGCCAATAGAATTGGACACGGAGTCGATATTGCATACGAAGCAAACTCATACGACTTGTTGCGTTATATGGCTAAAAACAATATTCCGATTGAGATCAACTTAACCAGTAACGAATTCATTTTAAAAGTAAAAGAGAACAGACATCCGTTTTCACTTTATAAAGAATTTAATGTCCCAATTGTAATTAGTACCGACGATGCCGGAATTCTAAGAACCAACATGACCGAACAATATGTCCTACTGGCAAAAAGATATCCTGATGTGACTTACGAAACGATCAAAAAATATGTTTACAACAGCATCAATTACAGCTTTATTCAGGATGCTTCTGTAAAAAAACAATTATTGAAAGATCTGGATGCCAGATTTAAAACTTTTGAAAATCAATTTTCTAAAAACTAACTTAAATCAAACCTAACAGGTTTTAAAAACCTGTTAGGTGTAGTTTAAATTTTACAACATAAAATATGATTCTGGAAGCAGCCTATCTTTACGTAAAACCAAATTTGACAACTCAATTTGAAAGCGATTTTATAAAAGCAAGTCAGTACATTTCTTCTATTGAAGGCTATTTAGGGCATCGCTTAGAAAAATGTCTGGAGATAGAAAACAAATACCTTTTACTAGTAGACTGGAATACATTGGAAGATCATACTGTAGGTTTCAGAACTTCAGCTGCGTACTTAGAATGGAAGAAACTTTTACATCATTATTACGAACCATTCCCTGTCGTAGAACATTTTGAAACCGTTTTTAAAAATAAGAAGCCATAGCATTAATTTTGCCACAGATTAAAAAGATTCCCACAGATTAAAAAAAAAAATCCTTTTGAATCTTTTTAATCTGTGGCGAAAAAGTATAAAAAAGTTAGCCTTTTTTCATATCTTAATTTGTGCCAATTCGTGAAATTCGCGGCAAAAAAGCAAACAATAAACTAGAAAAAAAATCCTTCCGAATCCTTTTAATCTGTGGCAAAAAACTAAAAAACCATGAACATCAAACTCATCGCCATAGGCAAAACCGACAATAAATCGCTTCAGACTTTGATTGACGATTACACCAAACGTTTGTCCTTTTATATCAAATTCGATTTAGAGATTATTCCCGACATCAAAAACGTAAAAAATTTATCTGAAAGTCAGCAAAAGGAAAAAGAAGGAGAATTAATTCTTTCCAAATTAACCCCAACCGATCAGCTAATTCTACTCGATGAAAATGGGAAAAACTTCTCCAGCGTTGGTTTTTCTGAAGAATTACAAAAGAAAATGAACTCCGGAATCAAAACACTTGTTTTTGTAATCGGTGGCCCTTACGGATTTTCGGACACAGTTTACAGCAAAGCGCAAGGTAAAATTTCGCTTTCCTTAATGACCTTTTCCCACCAAATGGTGCGTTTATTTTTTATTGAGCAATTGTATCGCGGGTTTACGATTTTAAGAAATGAGCCTTATCATCATCAATAAAGATTTGTTTCACGTTTTCTTTGTTTCAGGTTTCTTTTGTTTCAGGTTTCTTTTGTTTCAGGTTGGGGATTTAGAAAACAAATTCCTCTTCGGTATTTATAAATACAAAATCAATTTTTTCTTGTATCATTTTTTCAACAAGAATTTTACATTGAATGTAATCTCCGTACGTCATATTTTTATCGTACGAAAATTTAATCTCAGCCTTAGGATTGATTACTAAACTATCCAAAAACGGTTTTAAATCACTTTTAGGAAAATCATACGTTTTTCTTCCGCTGTATTGTATCCTTCCATTTTTCTTGAAATACAACTGACTTCTGTTATTGGCAATTTCCATTTTATAATGCACTTTCGTGAAAGGCAAAAAGGCTAAATTCTTTCCAACAGAATCCGCATATGAATAATAATTCTCTGCTTTTTCGTTTTTGTGTGCTTTTTCAGTTCGTTTCTTCTCCTGAAGTTTCATTACTTCCCGAATTACCAATTTAAGCGGCAAACGCTTGTCAATATTGAAAATCCAATTGGTTGAAATGATGCTGTTTTTTCGATTTACTTCGGCGATGGTATCCTTGCCGTCTGTTTTAAAAAAAATGTAAATTGGCGACAGATCCTCTACAGTTTTAACCACCGTTACATTTGACTTTGGTAATAAAACATCTTCTTTTTTCCCGCACGAGAAAAACAGAATTACAAAGAGTAAGCTAAAGTATTTCATAATTTAAAATAATGGTAAGATTTAAAACAACAAACCGGAATGTTACTTTAATTTTGTCTAAAACTCATTTTAGTAAACAAAGTAATGCATTCAACTGCTTCTTTTACATCGTGAACGCGCAGTATTTTAGCACCTTTTGATAAAGCAATGGTATTAAGAATTGTGGTACCGTTTAGAGCTTCCTCTGCTGTTATATGGAGCGTTTTATAAATCATAGATTTTCTGGAAATACCCGCTAAAACAGGTAATTCCAAAAGATTAAAAAGTTCCATTTTTTGCATCACTTCAAAATTCTGATCTGTCGTTTTCGCGAATCCAAAACCGGGATCCAATATCAAGTCATTAATTCCGAGGCTTCTCGCTTTTTGTACTTTTTCAGAAAAATAAAACAACATCTCTTTCATGATATCGTCATACTGCGTCAAGCTTTGCATCGTCTGTGGATTACCACGCATGTGCATCATAATATAGGGTACATTATATTTTGCAATCACATCAAACATTTTGTCGTCTAACTCACCTGATGCAATATCATTTATAATCGCTGCACCGCTTTCTATACTTGCTTTAGCAACTCCTGCTCTGAAAGTATCAATGGACAATAAAGCGTCTGGAAAATGCTTTAAAATAAGTTCTATAGCCGGTACAACGCGGTCAATTTCCTCCTGCTCCGATACAAACTCTGCATTTGGCTTACTGGAATACCCTCCAAGATCAATAAAATCGGCCCCTTCGGTTAGTATATTAGTTGCTCTTGTGATGATCTCGTCTTCATTATTGTATTTTCCTCCATCAAAAAAAGAATTTGGCGTCAAATTCAAAATTCCCATTACTCTGGGAACTGACAAATCTATAAGTTGTCCTTTGCAATTCATTACAATCTTGTTTGGGTTTATTTTGTTTCAAGTTCATTTTGTTTCAAGTTTCGAGTTTGAACGTAAAACATGAAACTTTAAACTTGAAACCTCTCAGGCTTTCAAAAAATTATCCTTATTTTTGGAAAAAAATTAAGCAAATATACAACAATAAATGAAGAATACTTCTTTAGAATATGATAGCGTAGTAACGGTTTGCCGTACTTTATTTATCAATAAAATGAAAGATTATGGCAGTGCCTGGCGTATTTTGAGACTGCCTTCACTAACCGATCAGATTTTTATAAAAGCGCAACGAATCAGAAGTTTACAGGAAAACGAAATTCGCAAAGTTGATGAGGATGAAAGTGGCGAATTTATCGGAATCATTAACTATTCGATTATGGCTTTGATTCAATTGGAATTAGGCGTTGTTGACCAACCTGATCTGGACGTAGAAAAAGCAACCGAATTATACGACGCTAAAATTAAACTTACTAAAGAATTAATGGAAGCCAAAAATCATGACTATGGCGAAGCATGGCGCGATATGCGTGTGAGTTCGCTTACCGATCTGATTCTGCAAAAACTGCTCCGTGTAAAACAAATCGAAGACAACAAAGGAAAAACTTTAGTCTCTGAAGGCATTGATGCCAATTATCAGGACATGATTAATTATTCCATTTTTGCGTTGATTTTGAACCCAATGAAATAATAAATTTCAAAAATGAAATCCCAAATTCCAAGGTTATTTTTTGGAATTTTAAACTAAATTCTAAATTATGAAAAACGTTATTACCCAATTCTCCAGACTGTTTGTCGGCATATTATTTATTATTTCAGGATTAATCAAACTTAATGATCCGGTTGGGTTCTCTTATAAACTAGCGGAATATTTTAGCGAGCCGGTTTTCAACATGCCGTTCTTAGAGCCTTTAGCACTTGGATTAGCTATCTTTTTAGTAATTTTAGAAGTCGTTTTAGGCGTAATGTTATTAGTAGGTTACAAAGCAAAAGCAACGATTTGGTTCCTATTGTTATTAATCATTTTCTTTACTTTCCTTACCTTCTACTCCGCTTATTTTGATGTAGTGAAAGATTGCGGTTGCTTTGGAGATGCTTTACATCTTACGCCTTGGCAGTCGTTTACAAAAGATATTGTATTGCTTTTCTTCATTTTGATTTTGTTTATCAATAAAAAATTAGTTAAACCTTTATTTTCAAAACTACTAACTAATATTATTACTTTAATCAGCGTAATTTTATGTGTTTTTATGGCCGTTTGGGTATTAAATCACAATCCTATAAAAGATTTCCGTCCATTCAAAGTTGGAAACAACATCGAAAAAGGAATGGAAATTCCGGAAGGTGCTCCAAAATCTGTAGTTGAAATGATTTTTATCTACAAAGTAAACGGAGTTGACAAAGAGTTCACCGAAAAAGATCTGATGAACATTCCTGAAGGCGCCACTTTTGTAGACCGTAAAGACAAAGTAATTACAGAAGGATATGTACCACCGATTCATGACTTTACTATGGTAAAAAACGATTCTGATTATAAAGACGAATTACTAAAAGAGCCTAAATTAGTTATTTTTGTTACCTACGATTTGAATTTATCTAATCCTGAAGGAATGAAAAAACTGGAAAAAGTAAATCAGGAAGCTAAAGCGAAAGGATACAAAGTAATTGCAATGACAGCTTCCGGACCGGACGTAATTGCAAAAGCTAAAAAACAATACGGCCTAAATGTTGATTTTTATTTCTGTGACGCAATCGCTTTAAAAACAATCGAAAGAGCAAATCCTAGCATTGTGGTTCTGAACAAAGGAACTATAGTACAAAAAGTGCATTATAACGACGTTGACGATTTAAAACTATCAAATGTTGCTTATAGTCTTTAAAAAAAGAAGTAATTTAAATGGCGCCAATATTCTATATTTTAGAGGTATTGGCGCTTTTTTATTTATCATTGTCATTTTACAAGTTCATCCATAATTTAGTTTAATCTCCCTGCAGCCATTTTACTTTTATTGTCTATAAAATTTATACTAATAAAAATGATAAAGTAAACTAAACCAAGCTACAACATATACCAATAATTGGTATCTTTGAATTAAAACTTTAGAAATCATGCCGAAAAACACCTCTATATTACTTGGAGATTATTTTGATAATTTCATAAACAGTCAGGTAAAAAATGGGAAGTTTACTTCTGCCAGTGAAGTTGTTCGCGCAGCATTACGACTGTTTGAGCAGGAAGAAACAAAAAAGACTGAATTAATCAATGAACTTAAAAAAGGGGAAAAATCCGGATTTGCTAAAGATTTTAACCGCGAATCATTTTTGAATAATCTTCATGAAAAACATTCAAAATGATGAATTACGAAATAAGTAATTTAGCAACAAAAGATTTAGAAAACATATGGCTGTACACCGCTGAAAATTGGTCGATTGAACAAGCTGACCGATATTTAAATTTATTATTTGAAGAAATTGAATATTTATGCTTAAAACCAAATTCCGGTTCTGATTTTGGAGCAATAAGAAAAGACTATTTTCGTTCAAAAGTAAAATCACATCTTATCTTCTATAAAATAAATGTAAAAGAGAATCAATTAGAAATCATCCGTATTCTGCATGAGATGATGGACGTTGAAAATCATATCAAATAAAAGCTATAGAGGACAGATTAAAAAAAATCAAAAAAATTAAACTAAATCAAAAACCACAATGAAAAAACCATTTCGTCTTATTCCTTTTTTACTTCTTACACTTTCCTGTTTCTTTGGCTTTAGTCAAACCCAATCAAATAATCCAAACCAAGCTTATATCTTTTTTCTGCACAATAAATTTATAGAAGAACACGATTTGAATGAAGCTCATCCTGAGTACGGTAAAGCCGAATACAACGAAATAATCAATTCCTTTAAAGCGGATAATTTTATCGTTTTTAGTGAGAAAAGAAAGAAAAACACCAACGCAGCCCGTTATGCGGAAAAAGTGGTAAAACAAATCAACAAACTAATAAAAGAAGGAGTTAAACCCAATAAGATAACCGTAATCGGAACCTCAATGGGCGGTTATATTGCACAGTATGTTTCTACTTATCTGGCAAATCCGGAGGTTAATTTTGTATTTATTGGCAGTTTCAGAGATATTGATATTGAAGAAATTCCAGACATCAATTTCTGTGGAAACATTCTGACCATTTATGAAAAATCAGATGTCCTGGGAGTTTCGGCTATCAAACGAAAAGAAACTTCAAAATTGAAAGTCAATCACTTCAAAGAAATCGAATTGAATACCGGTTTAAAACATGGCTTTTTATTCAAAGCCTCAGACGGTTGGATCGTTCCCTGCAAAAAATGGGCTAACGGAAATTATGAGCTAAATTAATACTGCTAAAAAAAACGCGAGAAAGAAATTTTTGGCGTTTTTTTTTGCTTTGAAAACTCTTTTGAAAACTAAAAAACCGATTTTTTTTTAGTTTTTAGAAATCCTCTCTCAAGATTTTACTCCGAAATTAGATTTTCACAACGAACTATTACGATTTCAGACCTCTTTTTTTAACCGAAATTTCCTGTTTTGTGATAAAACAAAGCAGTGTTCAAATTTTGTTAATCTCCATTTGGCATTCGATTTGTTTGTTTAACTTTGTGAATTCGGTATTTCAAATAATAAACCAAACTCTTACTATGAAACAAATAGCTCTAATCCTCATTGCCTTTATTACTTTTTCATGTTCGCAAGCTCAGAAAACCAGTTTTTCAAAAGAAGCACTTTCTCAAAAATTATTAGCTACTGATGACAGTCAGGTAAGCTTTAAAAATATTCTAAAAAAATACAAGGGAAAAACTTTGGTAATCGAAGTTTGGGCTTCCTGGTGTGGTGATTGTGTAAAAGCAATGCCAAAAGTAAAAGAGCTACAAGCCAATAATCCTGATGTTTCTTATTTATTTCTTTCTGCCGATAAGACCGCAGATAAATGGAAAATCGGAATTGAAAAACACGAAATAAAAGGAGATCATTTTATGATGACAGACGGTATGAAAGGAGTTTTCGGAAAAGCAATTGACTTAGACTGGATTCCAAGATACATCATTATTGATAAAACCGGAAAAATAGTATTGTACCGCGCGATCGAAAAAGATTTTGATCTGATCAATTCGACTTTACAAGGATTAAAATAAAACGCAATAAAAAATCAGTTGCAACTTCAATAAAAAACAAAAAATTAAAAGAATACTAAAAACTACCAAAATGAGAAAAAAGATTGTCGCAGGAAACTGGAAAATGCATAAAAACGCAGAACAAACTGAAGAATTATTAAGCGAATTAATCACCAAAATACCAGCTCAAACTACTGCTCAGGTAATTGTTGCACCAACATTTGTAAACTTGGCCGGAGCTGTGGCTAAATTAAAAAACACCACTATTGGAGTTTCTGCACAAAACGTTCACCAAGCTGAAGGTGGTGCTTTTACAGGAGAAATTTCTGCAGACATGTTGACGAGTATTGGTGTCACTACAGTAATCCTTGGTCACTCGGAGCGCAGAGCTATTTTCCATGAAACTGACGCTTTAATCGCAAACAAAGTAGATACTGCTTTGAAACATGATATGACTGTTATTTTCTGTTTTGGAGAAGAATTAAAAGACCGTCAATCCGAAAATCATTTTAATATTGTTGAAAATCAATTGCGTGACGGATTGTTCCACATTGCAAAAGAATCATGGTCTAAAATTGTCCTGGCTTACGAACCCGTTTGGGCAATCGGAACCGGAGAGACTGCTTCACCGGAGCAAGCACAAGAGATGCATGAATTTATCAGAGAAGTGGTTCGTAAAGCTTTCGGAGCTGACATTGCTGATGAAGTTTCAATTTTATACGGCGGTTCTGTAAAACCGGATAACGCTAAGGAAATTTTCTCTAAACCGGATGTAGATGGTGGTCTAATCGGAGGAGCAGCTTTAAAAGCAGATGACTTTTTAGCTATTGTAACAGCAATCTAATTTTAGATTTATATAAAACTAAAAGCGATACGTAACAGTATCGCTTTTTTTATGTCTAAAAATTATCCCAAAATTGACAACGTTCTAACATATTTATAAACAACTTCTCCTTTGTATTCTTACCTTTGCAAAAAAATTATTTATGTCGAATATATATTTAGGGTATCATTTTACTATTGAACCAAAAGAACTAGGATCAGAAATATTAATTGCTGAATTGGGAGAAAAAGCATTCGAAAGTTTTACAGAAACTGAAAATGGAATTTCAGCTTTTGTGAAGAAAGATTTATGGGATGAAACTATTCTGGATGACATTTATATTTTACAATCGGAAGAATTCAAAATCGAATATACTTTTGAAGAAATCGATCAGGTGAACTGGAACGAGGAATGGGAAAAGAATTTTGAAGCTATTGATGTGGATGGAAAATGTCACGTTCGCGCCCCTTTTCACGAAAAAACAAATGCCGAATTTGACATTATCATTGAACCAAAAATGAGTTTCGGAACGGGTCACCATGAAACGACTCACATGATGATTCAACATTTATTGGAAACAGATGTTGCCGGTTTGAAAACTTTAGACATGGGTTGCGGAACAGCAATTTTAGCCATTTTAGCTGAAATGAAAGGCGCTGAGCCAATTGATGCGATTGACATTGACAACTGGTGTTATCTGAATTCAATTGAAAATGCAGAACGCAATAACTGTAAACATATTACCGTTTATGAAGGCGATGCTGCTTTATTGGAAGGTAAAAAATACGACTTGATCATTGCTAATATCAACCGTAATATTTTACTAAACGATATGCAGGCCTATGTGGATTGTTTAAATCCAAAAGGGACTTTGCTTTTAAGCGGTTTTTACGAAGAAGACATTCCATTTATCGATGCTTCGTGCACAGAAAAGGGATTGACTTACGTAAAAAAGTTCCAAAGAAATAACTGGGTTTCATTAAAATACGTAAATTAGTCAGTAACTACAACAGTACAAAAATCTAAACAAAATGAGTACTAAAGAAAAAGTAAGAGAAAGGGTTCGGGAAAAGGAAGCTGTAGGTTTTAATAACGAAATCATTGTTTACAATGACGATGTAAACACTTTTGATCACGTAATTGATACTTTAATGCGTGTTTGCAGCCACACTTCTGAACAAGCGGAACAATGTTCCTTAATTGTACACTACAACGGAAAATGCGCGGTAAAAACGGGTCCGATGGACAAGTTAAAACCACAATGCACACAACTTTTGGAAGCGGGTCTTAGCGCCGAAATTGTTTAAGTCCGGAATATTTTAAAAAGCATTCAATTTTATTCTATATTTGATTAAAATTGAATGTTTTTTTTATGGAAGAATATGGAAAAATATTAATTATCGCTACGCCTGTTTTTTTAGTATTAATTATAATCGAAAAAATATACGGGCTCTATAAAAAGGATGATACTGCACCTTTAATAGACAGCGTGTCGAGTATTAGTTCAGGAATTACCAATTCGGTAAAAGATGTTTTGGGTCTTAGTCTGACTTTTATTTCGTACGAATGGATGGTTTCTAAAATTGCACTTTACCATTTAGAAGCCAATGTCCTCTCCTATTGTATTGCCTTTTTTGTAATCGACTTTTACGGGTACTGGAGCCACCGATTGGCGCATCAGATTAATTTTCTTTGGAACAAACATGCTATTCATCATAGCAGTGAAGAATTTAATTTGGCCTGTGCGCTGCGACAACCTATTGCCAGCTTAGTCAACTTATTCACCTTTTTATTGATTCCGGCCGCCTTACTTGGTGTCCCTGCCACTGTTATTGCGATAACTTTGCCGCTTCATTTGTTTTTGCAATTTTGGTATCACACCAAACATATCAAGAAAATGGGGTTTGTTGAGCATATTTTAGTAACGCCCTCTCATCATCGGGTGCATCACGCTATAAATCCGGAATATTTAGATAAGAATCATTCACAAATATTCATTTTTTGGGACAAACTTTTTGGCACTTTCCAAGAGGAATTGGATGATGTCCCTCCTGTTTTTGGAATTACAAGACCGGCAAGTACCTGGAATCCTATTCGAATTAATTTCCAGCATTTGACTTTATTGATCAAAGACGCCTGGCGTGCTCCAAAATGGAAAGATAAACTCACCATCTGGTTTAAACCAACAGGCTGGCGACCTGAAAATTTTGAAGAATTATACCCCGTAAACAAAATTGAGAATGTTTTTAATTTTGAAAAATATGGTATCCATAATTCTCAAAAACTGATTTATTGGTCTGTTACTCAGGTTCTCATAACCCTTTTGTTTGTCACTTATTTGTTTGACAATATTGCCAAAATTGGCCTACCCAATATCTTTGTTTACGGCTTTTTTATTTTGATTACGATCTACAGCTATAGTGAACTGATGGATAAAAGCCAATATGCCCCTTTGTGGGAGGGCTTTCGTTTTACAATTGCCATTGCGATTATCACCTATTATGGTGATTGGTTTGGTTTGAATGTTGTATTCCCATTTGCCAATTATGTCGTTATTGGTTATTTGACGTTATCCTTTTTAATTTCCCTGTATTTTGTTACTATTGATTTTAAAACTACTCAAAATCAACTTGCCAATTCATAACCCAAACTTACTATGAAAAATCCCCCGCTTCTTAAAATCTATATTGGTTTTAGTACTGTTTATCTTTTGCTCTTACTTTCGGGCTACGAGAGTTTTGATTTATTTTTAAAACCCATTCTGATTCCCTTATTAGGATTTGGCGTTTATTTTTATAAAAAATTTCCATCAAAGAATACCCTTTTAACTGCCTTATTATTTTCCTGGATTGGAGATGTAATTTTACTTTTTGCAGATATTGCTGAGATCTATTTCATTTTAGGTTTGGTTGCGTTTCTTCTGTCACATCTCGTTTATTGCGTTCTTTTTAATAAACAGACTAAAACTCAAAACAAGAAAAAAAGAACCCTTTTTCTAATTGGAAGTCTCGTTATAGCCTCTTACTTAATCGGGATGTTGACTGTTCTATTACCCTCTTTAGGAGAATTAAAAATCCCGGTGATTGTTTATGCATCCGTAATTTCTTTTATGTTACTGTTAGCTTTTAACGGGTTCTTAATCTGGAAAAAACCCGGTAATCAATACGTTTTTATTGGTGCCGTTATGTTTGTTATTTCAGACAGCATTCTGGCAATCAATAAATTTTACGCTCCAATTGAGAAAAGTTCTTTTTTTATAATGTTAACCTATCTTGTGGCACAATATCTGATTGTAATTGGTATCTTAAAATTAAATTCCGGTCTCACTGTAGCAACAGAATCTAAGAAAATTTAAGACTTAATCTAATGTATTTCTGTCTGTATTTTTCTTAATCCAGATTATTTTAAAAACCATTTTTACGGGTTACATTTGTAATACAAAATACGCACTCAACATGAAAAAAACAGTTCTTTTTATCGTTTTACTTCTATCGGTAACCTCTTGTATCAGTACAAAGTCCACTTTAAAAAATGTAGACGATAATGCTCCTGATTTAGTATTAAAAAAAGACAATACCTTTATCATTACTTTATTCAGTAACGACAAAAAATATGGTTACGATCCGGATTATCCTGTGAATATTTTTTACAGAAACACAAAAGATGAAGCTTTAAACGAAACCCGTTTTTTAAATGCTTTGGCTGGTCCAAACGGAGAAAAAATCACTTATACACGATTAGAAACCTGCTGTCCTTTCCCTACGAAAAGAAGCGATATGGGAGCCGGATTCCTGAATGTGTATGAACTAAAATGGGACGGCCAGAAGAAACCCCTTAAACTTTATCTGAACATTTACGAAAAAGGAATTTTGATGGTTCCGATGGGATTGCGTTTGAAGCAGGACTAGAGTTATTGTTATTATTAATTGATGTTTGATTCTCTTTGCGCTCACGAGCGTCCCGCTCGTGAGCGCAAAGAATTTAAAATGTATAAACTTTCTTTTGGAATCAATTTTAAAAAACAGAATTCAAATTTTATAAATCAAACCCATATTTAATCATGACGGCTGAAAAATTTAATTTAAACGAAAAAGCCTACAGCATCAGCACTATTAGCTCTTAAAAAATTCTTAAATCTTCATCTCAAACTCATAAATCATAACTACCTTTGCACTGTCAAAAAAAAACATACTATGAACATACAACATATTCCACAAATTAAGCATACAGATAGCGGAAATTTCTTTTTATTAGCAGGCCCTTGTGCTATTGAAGGAGAAGAAATGGCGCTTAGAATTGCCGAAAAATTAGTTGGTATTACCGACAAACTTCAAATTCCTTATGTATTTAAAGGATCATTTAAAAAAGCAAACCGTTCCAGAATTGATAGTTTTTCAGGAATTGGCGACGAAAAAGCCTTAAAAATTTTAAGAAAAGTTTCTGAAACTTTTCATGTTCCAACGGTAACAGATATTCACACGAATGAGGATGCCGATTTGGCTGCTCAATATGTTGATGTTTTGCAAATTCCAGCTTTCCTAGTGCGTCAAACGGACTTAGTTGTAGCTGCTGCAAATACGGGTAAAGTGGTAAACTTGAAAAAAGGACAATTTATGAGCCCTGAAAGCATGAAACATGCCGTTCAGAAGGTATTAGATTGTCATAACGAGAATGTAATGGTTACCGATCGTGGTACTATGTTTGGTTACCAGGATATGATTGTTGATTACAGAGGAATTCCTACTATGCAACAATATGCTACTACAGTTCTTGATGTTACGCATTCTTTACAACAGCCAAATCAGACTGCCGGTGTTACAGGTGGAAGACCTGATATGATCGAAACTGTGGCCAAAGCAGGTATTGCTGTTGGGGTCGACGGTATTTTTATCGAAACTCATTTTGATCCTGCTAATGCAAAAAGTGATGGTGCCAACATGTTACATTTAGACTATTTTGAAGGTTTAATGACCAAATTGGTTGCGATCAGAAAAACGGTTAACTCATTTTAAATTTTAATACTAAGTTCATTGAAAACTAAATTTTTATTTTTTGTCTTATTGGGTTTTTCATTAAACACTTTTGCACAGGAAGAAATCGCAGTAGAAAGATATACCGCCCATAACAAAGGAAAATTCTTTGTATCATGGGGTGGTAACAGAGACAGTTATACCAAGTCTGATGTCAATTTCAGAGGAAAAGATTACAACTTTACAGTTGATAACATGACTGCTCATGACAAACCAAAAGGATGGCATATTGACTATGTAAATCCAGCTAATATGACCATTCCGCAAACGAATTTTAGATTGGGATACTTCATTAATGATCATTATAGCGTTGCTATCGGTTGGGATCATATGAAGTATGTAATGACTCAGGATCAAACAGCAAATGTATCGGGTTATGTTAATTTGCCTTCGGATCAAATTGGCTCAACAAACAATAGGGATTACAACAATACTCCCGTTGACTTTACAGATGGTAAATTCTTAATGTATGAGCATACCGATGGTCTGAACTATGTAAATACGGAAGTTTCCAGACATGATGATATCTCAGAATGGTTTGGATTACCAAATACAGACAAAGTTCAAATCAATTTAACTGAAGGGCTAGGAGCTGGAGTTTTATATCCTAAAACGAATACAACTTTGCTAGGAAAAGAACGTCATGACGATTTTCATATTTCAGGTTACGGATTGTCTGCAAAAGCGGGGATTAACTTTACCTTTTTTAAATATTTCTATCTTCAGGGAGAGTTAAAAGGTGGTTATATCAACATGCAGGACATCAGAACTACAAGAAGTAGTGAAGATAGCGCTTCACAAGATTTCTTCTTTTTACAACGAATTATCGCTGTTGGAGGAATTTTCAGAATCTAAAAAATAGGTCACTTTATATTTTAAAAATAGCTGTCATTTTATTTGGCAGCTATTTTTTTTATCATTTACTTTGTACTTCAAAGTGCTTTTTTTTTGTGATTTAAATTTTTAGAATGAAGAAGACAAAATATATTTTCCTTATAGTAAGTTTTTTAATCAGTTTTTCTTGTGCCCTTTACGTGACATTACTGTTTTTCCCAATGAATTCCTTTTCGAAATCCAAACAGGAAAATAGTGTTTTGGCTAAAATACAAGATGGCGATATTATTTTTCAGACCTCGGAATCCAGTCAGTGTGAGGCAGTCCGTATTGCAACCAGGTCGAAATTTTCTCATTGTGGAATCATTTTTAACGTCAATGGAAAACAATTCGTTTTTGAAGCTGTGCAGCCCGTAAAACTAACTCCATTGGACAAGTGGATCGAACATGGAAAAGACGGCAAATACGTCGTGAAAAGGCTAAAAAATGCCACTGCCGTTCTGGATTCAAAAACACTTGAGAAAATGAAAAACTATGGTAATCAATTTATGGGTAAACAATACGATGCTTATTTTGAATGGACCGATACTAAAATTTATTGCTCAGAACTGGTTTGGAAAATATATAAAAACGGAGCCGACATTGAATTGTGTAAGCTGCAGGAATTGAAAGATTTTAATTTAGCCGATGAAAGAGTACAAAAAGTATTAAAGGAAAGATATGGAAACACTATTCCGCTGGAAGAAAAAGTGGTTTCACCCTCTAACCTCTCCGATTCTAAACTGTTAATTACAGTACTCGATAATTACTAAAAATACGGAAGCTGATTTATAATAAAATTAGCTTTTTTATTTCTTATTTTACTTTGAAATTCAAAGAACTTTTAAAAACCAATCAACTTATGAAAGATCGTCTTATTGAAAAAATGTACGAACATACTAAACAACCGTATCAAAAATATTTCAAAAAAAACAAACCTTGGGACATTGACAAAACTACATTATTAACCTATCCGGCAGAGAGTTTAGGTTTTGGACTGGGAACCTTCCTTACTAAAAATCAGTTTGATATTCAGCCAAAACTAGAAGATCATGACATCATTCATGTTCTGACCAATACTGGTATTTCCGTTCGTGAAGAAATCGGAATGCAATATTATCTTTTGGGGAATGGCAAAAAAAGTCTGTATTTATTTCTTGTAATCTCGTCGGGTACGCTTTTTTATCCAAAACAAATGAATTATTTCATTCAACAATACAAAAGAGGCCAACAAGCGCTTCCGTTTTACTATCTGGATTTTTCAAAAATGTTGCACACGCCAATTCAATCTATTCAAAAAACATTTAATATTTAAAATCATGAGAACTAGTAACAACAGAACTTTTACCGAAACCGAATCAATCGATCTGACCATTGGTTCGTTTACAATCAGTACGTTATTTTTCGTTTTTTATATACTTTCGAATGGAAGTACAACTCTGTTGGTCGTTGCCAGTCCGTTTGCCTTTTCTGCACTGATCGTAAATGCAATAATGTTATTTCATTTGACGGACAAATTTATTCAGTTATCGGAACAAAGAAAAGATATCGGAATTAAAATTCTGATCCTGCTCTCGAATATCCCGATTCTCTTTTTGTATTACAGTATTGCAATCAAGGTTTAATCGGTAACGATTCCGATTGCTTTTTTTATAATCGCAGTGTTCACAAGAGGTTTCTTTTGCATGCAGATTTGGCAGATTAAGCTGATCTTATTTACCAAATACAAAAAAACCTGTGCAATCTGCCAAATCTGTGTGCTAAAAAATTTAGGTATAGAATTAAAAAGGAGCAGGAGAACTTTCTATACAGCACAACTTGATCTAAAAAAAAAGCTGCAAGAATGAACTTGCAGCTTTAGTTTTTGCCTTTTTGAAACCTTAATTTACTTTAGGCGTTTCAATTCCGTTTTGATCCATTAGATACATTAAAGCAGTCATAGTTGCCGCTCCTAGTTCTAATTCTCTTTTGTTGATTGCATCAAATTTATCATTTGCAGCGTGGTGATAATCAAAATAACGTTGAGAATCCGGTTTTAAACCTGCTTTTACAATTGCTTTTGAAGTTAAATGATTAATATCTGAACCTGCATGTCCAATGGTGAAACTATGCACTAAATAAGGTTCGAAAAGGTCTTTGTACCCTTGTATTTTTTTCAAATTAGCATCATCTGCTTCTATAGAAAATCCTCTTGGACTAAATCCGCCTGAATCACTTTCTAAGGCAAAAATATGATTTTCATTGTTTTTCTTTGAAATTTCTTCATACTTAGCTCCACCTTTTCCACCATTTTCTTCGTTCATAAACAATACTACACGAATGGTATTTTTAGGTTTGTAATCTAAATTTTTAAGAATACGAAGTACTTCCATACTTTGTACTACCCCTGCTCCATCATCATGTGATCCGTCTGCTAAATCCCAAGAATCTAAATGACCGCCCACAACCATAATATTTTCAGGGTGTTCTTTACCTGTCAATTCTCCAATAACGTTATGAGACAAAACATCCGGTAAGGTTTCGCAAGATTGTTTGAAATAAAATTTCAAAGCTGGATTTCTCTTTAAAGATGCACTTAACAATTCGGCACCGTTTGTACTAATTGCCGCTGTTGGAATGTATTGCTCTTTTGGCAAATCACCATAACTTTGTGCCCCTGTATGTGGAAAATCATCTAAACGCAAATTCATAGAGCGAACAATAGTTCCTACTGCTCCCAATTTAGCGGCTTCTTTTGCACCGGCGTATCTTTGATCTACACAAGCTCCGTAAGAAGTAAAAGTTTCAATGTTCTCCGGATTCATTGGTCTGTTATAAAACACAATTTTTCCTTTTACTTTATCTCCTAATTCTGCTAATTCTTTGATTCCTTTCACCTCAATTACCTCAGCTGTAAGACCACCTTTAGCTGTTGCAACTGATCCACCCAAAGCACAAATCGGAACCACCGTTTTTGCTTTATTGTCTAAGATATAAGCAGTCTCTTTTTCGCCACGAACCCAGTGTGGCACCATTACTTCCTGCAGATATACTTTGTCAAGTCCTAGTCTTTCTAATTGTAATTTGGTGTATTGAACTGCCGCTGCTGCAGTGGGAGATCCTGATAAACGACTTCCGATATCGTTTGACAAATATTCTAACCAAGTATAACATTTTGACTCGGTTAAGGCTTTTTTGTAAAATAATTTAATGTTTTTTTCATCATTTGACTGCGCAAAAGATGTCAATCCGTTTAAAGCTAAAACAGTTAAAAGAATCGTTTTTTTCATGGTTTTTATAGCATTTTGGGTTAAGCGCTCTTTTTTATCGAGCCTTACAAAGGAACAAAATTCTTTACAACTCGACTACTTTTTCTTAGTGCTTTTCTATAAAAAAACGCTGATTCTAAGCTTTTTTGTTTGGAATCAGCCTTTTCAGGATTTCACTACTCAAAAATTATTTTAGTTAGCTGTCGGGTATAATACTGCTAAATTTATTTAACACATAGAAACATAGATTTAAAACTAACATTTATGGTGTTTTTAGAAAATCACAATTTTTTTACATAACTTTATGTGATTTATTTTAAGTGAAGCGACTTTATCTGACTTTACAAACTATATCTCTCCTATGTTTGTCTCGTTAAAAACACCCTCTAGATATCAATTAAACATTCTTTTATGCATTATTGTCACCCTGAGCGAAGTCGAAGGCTGGTTAGGGAAAAAGAGCTTCGACTCCGCTCAGCCAGACAAATGGTGGAGAGATAAGGAAAATTGTACAGCATTTTTGCTTAGTAATCTCCTATGTGTCAAAATTAATTGCGCTCAACAGCTATTTTAATTCCATAATTTTACTTTTGGCACCAATACCGTTTTCGTTAAAAGGTTCAATTGCAAAATAATACTTTGTGCCTTTGTCCAGACCTCTGAAATCATAAGTACGATCACCATAGACCATGATACTATTGTACAATTTATCAGGCGTAATTCCGTAGTAGATGTTGTAACCTATAGCGTCTGTTTTATTTGTCCATGAAATAATCGCATTACGGGGATCGGTTGCATTTCTTTTCACTTTAAAATCAGAAATTGCTTTTGGTTTTTCTGCCAATCCGTTTCCGAAAACTCTGAAATCTGAAACAGCAAACATTCCTGAAGCATTATGAATGTTGACCATCTTTATATAACGCGCTTTAATTGGTTTTGTTAATTCAACGTAATCATGAGGAACATCTTTATCATTGGCTGATTTATCAACCACTAAAGTCCAATTTTGAGCATCATCGGACATCCATATTTTATACTGATAATAAATATCCATTGCTTTATTGTACTGGGTTGCTTTATGATCTGCATAATTGATTTGCAGCGCCTTAATTTCCATCTTTCTTCCCAAATCAAGTTGCAACCACTCTCCCGGTTGATCGGATGTTGCGGACCAGTAGGTCTGAATATTTTCGTCAGTCAGGTTTGAAGCATCGTAACAGATTTTTTCATATACTTTTTTACCACCGTTGTCCATCCTGTGTGTCTCCACCTCGTTACAAGCTTCAGAAGAAGAAACTGTCACGGGCTTTTTATAGGAAAGTAACATCCAACCTGACGAGGCTCCTTTGGTCTGATCCCGTTGTTGGGTTGGCAGAACAATCGGGAAATCACCGTATGTTGTAATAGAATACATTACTCCATCTTGATCAAATCCGGCCGGAAACATATCGATGCGGCGTTCAAAGCGGTCTTTTATGGAGATTTTGCAGGTACCTGTATTCCAATAATTTCCATAATTGTCGGCAAAAGTATTTCCATGGCCTGCACCAATTACAAAACCTCCGGGTTTATAAGACATCGGATTGTGTTTTTGATAGACAAATGGCCCTAACGGATTATCCCCTACATGAACTCCATTTGCATAACCTTTAAACTCGGTAGCGGGTGCTCCGTACTGCATATAATATTTCCCGTTGTGTTTGGTCATCCAGGCTCCTTCAATAAAATTCCCCCAGGGAGCGGGTTCCATATCATTATTTGGTCCAAAACGCTCCCAGCCATGTATTGAAGGGTCTAATCCAACGACTGCTTTGGCCTGCCCGTAAGGTTTCTGAATGTCTTCGACTTCTGTTGCTGCGTATAGTTTAGCATAATCAGCCTGATTTCCTTTTGGAAGCCAGGTTTTATAATCTACCTCAACACCCACTAATGGTAATTTACCGCTTGAACCATAATACATATACACTTTTTTATCATCATCCTGAAAAATGGCTGGATCCCAGGTTGGCAGCATTGCGGTGTTGACATGCCTTGTCCATCGTCCTGATTTTGGGTCAGCAGTTTTCCAAACCGGATGGTCTTTTTTCCAGGTTGAACCTACATAAAAGAGGGTATCGTTTACCACCCAAGCTGCCGGTGCACATTGATCATCGTCTCCGGGATTTCTTTGAAAACTACCGTAAACAAATTTCCAATCAGACATATCCTTACTCCAGAAAAAACCGGCCTGATTGGTGGCAAATAAATAATAATCCCCTTTATAAGTGATAATCACCGGATCGGCACTCGAACGGCGGGATTCCGGAATTCCATTAT
The DNA here is from genome assembly GCF_001027725.1 of Flavobacterium sp. ABG. NCBI lineage: Bacteria > Pseudomonadati > Bacteroidota > Flavobacteriia > Flavobacteriales > Flavobacteriaceae > Flavobacterium > Flavobacterium sp. ABG. The sequence goes on from NZ_LEKS01000007.1 coordinate 51,757, forward strand.
GATTTTGAGTCGTATAATTGTACCCAATATTGATGGGATTACAATAGGTTGTTGCTGGTTTTTCCGGATCAAACCATTCTGTTTTTCCCGGTATGTTTGTATTTTGAGCTGTCATATTACTACTATACAACATCAAAAGGGACAAAAGAAAAATTGTCAGCAGTACAAATATATTTTTCATATGATTTTAATTTTATAAAGAAATTATTTCATCTAAAAACATTTCTTTATTCTATGTTCTTTATTCTATTTTCTCCCCTTTACTCTTTCCTTCAAAAGTTCAGGTTCATTTGTAGTTATATAGTCAAAATTATTCGCAATTATCCAATCCATATCTGCAGGATCATTAACCGTCCAGGCATTTAAAATGATATGATTTTCTTTTGCTTCTTTAATCCATTCAGGATGTTTTTTGAAAACAGAATAATGATAATCAATACCTGTAATCTGATCTGATTTAACTTCAGTCGGTGATTTATTACCTTCCAGATATTGCAAAGTAGCTTTTGAATCTACTTTTCTAATCTGTTTTAAAATTTCATAATCAAAACTGATATAACCGGTTATTTTTTCGGCCTTAAGTTTCTTTACAATTTCGACCGCCATGCGAGCTATTTTTTGTCCTCTTTCTTTGCTTATCCCTGAAGCTTTTATTTCACACACCAAAAGGGTCTGTTTATTATTCTTTTTTCCTTCGGCAATATATTCGTAAAGTGTTGGAAGTTTTTCGCCATTAGAGAGTCTGAACTTAATTAAGTCCGCATAGTTAGTTTCCTCAATAATCAATTTATTGTAATGCGGATCATGGTTGATCACAAGGGAATCATCGGCTGTCATTACAACATCAAATTCTGAACCTGCTGCTTTTAAATCGATAGCATGTCTAAGCGCTGCAATAGAATTTTCAGGCAGCTTATTGGTTTTCCAGGCACCGCGATGTGCCACTACACCATTTTTCTTACTACTGCAGGAAGAAAAAACGGCCAATACTATCAAAAAAAGAAATGCACGAGCTACTTTAATTATATTCATTATCTAAGAATTAAAATTATGATGGTTTAAAAAATAAATGTTTCTTTTAAAAAAAAGCCCTTCGCTAACTACACGAAGGGCTGACCAATAGAACAAACCAACTATTTAGTTAACTCAAAACTAACTTTCTTATCGGCATTTGAATCTGTTCCTACGAAAACATCAAACTGCCCAGGTTCTGCTACGAATTGTAAATCAGAATTATAAAATTTTAAATCTTCAACTGTGATCTCAAAAGTCACGGTTTGTTTTTCTCCTTTTTTAAGAGCTATTTTTTGGAAACCTTTTAATTCTCTAACAGGTCTTGTTACAGAACCAACTAAATCTCTAATGTATAATTGCACCGTTTCTTTTCCATCAAAATTTCCTGTATTGGCAACCTCAACAGTTACTTTTACATTTCCACCAAAATTCATCTTATCGGATGAAATCTTCAAATTTGAATACTCAAAAGTGGTATAACTTAAACCAAATCCAAATGGGAATAAGGGTTCGTTTCTCTCATCGATATAATTGGATCTGAATTTCTCGAATTTCCCTTCTGTATTAGCAAGCGGTCTTCCTGTATTTTTGTGCGCATAATAAATGGGTACTTGCCCTACGCTTCTTGGAAAAGTCGATGTTAATTTCCCTGATGGATTAACATCACCGAATAAAACATCAGCAATTGCATATCCTGCTTCACTTCCTGCGAACCAAGCATTTAAAATAGCCGGAACCGTTTCATTTTCTTGATTCAATACTAACGGACGTCCGTCAAATAAAACCAAAACAACCGGTTTCCCTGTTTTAAGTAAAGCTTGTAATAAATCTTTCTGTGCTTGCGGAATTTCTAAATTAGTACGACTGCTGGATTCTCCGCTCATTTCTGCAGATTCTCCAAGTGCCGCCACAATCACATCAGATTGGTTGGCTACTTTTAATGCTTCTGCCAGTAGTTCTTCTTTAGAACGATCATCACGGTGCAATGTTTTGCCAAACATCGTTGCTTTAGTCTCGAAATCTGCATCATAATCTAAGTTACTTCCTTTTGCATACAACACTTTAACGGAAGGTCCTGCAACTTCTTTGATACCTCTCAATAAGGATACTGCATTTTCCATTTTTGTAGCTACACTCCAGGTTCCCGGCATGTTTTCTTTGGCATCTGCCAGAGGTCCGATAAGTGCAATTGTACCTGACTTTTTAAGAGGTAGTGCCTGATTTTGATTTTTTAACAACACCAAAGATTGTGCTGCGATCTGACGTGCTTCTTTTCTACTGCTTGCTGTAAAAATTTCAGTTTTAGCTCTTTTGTCATCGCAATATTTATAAGGATCTTCAAATAATCCTAAATCATATTTTGCATTTAAAATAAGTTGAACCGCATTATCAATTTGTTCGATTGTTACTCTTTTTTCGTCTAAAGATTTTTTAAGTGTGGTTAGAAAACCTTCACCCACCATATCCATTTCAACACCGGCATTTAAAGATAGAGCAGACACATCTTGCAAGTTCCCCATTCCGTGCTCAATCATTTCCGGAATTCCTGTAAAATCTGTTACTACAAAACCTTTAAACCCCCACTGTTTTCTTAAAACATCGGTCATTAACCATTTATTTCCTGTTGCAGGAATCCCGTCAATTTCATTAAAAGAAGCCATTACGGAACCTACTCCTGCATCAACTGCCGCTTTATAAGGAGGAAAATAATCGTTAAACATCCTGATATGGCTCATATCAACTGTGTTATAATCACGTCCTGCTTCCGGTGCACCGTATAACGCAAAATGCTTTACACAGGCCAAAATGGTATTGTTTTTTGTCAAATCTTTTTGTTGGTATCCGTTTACCATTGCTTTTGCAATCTGGCTTCCTAAGTACGGATCTTCACCTGAACCTTCCGAAACTCTTCCCCAACGCGGGTCACGGGAAATATCAACCATTGGCGAAAATGTCCAGTTAATCCCATCTGCACTGGCTTCCTGAGCTGCAATCTGGGCACTTCTTTCAATTAAGTTCATATCCCAGGTACACGATAGTCCTAATGGAATTGGGAATGTTGTTTCGTAACCGTGAATGACATCCATACCAAATAACAACGGGATTTTTAAACGGCTTTTTTCAACCGCAATCTTTTGTACTTCTCTGATTTTTTGAACTGATTTTATGTTGAACAAACCCCCTACTTTACCATCAGCAATATTTTTTGCAACATTGGAGCTATTGGCTTGCCCTGTTGTAATATCACCCGATGTTGGCAAATTTAACTGACCTAATTTTTCGTCCAGCGTCATTTTAGAAATTAACTCTGCCACAAATTCAGACTTCGGTTTAATTTTTACTGTATTTTTAGTGTTCTTTTTTTGAGCGTAACCCAAAACAGCACATCCTAAAAAAAGTAAGACTAATTTGTTTTTCATTCTATTCTATATTATTTGTTCGTATTTGTTTTTACCTGTTTAAACATCCAGTCATAAATCTCCGGATTGTCATAAACTCTTGTCCAGCTGTCGTGACCCGCGTCGTCAAAAATGATTAATCGGACATCATTCGTCTTGCATTTTTTTAATTCTTTGTAAACCGTTACGGCATAATCTACATTGACAACATCATCTAATAAACCGTGATAAATTCGGGTTGGAATAGACGCTATTTTGCATACTTTTTCTAACGGAATCAAATCAACAAAACCTGAAATGGGCACAATTGCCGCGAACATATCGGGGTGCGAAAGCGCTAAATTCCACGCTGCCCATCCTCCTGAACTCAAACCGGTCACATAAATGCGGTTGGAGTCTATATTGTTCTCTTTCCTGATTTTCGTAATTAACTGGTAGATAGACTCTATGTCCCAATCTTCGTCTTCTTTGCATTGCGGAGCAAGAACATAAGCATCTAACTCGTGTGCTTTCAGGTATTTCAGAGGGCCGTTAATTTTTACTTTTTCAATGTCTGTACCTTTTTCTCCATCACCTGAAATAAAAACTATTAAGGGCTTTTTCTCTTTTGCGTTGGCCGGTTTGTGCAGTGCATAACCCAATTCGCAATGGGTTACAATCACTGTTTTTAGTTTTCCGGTTGTTTCGCTTTGTGCAAAACTCAATACAGAAAAGAGCAGTATCAATAGTGTTATTTTATATTTCATGACAATTAGATTCCGTATTTGCCTGATTTAAATCCAAGTTTGGTTAAACCTTGTTTGGTGTCTGCTGCGTTCATAAACAACTTCCATAATAAACCGCTTCTGTAATTCTCAATCATTGGCGCTATGGTACCCTGATCTATGGCCAGATAACGAGGTGTTACCCAATTGTACTGTGGTGAAAAGGCATCGTAAGGGCCTGCAATTCCAACATATTTTGCTTTGTTTTCATCATACAGATAATGCAAAAATTTCATTGATTCTACAGGTGTAAAAGGAAAAGAAGACAAAGCTGCTGTTGGTGTGATTACTCCCGTATCATTATTAGGTTGGTGTGCAGTATAACCTGTGGTTCCATCTGTATTACGAGTATAACTTGCGGTAAGTCCCCAACATTTATCGGAGTAATCTTTCCATTTTTTTGGATTAGCAATGCTGTATTGCACCATAATTTTGGCGTGATTCTGTGTCAATTGCCAATAATCTGCGTATTTATCGCTTAAAGTATTCGGATCTAAACCTAAATAAGAATAATGCGACCAGAACATTGGTCCAACGTTTCCCGAAGCTCCATTGTAATTTAAAACAACCGGTAACCCATATTGAGCACTGCCACTTACTATAGCTCCGTTTCTTGCCCAAGCCTGATGATAGGCTTCTGCAGAAATCGGATAGGTTGGTGATGCGGCTGCCATGACATAAGTGATTAAACATTCGTTGTAACCTTCGAGTTTAAAATTCATTTCCCATCCATAATTGGGAGACCAATGCCAGTATAAAGCATTTTCACCTTTTGTATACCAGCTCCACTCTACGCCTCTCCAAAGTTCATCTGCTTTTGCTGCTAATGCTTTTTCCGTAGTGCTTCCATTTTTAAAATATTCTCTGATGGTAATTAAAGCTTGACAAACAAAAGAAGTTTCAACCAAATCTCCACCATTATCTTTTGTTCCAAACGGAATCACTTTTCCTGATTTATTGTCCATCCAATGCGGCCATGCTCCGTGAAAACGCTCTGCTTTTTCGAGGAAAGTTAAAGCCGTTGTAAGTCTGGAAACAGCTTCAGCCCTTGGTAAAAAACCTCTTTCTATACCTACAACAATAGTCATTAACCCAAATCCAGAACCTCCGGTTGTTATAATATTGGACTCAAAATTAGGGTCCTCCGTAAGATATCTTTCTCTCGCCAATTTTGAATTTGGATCGGCATAATCCCAAAAATATTTTATAGCATCTTTCTGAACCTGATCCAGTGCTTCTGCATCGGTCAAAGGTTTAGTCGGTGTTACCGGAGTTGTGGGTAATGGAGTACCTCCTGATTTTTCCTCGGGTGTAGAGGACGAACACGAGTTAAAAAAACTCAAAAAAGCGATTAGGTATATTGAAATTTTCATTCTTTATAAAATATTATGAATTAAAAAATACACCCGGAGAAAAAATCTCCAGGTGTCTTACAAATTACTTATCTGTTATCTTTTTCAAGTTTATATAATGCTGCAACTTCATTATCCGTAAGAGCAGAATCATAAATTCTGAATTCATCCATTAATCCCGTATAATGAAGCATCCAACTATCAGGATTTCCAAATGGAGGACCTAAATGCTGTTGAAAACCGCCAATGATAAATTTTGAGACTTCAGAATTAGCCAGTTCTCCATAAGGACCTCCTCCCATTGTAGGATCACTTGCATATCTTTTTGAAAGAGATAATGGCAAGTCTAATTTTTTCCCATCTATATAGAGACTGTACGTAGAACTTGTACCATTATAGGTCCACACTAAATGTTTCCATGCGCCAAACATATTAGTCAAAAGGTTTGCTCCATTATGTTCAATAAATTGCCCAGCCCAAGGAATACTAGGCATTACATCTCTTTGGGTATGGTTTTTCATCAACATTGTGGTTGCTGGTCCAGTTCCTTCAATAAGTGTAAAAATATTCCCCCAGAAATCTGTTTTTTTAGGGAGCATGTATAAAGATTGAGCTCCACCTGTATGTGGATCTGTTTTGATCCACATTGAAACTGTAATACTCTTCAGGTTTATTACAGAACTTGCAACGTTATTGTAGGCTATAAAAGAAGTTTTAGATCCTTTGTAAGCCTCTCCCTTGATTCCTGCTTCGTAGCTAACGTTTTGTCCAACACCATCCGTAATTGCGTTTTTAGAATCTGAAATAGTTCCATCAAAACTAAATTTAGCAACCAAATGGTCTGGAGCAATAGCATCTGAATTATCATATCCACCAATTTGTTCGTACGGAATTGGACTGTTAACTTTATCTATACTATCCTCACAACCAGTAAAAAATGCTGACATTGCAACAGAAGAAAGCAAGAAAATATATTTATTTTTTTTCATTTTGATTGTCTTTAAAAGTTATCGTAACCAGGATTTTGAGAAGATAGATTTCCGGCTTCTCTTAAGAATGCCGCCGGTATAGGAAACAATTCATGTCTTCCAACAATAAAGTTCTTTCCATCAACATCAAAAGCAGCTTTGGCTTGTCCTGTACGTACTAAATCGAAAAATCTGTCGTGTTCAAAAGCCATTTCAACTCTTCTTTCTTTCCAAATCGCTATTCTAACATCTCCTTGAGAAACAGCTGGTGTTTCTCCTAAGTTTGCTCTAAGTCTGATCTTGTTTAATAATGGAATTGCCTCTCCTGTTTGTCCTAGTTCATTTAAAGCTTCTGCTTTCATCAATAAAACTTCAGCATATCTCAAGTATTTGATGTCCACATCTGTTTCCCACGCACTTGTATAAAGAGATGAATAACACTTGTAGTTGTATCTTTCGTTTTCTACCGTGTTAGGTATCACTCTACCATCGTACAAAGTACTACCTCTAAAAATGATAGTAGCATTTTTTCTAACATCCCCCGGCTCATAGGCATTTACCAAACTTTGAGAAGGCGTATTAAATCCCCATCCCCAACCTCCGGTACCACGAGCACCTTGTGTGTTAGAATACCCCTCAATTCCTTTTGCCGGTACGGCGCCTTGCGCATAAATTTCGAAAATAGATTCAGAATCAAATTTTCCGGAAGCTTTGTACATAGAAGCGTAATCATTAACAATAGAATATCCGGTAACTTTATTACAATTATCGACTACTTGCTGCCATTTCTTTTGATACAAACTTACTTTTGCCAATAGCGCATAAGCCGCTCCTTTTGAGGCTCGTGCTCGTTCTCCGGCAGCATAAGCGCCTTTTTCCGGCAGAGCAGCTATCGCTTCGTTTAGGTCGTTTTCGATAAACGCATATACTTCTGCAGACGATTTACGTGTTAATTGCATAATTCGGTCTGAATCTGAAACCGGCACAGGTAAATGATCCACAATTGGAACTCCTCCGTAACATTTTACCAAAGTAAAATACATAAAAGCTCTCAGGAATTTTGCTTCACCAGCTAATCTGGCTCTTAAAGCAGGATTAGCTTTATCTAATTTTGGTAAAATATTTAAAGCTTGATTACATCGGTTAATTCCATCATAATTAGCTTTAAAAGTACTCTCTGCAGAAGGATTTGATGCATTATACGTTAAAGCATCCAATACATCTTTATCGGTTCCTGTATCTCCAGGTGATGAACCTTTGTCTGCATCATCAGACGTAATACTTGAAAGACCAATCCATCCAAAAGAAGTCATGTCCCAATTTAGAAACTTGTTATAAATTGAAGTTACAAATGTAGCAGCTCCTACATCATTATTAAACAATTCGGTATCATCTGTAGAAATAGATTCGGTTTGATCTACATCTAAATAATCGTCTGCACATCCTGAAAAAAAGAAGGCTGAAACTACAAACGCTGTTATATATATTTTTTTCATGATCTTAAAATTTTAAATTAGCACCCATTACAAATGATCTCAAAGTTGGATAAGCATCTAACTCTACTCCTTGAAGTTTGTATGGATCACCATCGCCATTTAACTCGGGAGAAAATCCTGAGAATTTTTGCGTAATAAAGGGATTAATTGCGTTTACATAAATTCTGCAAGAACTAATAAAACTGTTGCTTTGTAAAGGCAATTTGTAACCTACTGTAATGTTATTGATTCTAAAAAAATCACCTGATTCCAAATAATAAGTAGAAGCCACAGGCACCTTATTAAATGCTCCGGGATTAGAAGCGGTCGTATTATTTGGAGTCCAGAAATTATTAGCCAAAGATTCTTCGATGTTTTCGCCTGAAAAACGTTGCGCTTTTTTACCGTTATACACCTTTGCTCCTGACGTTCCGTAACCATCAACAGAAAAATCAAAGTTTTTATAAATAAGCCCTAAAGAAACTCCATAATTAGATTTTGGCAGAATAGAGCCTACATATTTTTTATCTGTAGCTGCATTTAAAGCATCTTGGGTAACTTTGTTTCCTGCAGCATTATAATAAAGCATGTTTCCGTTTGTCGGATCAAATCCAGCATATTCGTAGAGATAAAAACTTCCTAATGGCTTGCCCAATGAAGAAACATCCAATAACTTTGTATCTTGCCCATTTCCTAACCCCCCACCAATAAGCGGAGCTACGGTTACGTTTCTTAGACTAGTAAGCTCATTTTTATTGTTTGAAAAGTTTCCACCAACCCAATAGCTGAAATTCTCATTAATTTTATCATCCCAACGTAGCGAAATTTCATAGCCTTTATTAGAAACTTTACCTACATGTCCGGGAGAATCAGCTGTTATTCCGGAAGTTATTAACGGCTTAGTAAAAAGAATAACATTTGTCGAATTTTTATCATACACATCAAACGATCCTTTAAGTTTATTCTGAAAAAGCTCAAAATCTAAACCTACTGAAGATTCTTCCGTTATTTCCCAAGACAAACTCGGATCTATTTGAGAATTGATAGTAGTTCCTTCATTAAGGATAGAACCTCCTAAATAAGCCGTTTGACCGGAAGTATAACTTGCTTTGTTTAATGGTACATTTTGGTTACCCAATCTACCCCAACCCCCTCTTAGTTTTAATAAATTAATTGCTTTGACATTAGCCATAAAATTCTCTTTAGTGATTATCCATCCTAAACCAAAGGCAGGAAAATTACCCCAACGATAATCCTTTCCAAAGTTGGAAGATCCATCACGTCTAATAGTACCGGTAAGTAAATACCTATCCATCAATTTGTATTGAAAACGTCCCAGATAAGAGGCTAATTTTGTTTCATTAAAAACCTCATCTTTATAACTTGTTACATTTGTTGCGTACTCCACATCTTTTAATGACCAATAATTAGCATCTGCATTTACGTTTTTTCTAATAATAGTCAATTTTTCTCTGGATCCTTTTACACTTGTTTCGATACCGGCGGTAACCTCCAGATCATGAATTTCCCCAAAAACTTTATTGTACGTTAAATAATTAGATAGATTCCAATTGTAATATTGCTCCCTACCTTTTGTAAGCGTATTTATATTAGCAGTAGGAAATGTTTTTTCATAATCGCTGGCTATTTTATCAGGATTTGCAGCCAGCCAAATATTTTTGTTGTCTTCATAATTATACTGTTTCCACGTATAATATTCTCCGTTAAATTGCGAAGTGAATTTTAAAGATTTTAAAATTTCGTAATCTAATTTCAAACCACCTTGAAGTGTTATACTTCTTTGTTCTTCATCAAAAAAGCCCAACTGTGCCACAGGATTCCCTACATTATTAAATGAAGATCCCGTCTCGTTAGCAAAACCATTATCACCAACTCTGGAAACGCCATATTTCCCGTCAGGAAAATAAACCGGTACCAAAGGAGATTGTTTGTATGCATTTGTAAAAGCGGATAATGGCTTTGGAGTTGATTTAGAAGATGTAAAACTAAAATTCTGATTTAGCGTTAATTTTTTAGAAATCTTATATTCATTATTATTTCTAAAAGTCGTGCGTCCAAAATCCAGACCGTTCAAAATTGCTTTTTCTTCATAGTTTCCTAAACTAAAGAAGTATTTAATACTCTCTGAAGCTCCTGAAATAGAAATATTATTTTGTGTATACGTTCCTGTTCTTGTAATTTCGTCAAACCAATCAGTATTAACGGGCTGATCTTGAGAAAAAGTGGTCGATTGTAATGCTGAGTTAGTATAATGAGCATATTTGTTACTACCCGCCATTTTTACTTTTTTAAGAGGCGATCTAATACCGGCAAAACTTTCTATTTCTACAGAAACCTTATTCCCTATACCTTTTTTAGTTGTTATAATAATAACACCATTTGCTGCTCTCGTACCATAAATTGCCAGCGCTGAAGCATCTTTTAAAATATCGTAAGAAGTGATATCATTTGCATTAATGTTATTAATATTCTCAGTCGGCATTCCATCTACAATGTATAAAGGAGCCCTTCCTCCTCTTGCAGTACCAAGACCTCTAATAATTACAGATGGTGTACTTCCCGGCAAATCAGAAGAGATAACTTGTACACCGGCTGCTTTACCTTGTATGGCTTGCGATGCATTTAGTACTTTAGTTTTTGTAATTTCCTCTGATCTGATAGAGCTGATAGCGGTTGTATTATCAACTTTCTTTCTGGTACCGTATCCAATTACAACGACTTCTTTTAAAGCGGTATCACCAGATTCTTTTAACGTGATTGTCATTTGTCCTGCACTTGCCGGTACAGAAGCAGAATCAAATCCCAACATAGCAATTTTTAAAGTCTCTCCAACTTTAGCATTAATCGTAAAATTTCCGTCGAAATCAGTATCAGCAGAAGTTTTGGATTCCGATGCCGTAATAATAGCACCCGGAACACCCATCCCGCTACTGTCTAGTACTTTTCCTTTAATTGCCTGTCCGGACATATAGGCCGGAAGCAGCAAGAGTGCTAAAAAGCTAAAAATAAAATTTTTCATACAGTTTGTAATCGTTTAAGTTAGTAGAGCCAAATTAAACAATTACAACGTTGTAGTACATCAAACACACTACTACACAGCTACATCATTATGCGAAAAAACAAACATAATTAACTGATAATCAATAATTTAAATATTCAATTATTTCCTTTAACATAACGTTATGATGTAGTAATGATGTATTAGAATAATCTAAAAAAAGAAATAAAAAAGTAAAAGATGTTTAAAAAAATCAACAGAATCTTACAGACTTAATAAAAACTTTGACAGGTTTTCGTCTTGAGTCAGGTCTAACTTCTTTCTTAGACGATATCTGTGTAATTCTACACCTCTAAAAGAGATGTTCATCATAGGGGCAATTTCCTTCGAAGAAAGGTTCATTTTAAGATAAACACAGAGCTTAATATCTTTTGGAGTCAGATTTGGGAATTTCTTGGTAAGGTTAATAATGAACTCATTGTGGATTTGGTTCAGATTGGTTTCAAAAATTTCCCACTCGTGTTTGTTTACTTCATTGATTTTAATTGCTTTTTTAATTTCGCTTTTGAGTTTACTAAAATCTTTTTCCGTATTTAAAATATTCTGAATGTTGTCGATCATTTCGCTCTGCTTGGCAATTGACAATGATTTTCCGGCAACTTCAGATGATTTGGTTTGCAGTTCCAATTCCAGAATGTGTTTTTCATATTCCTGAATGTTCAACTCATTCTCGGTTTTTAATTCCATTTCCAGAATTTCTCTTTGGTGCTTTAATTCTTCCGCTTGCAATTTTAATTTTTGAGTATAACGCAGCTTATTCCATTTATAATAGAAAAACAGAATTCCTGCTATACCTATTAAATAAAGTAAAATCATCCATAAAGAAAAATACCAGGGTTGTGCTACTTTAAAATCAAAATCAGCTACTTTTTCATAACTGGCACCGTCGTGTTTGTAAATAACAACTGAATGATAACCGCTACTTAAGTTATTCAATAAAATAACGCCGTCAGAAATTGGAACAAAATCTTTACTTTTATTTAGCTTGTAGAATAAATTAGGTTTACTTGCACCATAAATTCCAGAGATCACATTTACTTTAAGCTCTTTATTGAATTTAATTTTAGAATTGTCTGTCACCAGAGTTCCCTCGCTAAAAGCTTCTACTCGTAACGTTTTGTGCTGCTTGTTTATGTATTTTAACTGAAGTGAAATAAAACCATCATCTAAATTTAACAGATAGTGATTCTGATTTTTAAAAATTCTTAAATTCTCATTAATCAACTTTCCTTTATAGTATTTCTCCTGAATAATGTTCCAGACAAATTTGTTTCCGGAAGCATAAATATGATATAAAATTCCATTTTGAAGCACCATAAAATGATCTTCATCTATGGCTACAACATCTGAAACGTTTTTAAAATTGGCATTAAACAATTCATTTTTTTCCAGTTTATTGCTAATTGAATTGTAGGTGTACCATGAATTATTAATTAGAAAAAGTATTTCTTTTCTAAACTCAAAAATCTTGATGCCAAAATCATTCTTTATTTTACTCTGTTGGGTAACGTTTTCTACTTTTTTGGTATTGTAGTTATCATCTAATAGGACATGATACAATCCGCGGTAATTATCGGCTGCCCAAATTTCATTTTTCTTATTCTGAGCCACATATTTTATGGGCTTTGTGAGACCTTTTATTGTTTTGTACTTAGACAAATCTGACAAATCATCATACACTAAAATACCACTGTAAGTCGATTGGAAATAGGTATTGTTAATGGTGCTTTTGGATAAATTCCACCCCCCGCTCACGGTACTGATTTTAGTCAATGAACCGTTATCGTAAGAGAATGTTCCGTCATTGTGACCGATAATAAATTTATCCCCAATTTTAGTAATATTCCAGCCTTGCCCCTGCGTATTTGGCATCATCTTAAACTTACCCGTGCCAAATTCAAAAATACCATGATTGGAAGCTATTAAATAGCCGTCTTTTGTGTTTGCCACAGAGTAAACGGATCCCAGGATTCCTGTATTATCATAAAAAATTGATATCGGCGAATTCACCTCAATATGGGCAATTCCATTATCTAAACCAAGCCATAAATCATCTTCTTTGTCAAAACCAATACTCAAAATAGAATTGTTCATTAAAACATTATTTCGGTCAATGTTTTTAAATAAATTGGATTTTAAGTCTAAAATAAATACGCCTTTATTCCCTGTACCAATAACCAATTTATTGCCTTTAATAAATCTGGCCACATTTATAGTAGTTGACTTTAAGGTCTCATTCAACGGGTTATCCCACGGTTTAAGCCCATTGCTTTGGACCACAAAAACACCTTTTTTTTGTGTAAAAATATACGTTTCGTCTTTGTATTTTTCAATGGCATGAACCACCGTATTTTTTAGAATCCCCCATCCCTTTGGATTGGCTATTTTTTTTCCATTCATCTTAAAAATACCGTCCTTAACAGACGCTACATAAAGATTCTTATCGACAGGAAAACAATACGAAATAAGCGATGAGAATTTGATCTTTTGAATGGTTTTCCCATCATAAATAAAGACATCATTGAAGGATTGAAAATAAAGCGATCCATTGAATCTGAATATCTTCCAGATCTCTTCATTGTCTTTTTCGGCAAACAGACGAAGATTTTTGGTAATCGAAACATAATGCATTTTACCATCCTTGCGATACCAATACCCAAACTCTTTATAAGAACCGGAATATATTTTGTCGTCTTCGATTAAAATAGAACGAATGATTGTTTTATTAGGCAGCGTGTATTTCTCCCAAATTACACCGTCGTAGCGTAACAAATAATGATTGTTGGCAAAATACATGGCGTTATCTTTCCCCTGAGCAACGTTCCAAACCTGATTATCTCCCTGAAAATCGGATTTACTGTAGTTTTCAACAAAAGGAAGTAATTCTTGTGCCTGAATTTGAGAAGTGAAGAGGAAAAAGAAAAATAATTTTAAAAGTGTCGATTTCAAAACATTTGGTTTTATATTCAAAGATACTGACAAAAATTTAATTTTTTATGTGACACCAAGCAGTCTGTTCTTTTGTCACCAATTTGCCCTGTCACTTGACACATCTCATCACTTGTTTTTACAATTCATATTAATCCTATTTCTAAAATCTTTACCCCTCCTTTCGATTTTATTGGACTCTTTTTTCGCTAAAAAAAATTACTTGGTTCGCTTTGCTCATTATCTAAATTTCATCAAAAAAACACTTCATAAAACTATTTCTATAAAATCAAAGACTTTTTTATAGGGTATGGATGGTATTCGTTGAAACTTATGAATCATAAAAAAGCAATTAGTCTATAGTACAGTCGCTTACTTTTATTTGAAAAAATAAACTTGTTAAAAAACAAACAAATAAGAGTAAAAATAGTATATTTTTTTAGCCTCCAGTTATTATCTTTTTTATATTTTCGCTAAAAATAAGTTAATTCATTCAAAAATTAACACATATGCAAGAAAATTATAAATTATATTTTTCTCAGTTTTAAGTACCAAAAAGAGTGAAATCTTTTTATTGTAGTAAAAACAAATGGAGACGAAGTTCAATTTTGACAGCTGTCAGGAACGCAAAGAATCCAAATGTTAAATACTATTCAAAGCAGCTCTAAAGAAGCTGTCTGTTTTTTTACAACGCATCTTAGGAATCGGCTGCTGATTCAAAAATCAGTCGACTATTAGATAATTCCCCTTAATTAACAACCAAAAAAAAGAACAAAAATGAAAACAAAAAAAATTAAATCTATTCTCTTAACCTTTATCTGCTTAGGAATTGCCTTCTATGCCAAAGCTCAGAAAAATTACACTGTAGATACAAAATCACTATTTTCAGTAACCGGAACCTCTACTTTACATGACTGGGAAATGAAATCTGATACCGGCACGGGTACAGCAAACATAACCGCCTTGAATCATAAAATAACCGAAATCAACAGTCTTACTATTATGCTGCTGGCAGAAAGTATAAAAAACGAAAAAAACGGTATAAACAAAGCTGCTTACGAAACGCTAAATACTAAAACACATAAAAACATAAAATACGTTTTAAAATCTGCAGAAAAAGTAAATGAATCTACTTGGAATTTAACCGGGATCTATACCATAGCCGGAGTTAGTAAAGAATATAAAACCCAGATAAAAACAAGCTTTGTCAATGAAATTATAAACTTACAAGGGGTGCAAAAAATAACTTTTGCCGATTTCGGAATGACTCCCCCTAAAGCATTATTAGGAACAATTAAAACCGGTAAAGACCTTACTATCAACTTCAACCTCTTTTTAAAATAAGCACTAATGAAAAAAATTTATATTCTGGTAATAACTTTAATACATATTGCTACTGTAACAGCTCAGGACAGATTCGGTCAAATTCAAAATCTGATTCCACGTAACAAAGAGGGAATCAATCAATTTGATGTAAAAAAAGACAGTGTTAAGTTTAAAGGATTGAGTGTTGATTTAGGAGCTGCTTTTGCACTGCAGTTTCAGGGGGTAAAGTCTTTTAATGATCACAACTATACTGCTGACCAATACAAACTAAATAACCTTGAAAATAATTTTAATTTACCGAACGCAAATATGACTATTGGAGCTCAATTGTTTGACGGGGTTCGTGTAAATTTAGATATTTATCTGGCTTCAAGGCACCATAACGAAACCTGGGTAAAAGGGGGTTATTTACAGATTGACAAATTAGATTTTATCGAAAAAGATTTTCTGTCCGATTTTATGCAGTACGCCACTATCAAAATTGGTCAAATGGAAAACAATTATGGTGATGCTCATTTTAGAAGATCCGACAATGGAAATGCATTGATGAATCCTTTTATCGGTAACAATATTATGGATGCTTTTATTACCGAAATGGGTGCTGAGATTTATTACATCCGAAGTGGCTTTGTCAGTATGATTGGCGTAACCAATTCTAAAATGAATCAAAATGTTAAAGAAATTGTTCCTGCTCCAACAACTCCTGCTGCCCCGGATCAAAACACTACTATTAGCCCTACCATTCTTGCCAAAATAGGTTATGACAAACAACTTGACGCTGATCTGAGAGTCAGACTTACGGGTTCTTTATATCACACGGCCAACTCCAGCGGTAATTTGTATTCTTCTGATAGAGCCGGAAGTCGCTTTACAGGTGTAATGACTCATGCCGCTTCGTCATTTGATCAAGATAATAATCCGGCCACTCCTCCTATCTCTATTGCCGATAATTTTGACCCGGCTTCTAACCAGACCACCGGAAGATTTAATCCTGCATTTGGCAACTGGGCCACCTCTTATATGATTAACCCTTTTGTAAAATACAAAGGGCTTGAATTCTTTGCAACTTTAGAGTTTGCATCAGGAGGAGATAAAAAAGGTAATGACGAAAAACGTACTACAAACCAGTATGAAGCCGATTTGGTTTACCGATTTGGTTCTACTGAAAACTTCTTTATAGGAGGAAAATACAATACCGTGAGTGGCAAATTAAGCAATGCAGACTCCAAAAAAGTTTCTGTGAACAGGTTTGAAGGCAGTGCCGGCTGGTTTATGACCAAAAATATCCTTGCAAAGGTTGGCTATATCAACCAAACCTATAAAGATTACAGTCAGTTTAATGCCAATGGAACTCCAAACGATTTCTTTGGCGGAAAGTTCAACGGAGTACTATTTGAAGCCGTTATTACTTTTTAACGAATAAAATGAGAAAGTTAGTTATAATTGTAATGTTGGGTCTCGTATCTTTTCTAGTCTTAGGAAGTGCCAGACCCACTTTTTACCCTGATGACACCATTTTAATCATCAAAATGATTGAAATAAAAATCAGTGGAAAATCAACGATTGGAGATTATAATTGTGATAATTCACTCTTAAAAAAAGACACCATTTTTCTAAATCTAAACAAAAGAAACAACATTGTTGCAGAAATTCCGATGCTCCGCTTTGATTGCAGACACCGAATAATGACTAAAGATTTTCAAACTACGGTAAAAGTAAAAAAATACCCTACGAGTTCTGTAACCATTTACGATATAAGAACATACGGAAAAAACTATAAATGCAACCTTTCTTTTTTGATAACAGATAAAACTTTCAAATACAAAGACATTATACTTAACACTTCGGGAAATAAAATTGAAGGCATTATAAATTTAAGCTTCTCCGAGATCGGACTTGAACCTCCGGTAAGGATGGCTGGCTTGGTAAAAGTAAAAGATGAAATACAGATTGACTTTTTTCTGCACAAAAACTAGGTTGTCCTATTTATAAAAAAACCTTCTAAAGCCTATTTCAAAGATGGCTTAAAGATTTTTTTTTATTGGACAGTCTTTACAAATAGTATTGCGCTTAAAATTTCAATGCAAAAAACATTATGCTTGCCCGTTTAGACATTTAAAATCTCAGAATATCAGACCTATGATTTGGATACCCTTCTCATAACTCTTATAATCTGCAGCTTAAAAAACGTTACTCTACATGGGCAAGCATAATTTCATCTTTAAATACAGCATCCTAGTTTTGAAGCAAGTGGTATACCTGATTGGCAATTTCGTATTCTTCATCAGTTGGAACAATCAAAACTTTAACTTTAGAAGTTGTTTTGTTGATTTCTCTTATTTCTTTGGAACGAATCTGGTTTTCTTCATCGTTGATCTCAATTCCGAAATACTCCATATCTGTACAAACCAATTTGCGCATGTACGAAGAATTCTCTCCAATTCCAGCTGTAAAAACAATGGCGTCCAAACCATTTAATGCTGCGGTGTAAGAACCAATGAACTTTCTAATGCGATAGGCATTCATGAACAATGCCAATTGACATTCCTTATCTCCTTTTTCGGCATTTGCTTCAATATCACGCAAATCGCTGTACCCCGTAAGTCCCAACATTCCGCTTTTTTTCTGAAGAATCTCATTTATTTCGTCTAAACTGTATCCCAATGAATTCGCCATATAAAAAATCACCGATTGATCTACATCACCGGCTCTGGTCCCCATAATTAAACCGTTTGTTGGTCCAAAACCGAAAGAATGATCTACACTTTTTCCGTTTTTAATTGCGGTCATACTACAACCGTTTCCTAAATGAATGGTGATTATATTTTGGGCGGCATGTCGAATTCCTTTCAAATACTTGATTGCTTGTTCTGAAACATATTTATGACTTGTTCCGTGAAAACCGTACACTCGAATTCTTTTTTCGGTCAACAATTCATTTGGAATTGCAAATTTATAAGCTACTTCGGGCATCGTCTGATGAAAAGCGGTATCAAAAACGGCAATTTGATCTGCTGTATGAAAGATTTCTTCGGCCACGGTAATACCTTCCAAATTAGCTGGATTGTGAAGGGGCGCCAAATCAAAAAGTTGCTTGATTTTGGCTTTTACTTTTTCATCGATTTTTACGGTATCAGTAAAATTACTTCCGCCATGCACCACACGATGTCCAACGGCAGTAATTTCTGAAGTTGATTTTATAACTCCTTTTTCAGCATCTAAAAGCATATTGGCTACTTTTTGCAATCCTACTTTATGGGTTGGAATTGATACTGTTTCTTCGTAAGAATCGGTTGAAGTTTTAAACGTAACATTGGAGCTTTCCAAACCAATTCTGTCAATCATACCGGTACAAATTACTTCATTAGCCGGCATAACCATTAATTGGTATTTAATTGATGAACTTCCTGAATTTATGATTAATATTTTCATTTTTTTTTGCTGAGTTTTTTTTGTTTCAGGTTTCAAGTTTCATGTTATAGAACCTGAAACTTGAAACCTGAAACATTTTTTTTCTTGACTACAATCCTTGTGCTTGGATGGCTGTTATTACTACTGTGTTTATAATATCATCTACGGTACAACCGCGACTTAAATCGTTTACTGGCTTATTTAAACCTTGTAACATTGGTCCGATAGCCAAAGCTCCGGTTTCTCTCTGAACAGCCTTGTAGGTATTATTTCCTGTATTTAAATCCGGAAAAATAAGTACACTTGCTTGTCCAGCGACTTCTGAATCGGGCATTTTACTTTTTCCGACTGTCAGATCAACTGCAGCATCGTATTGAATTGGTCCTTCAATTTTTAAATCAGGTCTTTTTTGTTTTACAATTGCTGTGGCAGTTCTAACTTTATCAACCTCGTCTCCTTTTCCGGAAGATCCTGATGAATAGGAAAGCATCGCTATCTTGGGTTCAATTCCGAACGCTAAACTTGACTCTGCTGATGAAATAGCAATTTCTGCCAATTGTTCTGCCGTTGGATTTGGATTAATCGCACAATCTCCGAAAACGGAAACACGATCTTCTAAACACATAAAAAACACGGAGGAAACTACGGAGGAGTTTGGTTTTGTTTTAATGAATTGTAATGCGGGTAAAATGGTATGTTGCGTGGTATGCGCTGCTCCTGATACCATTCCGTCAGCATGGCCTTTATAGACCATCATGGTACCAAAATAAGAAACATCTTCCATTAAATCCCTTGCCATTGTAATACTTACGTTTTTGGCTTTTCTAAGCTCGTAGTAGGTATTGGCATAATCTTCATAAAGTGGCGATTCTATCGGATTGATAATGGTAACCTTTGAAAAATCAAAAGTAATTCCGAGTTCTGTGACTTTATTTTCGATTTGTTTTTTATCTCCAATAATTGAAATATCAACCACATCCATGTCTAATAATCTCGACGCTGCCACAATAATTCGTTCGTCATTTCCTTCCGGAAGTACGATGTGTTTGCGGTGCTGTCTCGCTCTTTTAACCATGTTGTATTGAAACATTTTCGGCGTCATACCTTCTGCTTCAAAAGTGATTAATTTTTCAGACAGTGCTTCAATTTGAACGTATTTTTCAAAAGTACTAATCGAGGTTTCAATTTTATGGGTGTTGTTGGCATAAATTTCCGATCGGATACTTCCAATTTTATTCGTGATATAGTACGTTCCCTCAGCAACCGCAATTATAGGTACCACTGCCGAAAGTCCTTCTATAAGTTTTAATATGCTTTCTT
The DNA here is from genome assembly GCF_001027725.1 of Flavobacterium sp. ABG. NCBI lineage: Bacteria > Pseudomonadati > Bacteroidota > Flavobacteriia > Flavobacteriales > Flavobacteriaceae > Flavobacterium > Flavobacterium sp. ABG. The sequence continues at coordinate 71,793 of NZ_LEKS01000007.1, forward strand.
CCGGAATTATATTTCCGGTCAGAATGATTCCGGAAATCGAAGGATAGTTCGCCGATTCATTTGCCTGTAATGCTCCTAAAATAATATCGGAACGATCACCGGGTGTAATTACCAAAGCGTTATCATGTAAATGAACCAGGTAGTTATGCAATTGCATGGCCCCTACACTATAATGCCCAATCTGATTGTTCAAATAAGTACTTCCAAACAATACTTTAGCACCCAATTGATTGACGATTTCCTGCATTGTCGGATTGTTCAGACTTGAAATTAGCGGAATTGTATTAATCAAAACCGTACTCGGCAAGCTTTTTTGCAATCCTTGTGTCACCAATTCAATATTTTCGAATTGCACTTTATTGGCAATAACCGATAAAACTTCAACTTCTTTGACTTTAAACGAATTGTAAACCAGATTAAGACTGTCTACCAATTCGTCCAAGGTTTTTCCAATTCCGGATCCTATGATTATTGTTGGGATTCCGAGGTTTTTTGCGATTAGGACATTGGTATCCAGTTCAATTGCAGTTCCTTCTCCTGTAAAGCTTGTTCCTTCAACCAAAACAAAATCAAAACGTTCTTCAAGGCGTTTGTATTTTTCGATAATTAGATCTAAAACCTCTCCTATTTTCCCTTTATTTTTCTTCTTAATTAATTTGCTTTTTGTAATCGCATAGGCTTCTTCAAACTTAATGTCAAGATTAAAATAGGAAAGAACTGTTTCTATATGATTGTCTGATTCGCCATCGACAAAATCTTCTATGATGGGCCTGAAATAACCCACCTTTGCGGTTTTACCAATCAGAATACTCATCAAACCGAGTGTCATAATCGATTTTCCGCTATTTTGGTCGCTTGTAGCTATGTATATCGCTTTACTCATATTTTATATTTTTAAACTTAACAAATGTAGTCTATCCCGAAATTTTTAACTTCGAAATAAACGTTAAAACCAACGTCTTTTTTTGAAATAAACGATTAAACCTATAACAAGAAAAAACATCGCAATCATGACATAATGATAGCCGTATTTGTACCGAAGTTCGGGCATATTGTCGAAATTCATTCCGTACACTCCAACAATAAAAGTCAGTGGAATAAAGATGGCCGAAATAATGGTGAGGGTTTTCATGATTTCATTCATTTTTCGACTTTGCTCCGAAAAATAAAAATTAGAAGCGCTTTCCAATGAACTCATATCGGATTCAATTTGCTCTAAAAGCTCTAAACTTTTCTGATGCAGTCTTATAAAAAAATTGAAGGTTTCTTTTTCGATTCCGTTATCCGTATTGTCATCTTTTATTGATTTCAAATAGTATAATGAATCTCTAAGCGGAATAATTGATCTTTTCAAAAAGTTTAGATTATCACGATGGTTTTCAATCTTTTCCAGAATAATAGGTCTGGCTTCTTTTTTAGTTTCATTGATTAATTCCTCTACTTTATCTTCCTCATCTTCCAACGTAATGTAGAAATTCTCCATTACAGCATCCAATAATAAGTACAACAAATAATCTACTTTTTTTGTTCGCACAATCCCGGAATGGGTACGAAGACGCTCGCGTATATGGGTAAAAAAATCACTTCGCTTTTCCTGAAATGAAATTAAAACGTTGTCTTTCAAAATAAAACTAATCTGTTCAACACTAATGTTATCTGAATATTCGGAAGGCAAAATCGATTTTATATTGAAGAATAAAATATCTTGTTGCTCCTGTAGCTTTGTTCTTTTGGTGGTATTTAAGATATCTGCCAAAAGAAAATCATCAACTTTAAAATGCGCTCCAATGGTTTTTATCAAATTGATATCATTCAATCCATGGATGTTCAACCAGTTATTTTTGGTATAATCAACACAGGTATTTAATGCCAAAATACTAAATTTCTCGTATTCAATAACATCCGCATCATCATAGACAAAAAGTTGCATCTCTGATTGATGTTCTTTGTGAGAGCCCGTGTACTCTAGGGTAATGTGTTGCAGCTTGCGTCCTTTCTTGTATTTTATCTTTCGCATTCAAAAATGTTTTATACAGTAATATTACGAAAAAGAATTCGAAAGAGAAATGACAATTGTCATTTTGATGAAGTGGTTTGTATAAATCATTTAACTAATTCGTCCTACTTATATTATTTTTAAACCCGACAGGTTTTAAAAACCTGTCGGGTTTGAAAATATAAATTAAAAAATTATGCAACTTACAGAACCTTTAGAATTTGGAAAGTACTATCACATTTATAATAGGGGGATAAATAGTGAAAATCTTTTTAAGGAAAATAGAAATCATGAGCATTTCTTAGACCTTTACAACAAACATATAGAACCTATTGCAGAAACTTTTGCCTGGTGTCTGCTTAAAAATCATTTTCATTTATTGGTAAGAATAAAAAGCTTTGAAGAAATTTTACAAAGCCATGGAGAATATGAATTAAAAAAGATTATCGCACCTCATCAATCTTTTGGAAATTTATTTAATGCGTATACAAAAGCAATTAACAAAGGCTACAATAGACACGGTGCTTTATTTGAAAGGCCTTTTAAAAGAAAATTAATTGATAACGACTTCTACTTAAGAGCTGTTATAAAATACATCCATTATAATCCCGTAAATCATGGATTTTGTCAACATCCGATAGAATATCCCTGGAGTTCTTATGAGACCTGTATTTCAGAGAGACCTACAAAACTGAAACGTGAGAAAGTAGTACTATTGTTTGAGAACACTGAAAACTTAAAAATCCTTCACAATCAGAAAGAAAATTTCGATTCTTTAGAACAATTTTTAAATTTATAAAAAAACTAAACCCGACAGGTTTTTGAAACCTGTCGGGTTTTAACCGTTTTGTATAACACAAAATTTATTCTCCTTTAATAACTGTATAAGGTAAATCAGTAAACACACCATTAGTAACTTCAAAGACATCTGGAGTTACGATTTTAGTTTGTATGATACCTCCTTTTTCATTTGTAAAACTGAAGGTTCCCGAAACTGTCTTTTTCTCCGGATTCATAGCTGTAATTGTCATTTTTCCGGATTTAGGGGTATGTTCCGCAAAAGAATCTCCACCAATTAGATAATAGTTCAAAAACAGTGCATTAATATTAATCAGTTCCCCTTCAGAACCTGAGTCTTCAAAAACATATTCTTTTAGCGGCATAGCATCATTGGCTGTTAACTCGCCTCCGCACGTTAAAAAAAGTCTTTGTGAACCATCTTCAGCATTGATATCAAAACGCTGTCCTCCATTTTCTCCCGGAACCTTCATCAAAGTAACACTGTTGATTTTTGTAGCTTTCCACGCTACACCATTGATGGTAGCTGTAACTGAGGTAATTCCAGCGTGGTCTTCTTTTTTGTCATCAGCATCACCACTACATCCTGTAAATAAAGCAGCTACTAACAGTACTACCAGGCCTAATCTTTTTTTCATAATTTAATTTTTGCGCAAATAAAACACTAAAAAACTCAATAAGATTAAGGGAAACCACATTTATAGAAAAATATTTCACAACCAAATCAAACCAGTTTCCGTAACCTGCTGGGGTTAATTCAAATAAACAGAATACCCGACCTCAAAACCTATCTAAAAAAAAGCCATAAAAAAACCGAGTCATTTCTGACTCGGTTTTCAATTCTTATGTAAGAGACGCACAGCAGTGCATCTCTACGGAGTAAATTATTTTACTTCTTCGAATTCAACGTCTTCAACATTGTCACCTTGAGACTGCTCTTGTTGAGGAGCCGCTTGTTGACCTTGTTCACCTTGAGCGTACATCGCTTCTGTAGCTGTTTTCCAAGCTGCATTGATGTTGTCAAGAGCTGTTTGAATAGCTGGAATGTCTTGAGATTGGTGAGCCATTCTCAATTCAGTTAAAGCGTACTCTACAGCAACTTTGTGATCATCAGCTAATTTAGATCCAAGCTCTTTTAATTGAGACTCAGTTTGGAAGATCATTCCATCAGCTTCGTTCAATTTTTCAGCTCTTTCTCTAGCTACTTTATCAGACTCAGCGTTAGCTTCAGCGTCTTTTTTCATTTTTTCGATTTCTTCAGCTGTTAAACCAGAAGAAGCTTCGATACGGATATCGTGAGATTTTCCAGTTCCTTTGTCAGTTGCAGAAACTTTGATGATACCATTCGCATCAATATCAAAAGAAACCTCGATTTGAGGAACTCCTCTCGGTGCTGGTGGAATACCGTCTAAGTTAAAACGACCGATAGTTTTGTTATCAGCAGCCATTGCTCTAGCTCCTTGTAATACGTGCAATTCAACAGTTGGTTGAGAATCTGCAGCAGTAGAGAAAACTTGAGATTTTTTAGTTGGGATAGTTGTGTTAGACTCAATTAAGATAGTCATAATTCCACCCATAGTTTCGATACCTAAAGATAAAGGAGTAACGTCTAATAACAATACATCTTTTACATCTCCAGAAAGAACTCCACCTTGAATAGCTGCTCCAATTGCAACAACCTCATCAGGGTTAACTCCTTTAGACGCTTTTTTACCGAAGAATTTCTCCACTTCGTCAGCAATTCTTGGCATACGAGTAGAACCACCTACCAAGATAACTTCGTCAATATCAGAAACAGATAAACCTGCATCTTTTAATGCTTTAGCAACTGGTTCCATAGAACGTTTTACTAAAGAATCAGTTAATTTTTCGAATTGAGCTCTAGTTAATTTTTTAACTAAGTGTTTTGGTCCTGAAGCTGTAGCAGTTACGTAAGGTAAGTTGATTTCAGTTTCAGCAGAAGATGACAATTCAATTTTAGCTTTCTCAGCAGCTTCTTTCAAACGTTGCAAAGACATTGGATCTAAACGTAAATCAATACCTTCTTCAGCTTTAAATTCGTCAGCTAACCAGTCAATAATTTCGTGGTCAAAATCATCTCCTCCAAGGTGAGTATCACCATTTGTAGACAATACTTCGAATACACCGTCTCCTAATTCAAGAACAGAGATATCAAAAGTACCTCCACCTAAATCGTAAACAGCAATTTTTTGATCTGTTCCTTTTTTATCTAATCCGTAAGCTAATGCAGCAGCAGTAGGCTCATTGATGATACGCATAACTTTAAGACCAGCAATTTCACCAGCCTCTTTTGTAGCTTGACGTTGTGCATCATTAAAGTAAGCAGGAACAGTAATAACCGCTTCAGTAACTGTTTGACCTAAATAGTCTTCAGCAGTTTTTTTCATTTTTTGAAGTGTCATAGCTGACAATTCTTGTGCAGAGTACAAACGACCATCAATATCAACACGTGGTGTATTGTTATCTCCTTTTACGATTGAATAAGAAACTCTTTTTGCTTCAGCCGAAACCTCACCAAAACCTTGTCCCATAAAACGTTTGATAGAAGCAATAGTCTTAGTTGGATTAGTTACCGCTTGTCTTTTTGCAGGATCACCCACTTTAATTTCTCCACCTTCAACAAAAGCGATGATAGATGGTGTAGTTCTTTTTCCTTCTGCGTTAGGAATAACAACTGCTTCATTACCTTCCATTACAGAAACACAAGAGTTCGTCGTACCTAAGTCAATTCCGATTATTTTACCCATTTTTTATATAATTTATTTTTGATATACTAATTTTTAAACTCATGTGGCATAAGTCAATCTTTATGCCAATATAAAAAACCAAAGTAAATTGTCAGTTTACTATTGACACACCAAAAAAATATGACAACATGACATTTTTAAAACCTGACATTCATGGCATATCAGTACTTTAAGTGTCATTATCAGGAGCTGATTCCTGCTGTCTGCTCTATCTTTTCCTTGCTAAAGAAGCAAGAAAAAGGATGCCGCTCCCATCAGGGCTAGGGCACTTGGTTGTGTTAAAAAAAGTTCTGTGAATACCATTAAAATAAGTACATTCGTCAAAAAAAAACGATGAACGAAAAATACCCTTTTTTACTCGAGAGAATACAATCTATTCTAATTGACTCGGTTTTAATAGTTGCTTGCATGATCATTTTCTCTGATATTTTATCTAATTTCAAAAATGTACCCGATTGGCTAAGGGCTGTTTTACTCGTAGCTCTATTTCTATACGAACCAATAGCCACTACTTTTGGTGGCACAATAGGCAATAACATAAAAAGCATAAGAGTCAGAAAAAATTCCGACAGCACAAAACGAATCAATATTTTCCAGGCTCTGATTCGATATTTCATCAAATTACTATTCGGCTGGCTTTCTTTTATCACTATTTTTTCGAGCTCAAAGAAACGAGCCCTTCATGATATTCTTAGTGGGACTGTAATGGTGAAAATTTAAGCAGAGTAAAAAATAAAATTCATAAAACCTGCACCTCTTCATTGGCTACGTTATCATTATGCTATTCATTTGCTTTAAGGCTGAACAGGTTTAAGATATACCCAATCGTTCTTAGTACACAACAATAGTAAAACAACCAAAATCTATATCCCTCGCTATGCGAAGCCTCGCGACTTCCAGTAGCGCTTTAGTTGAATTATCGTTTTTATTCCTATATTCGTCGAGCCGAAAATACTCGGCTTCTAAACCCCTAACCATGACAAGCGCCGAAATTTTAGTAACAAGGCGTTATGAAATCTAAAAAAATCACTATGAAAAAAATTTTTCTCGGAATTATCTCTATCATATCATTTTCAATGTATTCACAAAACAGATATGAGCTTCTTGAAAACGGAAAAGAGAAATTATTTCTTTCAGATTCAATTTCAAAAATGGCTGAAAGTGGATTAATAACAAATCGCCCTATTGTTGTTGTTAATGGAATACCATTTCGTTACCAAGATTTAGAAAAAGAAAAATTACCATTGTCAAAAGTTGCTATTGAAAAGATTGTAGCAATTGATAAACAGAAAGGCATTAGTATTTATGGTAATTTCGGCGAAGCAGGAGTTTTAATAGTTACAACCTCAAAAACGAAAATATTTTTACTGGAAAATGAAGACGAATCACAATATTATTTGGTTGACAAAATCAAAACCGCTTTCCAAAAAGATGAAATTGCTAATCCTCCATTAATAGTCATAGATGGAGAGCCTTTTAAATATAATAAAACTCTTAACACAATAGTTCTACCTATAAAAAAAGAAATTATATCAGATGTTACCATTTTAAATAAAAACAGTAGTAATGTTATATATGGAAAAGATGAAGTTTACGGAGCTATAATAATAACAACTACAAAATAATAAGAACAAAGCCCGGCTAACTAATAACCGTTACACGAGATCTGGACATTATTCTGAATTTGTAGCTAGTTTTGTACTTGGAAAACTTGTGCATAATGGAGAAAATCCCGCATCTTTATTCCCCAACCTCTTGTAGTGCCAGAACGTTGCGCCACAGTTAACCGCAGAAGTAAAAAAAAACAAATTTATAATGTTATTAAATTTCCCTGAACAAATTATTGACGATTTTATAATACCTGCTTTTACTATAAATGAAGGAGAAATTATTATAATTGAAATTCTTGGAGGTGCTAAATTTAGGAACTTAACTCTTAAATTAAATAGTATTTTTACAAATCAAAACTCAAGTTTCAAATATGTTGAACACATAGAAACAAATTCACTTTTAAGTTTTATCTTTCCTCTAACAGTTGAAAAGTATCTTAAGAATTCTGGCTCAAATATATTTTATAGAAATAAAATATATGAACTTAATTGGATGAAACCAAAAATAAAAGTGAACACATTAGCAGGAAGTCCTAGAAGAATACTAAGCTTATACAAAACGTTAACTTTTACAAAGAATATTATTATTGATTTAGTTGGAGTCGACCCAATTGGAGGAGTTGAAATTTATCAAATCTTGAAAAGTAACAAAAATAAAAATGGAGCTATAATCTTATTTGATTCGTGCAATGAGTTTGAAAATGATTGTTCAAAATTTATAAGGACAAAATATATTGGAGAGTAATAGTAAATAAAATAACCGATCGCACAACAGCCGTTTGTCGTGATTGAGCCTTTCTTGAATTATCGTTTTATTCCTACATTCGGCCTTCTAAATCCCCATACTCGTATAGTGCCAAGACCTTGGTAGTACTATTATCGAAAAATTAGACACAATTGTAATCCACAGCATAGAATCAGAAAATTAAATTTTTAAACAATGAGTAATTTATGAAACGTAATATATTAATATTAGTGTTTTTTTTAGGGATTATACCAATCTCATGTGAAAGTGTAGACCCATATTATAAAATTGACAATTTGACTTGTCAGGCTTTTAAAGACGAAGCATTAACAAATCTTGTTAAGCCTACAGATATAATTTCAGAAAATAAAGTATACTTTAAAATTAACATGTCTTATACCTACGTTGCAAATATTGAAAAATCAAGACAGTGGTTCAACTTTACAACTTCAGCTTATGCTTTTTCAAAAGGCACCCCAGGTATTGACGGACTGAAAGATAAATTGAAAACAATTGAAATATTCAGTAATAATAATTTTAATGGTAAACCGGCAGGTACTGACATTAAAGATTTATTTAAATGGCATGATGTTCAATGGGATGGTCAACAAAAAACAATAGATTCATTAGTAATTGCTTTAAATCAAAGTTCATTTTTTATAGGCGGTAATCCGTATTTTTTAAAGTTAATTCTAATGGAAAAACCTAATGATAATTTACCGCAAACATTTACCTTTAACTTTGTTTATGAAAACGGTAGTCGCCAATTAGTTAGTTCAACTGATATTAATTGGGTCTAAAAATACAACTGTCAACAGCCGTTAAAAGAGATTTGGGTACTTGGCTTAATTTACAGCTGGTTTTTGTACTGGGAAAATTTTTGCTTAATGGAAAAACTCCAGCTTTTCGAAGTGTTCTTTCACAATATTGCGATCGCTGTGCGAAGTCTCCTGGCTTCGCAAACACTACTATATTCGGCTACAACTTTTTTAGCTCATTGGAGCGGGTACGAAGTCGGGAGACTTCGCTCAGCAGGGGAGTAAAAAAAAATACAATAACAAGGTTTTGTGCGAGCCGGGCTCAAGTGCCAAATTTAAGTTTTGTACTTGAAAAATTGACGTACAATGAAAAAAGTCCGCATCTTTAATCCCCAACCTCCTTTAGCCCCAAAGGCGTTAGTTATGATTTTGAACAATAAAAACGAAAATTCATCGAATCAGCCAATTATGAAACTATACAAACTAATCACAATATCTCTCATTTTATCTTTTTTAGTTTCTTGTAAATCAAAACAAAAAGAAATAGTTCATGAAATAAAAACTGAAGACAAAGCAACCGGGCTTAATGAACCTAAAATTTATAAGCTTAAAAAACAACTAATTAATGCCGACTTTGACTATTCAAAATTAGATGACATTGATAATAATTATGGATTATTTCATAAACCAAAAAAAAGAATTAGCGCTTTTGAACCCAAAAATGGAAAATACAATTACTATCAATTTATTGCCACTTTTAAAGGAAGTAGTTATAACGGCGGTGCTCCAACTTCAATAAAAGAATTTAAAGACATACTGATTATTAAAACAAATAATGAAAATCAAATAATTGATGCCTATCAGTACACTTTAGAATGGTCTGAACCACCTTTCCAATATGATGTTTATAAAGCATCTGCTAAACATTTAAAATTGACAGATCATTTAATGTTAGAAAGTCTACAATTAAAAAGAACCTATAGTAGGAACGAAAATGATACATTATCTAACGAAAAAGGCATTATAAAATTACAATAAAAACAGCAGGCAACAGCTATTTTAAAAAACTCATGAAAAACAAAAAAATCATATTCCATTTAATTATTGGATTACTATTAATTAGTATTGGTTTTATTACTACTTTCAATTTTTGGCGGAGTGAAAAATGGATATTTCCCCATTAAAAATGGGAACATCTTTTGTTTTTTTAGGGGCAGGCTCGTTATTTATTTCAAACTTTATAACAAAAAAAATTAAGTATAAATTTGACCAATACGCTATAAAAACAAACAATAAACGTTAACAGCCGTAAGCTGTAATTTTAGAAAAACAACAACTATGAGCCTATTTAAACGATTATTCGGAAAAACCGAAAACAAAGAACAAGAAAGAAATTCATCAATAATTGAAAAGAATGCTGAGGAGCATGAAAAAAAAGCAATGGATGAACTTAAATCTTCGCCACAAAATGACCAAGATTTATTTTTAGAAATGATGAATAAATTATCCGGTTCTAATGAAATTAGTACAAATACACCTGATCTTTTTAAAACGGAATTGTATGATTCAATAAATCGATACTATTCATCTCCTGAATTTAGAATTGAGCTTAGTTTAGAAGACGAACAAGGGAATTTGTTTGAAGAACACGAAGCTTTTAATTTCACTTTTAATGAATGGAAAAAAGTCAGATCAATTTGGGACCGAAGAGCAATTTTATTTGAACAATGGGATGAAACTGAACTTAACAAATTACAAAAATGGCAAATAATTGAACGATTTGTAAAAGACAGATACGCTCTAAAAGCTTTAAATTTTCAAGAAACCAATATAAAACAAGATGATTTTCAAGATATAAGATTGATTGTTGCACTATCAAAACTTTATCGTGTTTTAAACTCCATTCCTCAAGCTTTACATTATTCAAAAGGCGCTTACGAATTGAGACCGGATTTAGATATTGTCAAAACCGAATACGCTAATTTATTACATTTATCCGATTCATATGAAGATAAAGAACTATCCCATAAATTAATTAACGAAGTAATCGAAAATAGAATTAAAAACGATGCTAACGAGAAAGAAATTCCATTATTAAATTATTTTGCTTTTTCTGTTAATTATATCGATTCATCTATTTTTGCAATTAATTTTCTTAAAGCAGGAAATTGTGATGATGAAACTTGGGAAAAATTAGCCGAAGAATATTATTGGTGTCCAACATTTAGATACGAACATTCGATTTTTCTGTCACAAAATGGAGAAAGTCTAAGAGCATTAGCTAAACTTGACTCCTTAGCAAATGAATTTCCTTGGTATGAATCTGGTGTATTGGCAAACATTGACGCTATAAATCAATTAAGAATACAAAATAAAGACAATTCATTTATGAGTGAAGAAATGAATAAAATGGAACAGTATAAATCAATGTGGAAATAAAAATTACAGTCGACAGCCGTTTTAGTTTCCAATCTCGTAAAGCCCAAAAAATGTTGGCGGCACAATTAAAAACATGAAACCGATAAAAATTATAATTAAAAATTTAGCCTCGTTAATATTAACTTCTGTTTGCTTTATTTGTGCTTATTTGGAGTTTGAAACAACAACAAACATAAGCAGAAATGTTACTAGTTACGATAGTTTAAATGGAAAAATTATTGAAACAAAAATAACTGAAAACAATTCATCAGTAGCCGGAAAGTATAAACTTGCCTCAAAAGTATTTACTTTCAAAATTGAGGGAAATAAAAAAGTTTTTGGAGTTTATAACAAAGAACAGAATTATGATTTGCTTGCTAAAAAGTTGAATTTAAACGATGAAGTACTAGTTTATTTTAATGATAATAATTCAACAAACTTAAATTTAGATATCTTTCAAATTGAGAAAAAAAATGAAGTTGTATATAGCGCAGCAGAATATATTGAAAAACAAAGACTAGGTGCGTATATTGCTCTCATTGGCGGATTTATTTTACTTGGAATCACAATAATTGAAGCCAAAAAGGATTGTAAAAAATACTACCGCTAACCGTTCCTGGCATTTTCGCACAAAGCACCGAAAATAACCAATGAACAACCATAAAACAACAAAATATGTTAAAGAAACTCTCCATAATTAGTTTATTGATTCTATTCCTCCCCTTTTTTCAAACTTGTTCAGACAAAAATATTTCTGAAAATAGAAACTTAAAAAATAGTCCATTATGGGAAGAGGTAAAAAGCGTCTCTAGAACGGAACTTAATGAAAAAGAGTACAATTTAACTTTCGCAGAACTGACCGTAAAAAAGCAAAATGCAATTACTGATTTTGTAAAACTCAAAAAAAAAATAACACTAAACGGTTATCAAATCGGGAAACTATTCATTGATGATATTGAAACTCCTCAATGGCCATTACTGCCGTTCTCGATTTCTATTTTAATAAATTTACTTCTAGTATTTTACTCGTTTAAAAACAAGCCTAAAGTAACTCTGATTTTAGGCGTTTTGAATATATTTTTACTAATACTCCCGCTGGTATTGCTATATTTTGGAAAAGTTTTTGAAGATATTGAACAAATAAAGAGTGGATACTACTTATTACTTTTTAATCTCTCAATAATTACTGTGGAATCCTATTCACAATTGAAAAGAAAAAACATCAGATAACAACAAGTTTACTGTAACCAAAAAGAATTCTGCGACTTGAATGAGCTCCTAACGAATTTAAGTATGGTTGAATTACGAAAAAACTAAATATAAAACCTATTTAATGAAAAAAACAATTTTATTTCTTTCTTGCTTATTTTTAAGTACAAATGTATTTGCGCAGAATTTTGAAAAGTTAAAACTTAATGAAAATGAAATTCCTGTAGATTATCATTTGACAAATAAACCAAAATGTATCTCAATACAAGCTTGCACATTCTACAATAATCCTGATCTATATTCTGCTTTGATTGGAAAAGTAAAACATAAAGAAGTTCAAAATTTTGAAAACAAAACTGACAGTGGAAGCATTATGTATTTTGAATTTGAAAATAATTTTGAAATGCAAGGTTTCCTCGAAGGTCTACTTTGGGGCGGAAAAAAATCTACAAAGGAGCATCCGGAAGATTTTTTTGTAAAAGATAACATTTTAATTATTTGGAGTTTAGCTGAAAAAAGTTTACTAAAAAAAGTATCCAAAGAAAAAATTACATTCTCAAAAACGATAGAGCAATAATAAAAATCATTAATTTAACCGAACGAGCAATAAACAAAGAAAACTATGAAAAAAAAGATCTTTTACTTACTACTTTTTTGTTTCGTTTTGTCTATTCCATACTTCCTTTCTAAAAATGAAATTTTTAAACCTAAAACTCAAATTGACACAAATAAAACTTTAAACATTAAAGACTTAAACGCAAGAAAATTTATACAACTATTTATAGAGAAGTATGACCAAAAGCGAGGGCTTAATTCTGTAACTTTTTCGGGAGACTTTCCTAAAAATTGGGTCAAAAAAGAGGATGTAGAATATTTGATTAGTATACTTAATTCTAATCAAAAGTGCTGTGGTTATATGAATACTTTTTCTTCATTTATTTCAGAAGATAATGCCGAAGTTGGTGGATTTGCAATTATTTTTTTAAACTCTTACATTACAAATTCAAAAATAGAACTCGGTCTGAATTCTAATCCTAAAGTTGACAAAAAAGAAATTGAAAAAATAATGTATTGGTATAATAATCTTAAAAACAAATAAAATCCAATGGTTAACGGCTTGCAGTGATTAGGTCTTTAAGCTTAATTAAAAGATGATTCTGTGCTTCAAAAAATTGTGTTTAATAAAAAAAACGCGCCTTTAAATCCCAATCACTTCAAAAGCAAAACATTGGACGATCTTTTTGAAGAGCAGAATAAGATAGAAACATTTGCAACAAATAACAAAATGAAAAAACTGAATATATTCTTAAATGTCCTTATTATCGTATTTGTTTGCGCTTTAGGATTGCGTGGAAAGATTTCAGGTGAAAAATTTGTTTCTCAGAAATGGAAAAATGCAAATTTAAACCTTGAAGACAACATGACTATGCGTTGGGATATGATGAACAGTTTGCGAAATAATTATAAACTAATCGGAATGTCCAAAAACGAGATTATTAATTTGCTCGGAAAACCTAGTAGCAGTTTTTCAACAGAAAAAGAATTTAGATATTATCTTGGATATAGTAAAACCGGAATAAACACCGGAAGTTTAACAATAACATTTGAAAACGAAAAAGTCACAGAAATTAATGTCTGGCAAGGCTAAATTGATCCAAACAGCTTGAAGAGATTGGGACTTTAGTGCAATTACAATTTTTATTGCTATATACGTTTAGTCAAAAATACTCAGCTTCGAAATCCCTAACCCTTTCAAGCACTAGATCGCTATTAACAAATTTAACACAGAGTCAAAATATAATACAATCAAAATTACATCCACTAACAAGCGTTTACAGATAATTTTAAGTAACCGAACTAACTAAACATAAAACATATAAATCTCCAATGACCAACTTTAAACTTTGGCTTGAATTTGAACATGTCGATTTTAGCAATTCTGATATGGAAAATGAATCTTGTAATATTCATGTTGATTTGCCAAATGGAAAACATTACGGAATAAACATTTGGACGTATAAGTTTTTAGAAACTTTAAAAAAGCTGAATGAAAAAAGCGGCGACAATTTAAATGGTTTATATCAATGTACACCAGATTTATTTGTAAAGGAACTTACAAGGGAGTGTATTGAAAAAACTATTGCAGATTTACTAGAAATTGGAAATCTGGAAGATGTATTAAATCGGAGTGTACTTTCAGAAAAATAAAACCCATCATCTAACGCATAAAATCAAAATTTAAAACCAATAAAACTAAAACAGGATAATTTAAGAAACTTTGTGAATTTTTTATTTTAAGAAATAACTAAATTAGTAATCTCAAAAAATACCTCATTCAGTAAAAGCCAAATAATGGAAAATTACAGCATCATCATTTTTATCCTGGCCATCGTAATTGGACTTTCTGCTTTTGCAGATAAAATTAAGTTACCCTACCCTATTTTATTGGTTATTGTTGGAATCATAATCGGTTTTTTTCCAAGCATGGGCGAAATTGAGATTAATCCCGAAATTATTTTTTTGATTTTTCTGCCTCCGCTTTTATACGATGCTTCTTTTAATATTTCGCCAAATGATTTTAAAACCAATATCAATACAATTGGTACATTGGCCATTACATTAGTTTTTGTTACCACTTTAGGAATCGCCATTGTCGCCCATTACCTGATTCCCGGAATGACCTGGCCGCTTTCGTTTGTACTTGGCGCAATCCTTTCTGCCACCGATGCTGTAGCGGCAATAAGTATCACAAAAGGGCTAAAAATTTCACACAAAACCATCACAATCCTTGAGGGAGAAAGCCTTATTAACGACGCATCGGCATTTGTTGCTTACCGCTTTGCTGTGGCGGCTGTAATGGGATCAGCTTTTGTAATTTGGAAAGCGACCTTACAGTTTATGTTATTGCTTGGAGGTGGTTTTTTGGTTGGTTTTATCATGGCCAAAATTCTCGCTTACATCCTAACCAAAGTGCATAAAAATGTAAACGTTACGATTAGTTTTATGCTCTTAATGCCCTTTGTAGCCTATCTTGTTGCTGAACATCTGCACGTCTCAGGCGTTATCGCGGTAGTCGTTTTAGGATTGTCTATTGCCCGATTCAGTAATAAAATCTTCCCCGAAAGTTTAAAAAACAACTCCAGAACGCTTTGGGATATTATTATTTTTCTCCTTAACGGATTAATCTTTATTTTAATTGGTCTTAATTTCCGCTACATCCTCAAAGACATAGACAATACTATGATTTTGCCTTATATTGGGTATGCTGCGATTATTACCATCACAGCACTGTTAATTAGAATGGGAAGGGTTTTTCTGCAAAAAATAAACCTTCAAAAAGCTTTTCTAGATACAAAAGGAAAAAGAAAAGTAAGCGAACATGCTCTTTTAGACTTCAACAACAGTATTATTTTAGGTTGGTCTGGTATGCGCGGTATTGTTTCGTTGGCAATCGCGATCGGGCTACCCAAATTTCTGGAAAACGGAACACCATTCCCTCAAAGAAATGCTATTATTTTTATTTCAGTTGCGGTTGTATTATTAACCCTTATCGGACAAGGACTTACTTTGCCCTGGATTGTAAAAAAATTAACTCCAAAAGAAACAAATCGTTCTTAAAATATATTTTTTATACATTACTAAACCAACTAATCCTTATGAAAAATAGAATTGCAATTTATGGTGCCTACGGACACACCGGAAAGTTTATTGTCTCCGAACTCTACAGACAAGGTTATAAAAATCTTATCCTTTCGGGAAGAGATCAGGAAAAATTAGTGCTTTTAAATCAAGAATATCCAGATTTAAAAATACAAGCAGCATCTATTCACGATCCGAAAACATTAGATGATGCATTTTCAGGTGCAGAAATTATTATAAACTGTGCCGGCCCTTACTTAGACACCGCAGAACCTATCATAAAATCTGCTTTGCGACTGGGTAGTCATTACATTGATTTAACGGCGGAACAAAAACCTGTTTTAGACATCTTCGAACAGTTTTCTGAACAGGCAAAAAACGATAAAATCCTCATAATTCCTGCCTCTGCTTTCTATGGCGGATTAGCCGATTTATTGAGTACTGCCCTAACCCACGATTGGAACCAGATCGATGAAATAAATGTTTATATCGGACTGGACTCGTGGCATCCAACAAAAGGAACAAGGCTAACAGGAGACCGAAATCACTATAAAAGATTAACGTTCAAAGACAATCGTTTACAAGAACTTGAAGCAAGTCCTTCGCAAGAATGGGATTTTAAAAGTCCAATTGGGATTAAGGAAGTTGTTGCTTTGCCGCTTTCTGAAATCATTACTATTTCGCGTCATTTAAATGTTAGCAGTGTTAATACCTATCTTAGTCAAAACTCTTTGAATGATCTTAGAAATGATGATACTCCGGAACCTAAAGCTGTAGACAGCAAAAACAGATCCTCACAACAATTCTGTGTTGATGTTGTTGCAACAAAAGACAACCAAATAAGAATCATTACCGCTCAGGGACAGGATATTTATGCCGTTACCGCTCCGTTGGTAGTAGAAGGAATAAATAGAATTTTGTCAGGCAGAGTAAAAAAGACCGGTGTAACAACAATGGGAGAAGTTTATGATGCAGCAGATTTTTTACAAGCTTTAGATGAAGATGACATCGAAATATCAGCTATAAAAGAATCTCAATTGAATTAAAAATAAATTACTGCATTACCCAATGGCAAAATTGATTTCACTATACTTTATCCTTTTCTCCACGTTGCTCTTTGCTCAAAAAGATAATTTCAATAAAGAGATTACCAAAGTAAAAGGCGATTTAAACAAAGACGGTTTAATCGATTATGTTTTAGTATCACAAGACACCTTAAATGATGAAGGACCTTATAAACTCGAAATCTATTTTGCCGAAACAAATGGAAAATTCAAACCAATTCTTTCTTCAACAAAAGCAATAGACCCAGCATTTCCTGAGGGCAAAAAAGGTTATTACTCAGGGAATGCTTTTTCAGAAATTACGATCAAAAAAGGGATTCTCAGTATTAATATTGAACTTACAAGAGGCCATTATGAACATAAATTCCGATTTCAAAATGGCAATTTCGAACTTATCGGTTTCTCCGAAGCCTATTCTGACGGCCTAGGTACAATGACCACAATAGATTTTAATTTATCTACCGGAATCCGAATTAAGGATACAGAACGTTATGACGACGAAAGTGGAAAGCCAACGCATTCCCAGAAGAAAGTCCTTATCAGACCATTACCTAAATTACAGGATTTCGTCTCTTTTCAAACAGAATTTTATTAAGCTGTTGCTGATACTTTAAGTTTTCATAAAGAACTTTTCCGGTTTTTATTTGTAATTTCGATTTCTGACAATAACCGTTTTTATGAGAAACAAATCTCAAAAAAACAGTTCCGATTAACATTAAAATTAAAAAAACAAATGGTTTCATTTACTAAAGAATTATCTTTTCGCTGGTCAGATCTTGACCCAAATTTTCACGTTCGCCATAGTGCTTATTACGATTTTGGCGCACAACATCGTATCGAAGTTTTAGAACAATTGGGGTTGACTTTAAGAATAATGCAGACAGAGGGCTTTGGACCCATTTTATTTAGAGAAGAGTGTGTTTTTAGAAAAGAGCTAAAACTTTCAGATAAAATATTCATTCATACCAAAACTTCAAAAATGAAAGCGGATGCGTCACGCTGGTCTATCATTCACGAATTTAGAAAGGAAGACGATACACTTTGTGCCGTTATTACCGTTGATGGCGCCTGGATGGATACTAAATTGCGTAAATTAGCTACTCCAACTCCACAAATTGCAGTTGATGCTTTGAGTATTTTTCCGAAAAGCGAAGATTTTATAGCACTTTAAAACAGCTCCTATGTAATAAATTGACTCCATTTTGTGCTTACAGTTAAACGAATGTTTCAACCATAATTAAAACAATAACTATGAAAAAAGCAATCTTAAGTTTTTTTACACTATTAATTTTAATCTCTTGTAACAACCAAAAACCGCAAAATATGGAGTCAAAAAATACAGCCTTAGTCAAACAATATTTCGAGCATTTCAACAACCACAAGTGGAAAGAAATGTCCGAAATGTATACCCCGACTGCCGATTTTAAAGATCCGTCACTCGGAACAGGGATCGTAAAACAAACTCGTGCTGAAACCCTAAAAAAATACAGCGAATTAAATCAGATGTTTCCCGATTTGACTGATAAAGTCATTCAGATCTATCCTTCAGGAGAAAATAATGTTATCGTTGAATTTGTGTCTTCCGGAACTGCCGAAGACGATTCAACTTTTGAACTCCCAATTTGTACTATTTTTACAATTGAAAACGGTTTGATTACAAAAGATTTTACCTACTACGACAATTTCGACGAATAATAAGCTCCTTTTTACAACGAATGATTGATTATATAACAGATTTTAGGATAGGCATTTTTGTCGCTATTATAGTGATTGTAACCATCGTTTTGGGTGCCATTACAGATAGAGCCTTAAAAATGTTTCTCTATCGCAAACTCAGCGATAAAGAATACGATGCGACAGGTTTTAAGTTTTTAAAACATTTAATCATTACGGTTATTTATATTTTGGGATTTGCATTTGCCTTAATACAAATTCCGGAATTTAAAATTATCGGACATTCCTTTTTGGCAGGTGCCGGCGTTATTTCGATCGTGGCCGGTTTGGCTTCGCAACAAGCGTTAAGTAACATTGTAAGCGGTATTTTTCTTGTGATTTTTAAGCCTTTTCGCATCAATGACAAAATTACCATCAACAATTTTGTAGGTACCGTTGAAGATATCAATCTAAGACAGGTCGTTCTGAAAGATGCGGAAAACAACCGAATCATTATTCCAAATTCGATTATTAGCAATCAAATTATTGTAAACACCAATATGCACGATACCAAGTGTTGCAAAATAATCCAAATTGGTATCGGTTACGAATCGGATATCGAAAAAGCGCTGGAAATTATGAAAGAGGAAGTCAGCAAACATCCCCTTTCTATTGATAATCGAACTGCCGAAGAAAAAAAGAAAAACACGCCTTTAGTTAATGCAAGAGTAGTTGAACTCGGTGCATCAAGTGTCAATATAAAAACCTGGGCATGGGCAAAAAACTCTACGGACGGTTTTATTATGTATTGTGATTTATTGCAAAGCATCAAAAAACGTTTTGACGAGGCCAATATTGATATCCCTTATCCGCAACAGGTTGTCACGTTAAAGAAATAAGTTTTCTAGAGTAAGACGTTGTTAGTTTATTGAAACTTCAATCCAAAATTTACTTTATCAAAAGTTGTACTGCAGGAAACTGCAAAACGACCAAAGTTTACCGTTCCAAAAATTCCTTCTTCTCCCTGACCGGAATAAAACCCTCCCGCCGCGAAACGATCGTTCTGATATTTTAAAGCAATATCATTAACTCTGCTGCTTAACTGACCAAAAGCAATCAGATGTGGAATAATTTCGTAACTCGCAAAAACTTTTGGAACCAGTTTTCTGTAATAATCGGAACTTTCATCGGTATCATAACTAATGCTTGTTGAATGCAAATTCTCGAGACTACCACCAATAAAAGTGTTCTCCTTAAAATGCCAGGATACACTAAATCCCGTAAATGTTCCGTCATAACCACTCCTCGACTCTAAGTAACCTATAGCGATTGTAGCTCTGAACTTTTCACATATCTTACCGATATAACCAACATAAGACCGATCAATATCAGACTTATCGATGCCAGCTCCCAAAATAACATCGTCCTCGCACATCGTAAAGGCGTACTGAAAGTAAGTCGAATATTGATTTTCATTGCCCGCAATAACACTACGTCCTTTATCAAGATCGATATTGGGTGAAATTAAGGTTGAGTTTATAACGGCAAAATCAAATGTATTGATTTCCTGGGCAAATGTAGGGGCTGTCAACAGGAATAGAAGTATTGTTCTTTTCATAATATCAATTTTAGCTTACAACATTCTACTATTAAATTTACGAAAAACCTTGCTATTTAAAAAAAATATCCTTTTAAGTGCATTATTCATCGCCAAAATACAACATTTTAAAAATCAAGCAGTTAACTTAAAATTAAACGAAACTAAAAAGAAACCTACAAAAATTAGAAGTCACGGTAATTCGCAGTCCTTTACTTTTTCAGATAACTTTAGCATTTTACTCTTTGTTTTAAAAATGGTTCTCTTTACTTTTATAAGTATCAATTCAAATTCGGTCAGATAATAAAAGCGGAATCCGTTCTTTGATCCATTAATCGTATTTTTGAAATATAATAGCAATCTTAAAAAACTGACAATATGTTTACAATCGAACAAATAAAAGAAGCACATTCTAAAGTAAAATCGGGTGCCGATTTTCCAAATTATATACAAGACTTAATTATTCTGGGTGTTAAAGGATACGATACTTTTGTGCACGACGGTCATGTAGAATATTACGGCGTAAACAATTACAACGTTACTGCTGATGAAAAATATGCCGAAATTAAAGTTGCCCCTTTTCCGAACAAAGAACTATTTATTGAGTTTTTGGTAAAACATCAGTATGGTGAAACCGATTATATAACATTCTGCGGCCATTGTGCGCAATGTGGTATTGCAAAATGGCGTGTTGATATAGTCGAAATGACCTGTACTTATTTTGATCAATCAGATAATGAAATCCTGATCGAAAAAATCCCAAGTTAACCTCATTCACAAAACAAACCAACAAATTCAATTCGCGCCAATTCATGCAATTTGTGGCAAAAAAAGGAAGCATCAAACACAAATCACCAATTTTCAATCCTTTATAAAACCAAAAAACGCCAAAGCCATGTCAACTAAAATTTCGCCTCTTATAAATCCCAATGAACTACTGGAATTACATACTTCACAAGAAATCATCCTAATAGACGCGAGAGCAGGAATCGGTGCGGAAGAAAATTATAAAAAAGAGCATTTAAAAGGTGCGCGATATGCTGACTTGAACCACGATTTAGCCACGATCACAACCGAACCTACAAAAGGTGGAAGACATCCTTTACCTTCTCTCGATAAATTTTCAAAAACACTATCAAACCTTGGAATTCAGCCTTCAAGCCATGTTGTAATTTATGATGACAAAAACGGATCCAATGCCGCTGCCAGATTCTGGTGGATGCTCAGAGCTGTCGGACACGAAAAAGTACAGGTTTTAAACGGTGGTTTACAGGCTGCTATCAAAAGTGGCTTTCCAATAAGTTCAGAAATTGAACCTTTTGACACCGTAGAAAATTATCCGATTAAAGAATGGCAATTGGGTTTAGCGGACATAAACCAAGTTGAAACGGCTCGAAATAATGACGAATTTATCGTTATTGATGTTAGAGACAAAAATCGTTTTGATGGTCTCACAGAGCCTCTGGATTTAATCGCAGGACATATACCGGGAGCGACTAATGTTCCTTTTAGTGAAAACTTAGACGAAAATGGCTTTTATCATGTTGCTGAAACATTAGCGAAAAAATATACTGAAATTTTAGGTCCTGTAAAACCCGAAAATACAATAGTCCATTGTGGTTCGGGCGTTACGGCTTGTCATACTTTATTAGCAATGGATTATGCCGGAATTCCGATTCCAAAATTATATGTAGGTTCCTGGAGCGAATGGTCACGTAACGATCGTCCGATGGCAACCAAAGAAAACAATTAATCTTTTAAGAAATAAAAATGCAGCATTGGGATATCCTTTTATCAAATAAAGTAAACAAAAAAGCTTTTATCGACACGTTACTTTCCGGCACTATTGAAGGAGAATTGGCCGTTTTTAAAGACCAGAAAGGCATTCTTTTCTCCGACATGGCGATAGAGAAATTTATTGAAAAAGAATACCAATATGACATTGTAGAAGCTTCTCCGGATTCGCACCGACAATTGCGAACCTTTTCTTCAGGCGAGCGTAAAAAAGAGTTTCTTCGATACTGTATCAATCAAAAACCTGATTTCATCATTTTCGACAATCCTTTTGATCATTTAGATCAAGCCTCCCGTGTTGTTTTGGCAGAATCACTAAAAAAACTGACCGATAGTATTGCTATTATTCAATTGGTTAATCGATATGTTGACGTTCTTGATTTTGTACCCAATAAAGTCCAAATTAAGGACAATTCGTTTGCTTTGCATCCATTATCAAAAGTCGAAAACCATTTTAAAACATTACAGACTACTTCAATTCCAAAAGCCATAGAACCGCATTCCTTTCACGAAAGTGTATTAATAAAAATGGAAAACGTTTCGGTAAGTTACGAAGAAAGAAAAATTGTAGATCAAATATCGTGGACCATAAAACCGGGTGAGTTCTGGCAACTTATCGGTCCAAATGGTTCCGGAAAAAGCACAATTCTTTCTTTAATTACGGGAGACAATCCAAAAGGATTTGGTCAGGATTTATTTTTATTTGGAAGAAAAAAAGGAACGGGAGAAAGTGTCTGGGACATTAAAAAACAGATCGGAATCTTCACCACTTCGATGACCGATTTGTTTCAAAAAGGCCACACTTTAGAACAAATGATACTGTCCGGATTTTTCGATTCTATCGGATTATATACAGAACCTACAACTTTTCAAAAGCAAAACGTAGCACAATGGCTTGAAGTAATCGAAATGAGTCCATTAAAAAACAAACGTTTTACAGAACTGTCAATCGGCCAGCAAAGAGTAGCGTTGATCGTTCGTGCCGTTTTAAAACATCCGCCATTATTAATTCTGGACGAACCTGTCGAAGGTTTAGACGACGAAAATGTAGATTTGGTAATTCAGCTTATCAATACCATAAAACAGGAAACCAGCGTAGCGATCATCTACGTTTCGCACCGCATCGAATCAGGCCTCGCTCCTACTTCTGTATTTGAATTGGTGCCCACACCAACAGGTTCGATTGGAAAAGTAAAATACCATTCTGAATTAAATTAATAATAATAATAATAGATAACTACTATACTATGAGATATACTATTTTGGTATTCCTTTTTTTCTTTTTTTCTCCGGCAAATAGTCAAGATCTCGGTGTTACAGAAAAAGATCTTATCAGAAAAAATATTTTATCATATCGTATCTTCTATTTAACAAAAGAAATAGACTCCGAATATCAGTTCAGCAGAGCTTGTCTTTTACCATTAGAAGATTGGAATTTAAAAATTAGTACAGAAGTGGAACCTATTAATTTTCCAAATAATAAAAAATACACATTTTATCGAATTACTAATTTTGATTATACCTATTTCAAATTTGACTCTGATGACACAATACTCAAAAAAAATAGCAATTGTGGCTTTGTGCCTTTTAGTAATAGATTTTTAGTAGCTGTAAATAAAGACAAAATCTTATTTATTTCTGGAATGTTTTTTAAAGATCCTATAGCAAGTTTTTTTAAATTGAACATAAAAGACCCTGAATCCTTTATCGAATATTTGAACATGAAACTTTTTAACTTCAGCATAAATAATATAACCTTCAAGAAAATTAAAAAGAATAAATTAATTTATACGGGATTTATTTCAACACCAAAAGATATTGTAACTATAGAAATTGATTTGAAAAATTTTGATAATGTTAACTGGTTTTATACCACCCCTCCAAAAGAAACCATTTATTTGAAATAATCTAAAAAATCATATCATTAAGCTACATTACACAAAAAGCTTAATTAACTTAATATTTTAATGATAAAACAAAAAAAGCTCCAATAGGAGCTTTTTATATTACAAAATTATCTAATTTTCTAATTGACAAATTATCTAATTAGTTCTCTTCGTCTTCCATATTATGCGTCTTTCCATAATTGCGCCATTTCTCAATACAATCTTGAAAATCTTGCGGTAATTCGGTATCAAAACGCATCATTTCTCCCGTAGTCGGATGCACAAAACCAAGAGTTTTAGCATGCAATGCCTGACGTGGTAATGCTTTGAAACAATTGTCTATAAATTGTTTGTATTTTGTAAAAGTGGTTCCTTTCAGAATCAAATGCCCTCCGTAACGTTCGTCATTAAACAACGGATGTCCGATATGTTTCAGGTGCGCACGGATTTGGTGTGTTCTGCCTGTTTCCAATTTACAGGAAATAAGCGTTACATAACCAAAACGTTCCAACACTTTATAATGTGTAATTGCAGGTTTCCCGATTTCAGGATCAGCAAAAACAGCCATTTGCATACGGTCTTTTAAGTGTCTGGCCAGATTTCCTTCGATCGTTCCCGCTTCTTCCGCTACATTACCCCAAACAAGTGCGATATACTCACGTTCAGAAGTTTTAGCTTCAAATTGCTTTGCCAAATGTGTCATGGCAGCTTCGGTTTTGGCTACAACCAAAAGTCCCGAAGTATCCTTGTCGATTCTGTGAACCAAACCAGGACGTTCGCTGCTATTCATTGGCAAATTATCAAAATGATGTGCCAAAGCATTCACTAAAGTTCCGGTGTAATTTCCGTGACCCGGATGTACTACCATCCCCGGTTCCTTGTTGATTAACAACAAAGCATCATCTTCATAAACAATATTCAACGGAAGATCTTCCGGAAGAATATGATTTTCAAAGGGCGGGTGCGATAACATCACGGTTACCACATCTAATGGTTTTACTTTATAATTTGATTTTACCGGAATATCATTTACAAAAATGTTTCCTTCAGTAGCTGCGTTCTGAATTTTATTTCGGGTCGCATTCTGAATCAAATTCATTAAATATTTGTCAATACGCAAGAGCGCTTGACCTTTAGGGACTTCAAATCTGAAATGTTCGAATAATTCGTCTTCCAGATCTAAATTTTCAATATTATTGTTCATCTTTTGGGGTTTCAGTTGGTGGCACAGCTAAACTATCTGTCGCCTGACTGTCATCTGCATACGTTGCTTTTCCGTCTCCTAAAACCAAATCAATTTTAGAAGCTTTCAATACACGGTCACCTACTTTTAAATTTCTTCCTTTGTAACGCATTTCCAAAACCATATCTTTTCCAAGATTCGGAATATAGGTAATTGTTCCTGCTTCAAGTCCTAAAGCCTTTAGCGTAGGAACTGCTTCACGATACGTTTTTTCTATTAAATCCGGAATTCGAACAGACGAAAATCCGGAAGCATTAATTTTTATATATATTTTTCTACCAACTTTTACCTTTGTTCCAGGCAATGGATCCTGCTCCACTACACTGTATTTTGGAAATTCACTTCGGTAATCAACACTATCCAAAAGCACATAATCTAAGTCCAGCTCGTCTAATTTTGCTTCTACTTGCTCTTCGGTTAGTTTAGATAAATTCGGAACAGCGATTTCATGTCCGTGATCAGTTGTAAAAGTCAACCAATGCATAAACAAATAACCCAAAACTGCAATAATAGCAGCCGCACCTAATACTTGCAAAAAGAACACACGGCTTGTTAAATACTTACGTAAACTCATAAAATTATTTTTAGTTGTGGCAAAGATAAACCTATTTCGTTTCAAAAAAAATGATAATTTTGTTTAAAACAAGAAAGTGGCAAAAAAACGCTACGTTAAAATTTAACCGCAAAGGCCGCAAAGATTTCACGCAAAGTTCACAAAATTGTCGAACTTGAAACTTGAAACTTGAAACAAAAAAACGAACAAAACATACTAAACATAAAAAAATGAAAAACATAGCCATCATCATGGGCGGATATTCAAGCGAATATAAAATTTCTCTTATCAGCGGAAATGTTGTGCACCAATATCTTGACAAAACAAAATACGTTGGTTTTCGTATTCATATTTTCAAAGAAAAATGGGTATATGTAGACGAAAATGAAGCTGAATTTCCAATTGATAAAAATGATTTCTCCGTAACTGTAAACGGGCAAAAAATTACTTTTGACTGTGTTTTCAATGCCATTCACGGAACTCCGGGTG
Organism: Flavobacterium sp. ABG; assembly: GCF_001027725.1. Classification (NCBI taxonomy): domain Bacteria; kingdom Pseudomonadati; phylum Bacteroidota; class Flavobacteriia; order Flavobacteriales; family Flavobacteriaceae; genus Flavobacterium; species Flavobacterium sp. ABG. The sequence continues at coordinate 98,013 of NZ_LEKS01000007.1, forward strand.
AAGATGGATTAATGCAGGCTTATTTCGAATTGTTAAACATTCCGCAATCTTCCTGCGATTATTACCAATCTGCACTTACTTTCAACAAACGTGATTTACTTTCGGTTTTAAAACCATACGGAATCAAAACAGCCATTTCTTATTACCTAAATAAAGGTGATGTTATCAATACCGAAGAAATTGTAAAAAAAGTAGGTTTACCTTGTTTCGTAAAACCAAACAAAGCTGGATCAAGTTTCGGAATTTCAAAAGTAAAAACCGCTGCCGAATTGCCAATTGCTATTGAGGTAGCTTATAAAGAAGACAACGAAATCATCATCGAAAGTTTCCTTGACGGAACAGAAGTTTCGGTTGGTGTAATCAATTATAAAGGTGAAATTAAAGTTTTACCAATTACAGAAATTGTATCTGATAATGATTTCTTTGATTATGAGGCCAAATACGAAGGAAAATCACAAGAAATAACACCGGCAAGAATCTCAGACGAATTAACTCAAAAAGTAGCTGAAACAGCCAAACGTGCTTACGAAGTTTTAAAAATGAAAGGTTTCTCCAGAAGCGAATTCATTATCGTAGACAACGAACCTTATATGCTCGAAATGAACACCATTCCGGGACTAACAACAGAAAGTTTGATTCCACAGCAAGCCAGAGCAGCGGGAATCTCTCTGGAAGATTTATTTACTAATGCGATTGAGCTGGCGTTAGTTTAAAAAAGTTACTGAGGTTCTGAGATTCTAAGTTACTAAGATTTCAGGACCTTTTTTAATTCTTAAAAATAGCTTTCTTTATCAATTTCGACAAAGAAGAATTCAAAATAAAACCTCCGAGCCTTTGAACCTCAAAAACTCAGAACCTTAGAACCTTAGAAACTCAGAACCTCAAAAAAAATGAGAAAAGCCATATTCCCCGGATCATTTGATCCCATTACACTAGGTCACGAAGACATTATCAAAAGAGGAATTTCTTTGTTCGATGAAATTGTCATTGCGATTGGTGTTAATGCCGAAAAAAAATACATGTTTTCACTCGAAGAAAGAAAACGATTTATTGAAGAAACGTTCAAAGACGAACCAAAAATAACGGTTATTACCTATGAAGGTCTTACCATCGACTTATGTCATAAACTAAAAGCGAACTTTATTTTAAGAGGGTTGCGCAACCCAGCCGATTTCGAATTCGAAAAAGCGATTGCGCATACCAACAGACGTCTTTCAAAAATAGAAACCGTATTCTTGCTGACAGCAGCCAAAACATCCTATATCAGCTCCAGTATTGTTCGTGACGTATTGCGAAATGGTGGCGAGTATGAAATGTTGGTTCCGGATGCTGTAAGGGTGCAGAAATAATTTAGTCTTAAATATAAATTTGGATCGGTAGGATATATCTTTATTTTTGCAGCACAAACCAAAAAACATAAAATGATATTTTTTTACGGAACCAAAGCCAGTAATTTAAAAGATGGACAAATTATAAATGTAGATTGTCCAAATTGCGATACTAATGTATCAATGATTTATAGCATATACGGAAAATACGCACACTTATATTGGATTCCATTTTTTCCAATCAAAAAAGTAACTCTTGCTGAATGCAATTCCTGTAAAAAAACATTTGAAAAGATTGAATTACCAGCAAACATTCAAACAAAACTCGATAGAGAAAAAGAAAAAGATGGAGGGATAAAAACTCCTATTTGGATGTTTTCAGGATTAATTTTAGTTGCTGCCATTGCTATTTTATGCTTTTACAATTCACACCAAACAGATTTAGACAGTGAAAGCTATGTCAAGAATCCAAAAGTGGGAGATGTTTATTTTTTTAACTCTGCAGAGGGACATTATTCAACGATGAAAATCGATCAAGTTTCAAAAGACAGTCTGATTATTTTTGCAAATAAAATGGAAATTGATTCAAAAACAGATATCAATAAAATTGATATCGCACAAAATTATAAAGAGGCATATTCGATATCCAGAAAGAATATGTTGAAACTTTACAATGAAAATAAAATTTATGAAGTTAAACGCGAACAGTAATTTAATCTTCAATACATAATTTGCGAAACGTCGTATTTAACTATACATTCGCCAAAAAAAAGACAAAATGAGCATAGAAAGAGAATTAAACAAACGAAGCGGATCGAAATGTGAACTTTGTGGCGCAACCGAAAACCTAAAAGTATATACCGTCTTACCTACTCAAAAAGGCGGAATTGACGAAAGTATATTCGCTTGTACTACTTGTATAGATCAAATCGAAAATCCGGATAATGTCGATTTAAATCACTGGAGATGCTTAAACGACAGTATGTGGAACGAGAATGTCGCCGTACAAGTCGTAGCCTGGAGAATGTTAAGTCGTATGCGTGCTTCAGGATGGCCGCAAGAATTGCTTGACATGATGTACTTAGACGAAGATACTTTGGCATGGGCGCAAGCAACAGGAGAAGGTGAAGAGGACGAAAATAAACTAATTCACCGTGACAGTAATGGCGTAATTTTAGAGCACGGAGATTCTGTGGTTTTAATTAAAGACCTAAAAGTAAAAGGATCAAGCATGGTTGCCAAACAAGGAACTGCTGTACGTAACATTCGTTTAGATCATGAAAATGCAGAATACATTGAAGGAAAAGTAGACGGACAACAGATTGTAATTATCACACAGTACGTTAAGAAGATATAAGTTTTCAGTCGCAGTCTTCGGTTTCAGTACATTTCTGTAAACTGCGACTGCGACTGAAAACTAAAAAAGGCCGTTCAGAAAACTGAACGGCCTTTTTAATATAGTGTCTGCTAACAAATTATTTTTGAAATAATTTATTAATCTGATCTTTAACGAATGGCTCAGAAACACTGCTTGTTGCAGAAGAAGCATCTTTAGTAGAAACCATAAACTGAACAGTAGCTTTTTCCGGAAGAACACTTCCTGTGTAGTGCAACCAAATGTAATTGTTTGGCAACTCTAATTTGATATCATATAAAGGGCTTGCTGTAAAACCATTTAAAATAATATTGTACAAATTGGTGTAATCGTTATTTACGTTTTTGAAAGTAAACTTTCTTAAACTTGACGATTCGTCCTCATTTTGAATACTAGTGTAATAAACCGTATACTCATCTCCAATTTTTTGAATATAGTTGTTATTTACTTTTCCCAATTTTTCAACTGGTACAGTTTCAAGGACTTTAATTTGTGCAAACGAAACAAAACTAAAGAGCATAAGGGCAAGGGTAATAATGTTTTTCATAATGAATTTGGGGTTAATTTTTACTTATATTATTAAACGCCGAAATTAGGAAAAATTACCTCTAAAACTGCTATTTTATTAACATTAAATTGTTGATTTTGTTCAAAAGCATTTCATTCCTCAATAAACGAACCACAACATATTAATAATCAATAATTTAAATTCAAAAACCACACTTATTTAAGAGATAAAGCTTTACAAAAAGTTCTTCAAATTCAAAAAAACTATCGCTCTTCTTCTTTCTTAACTACCTTTCTGGCCACTTCAATTTTAAATTTCTTCCCTTTCATTTTCTCCTCTTTAATATTCTTAAGGAGCTCTGTTACTTTGTTATATTTTACTGCTGCGAAAGAAATAAAATCTTTTACTTCAATCAATCCTAAATCGCCTTTTTCCAGTTTTCCTTTTTGCGAAAAGAACCCCACAATATCAATTTTATTCAATTTTGTTTTCTTTCCTCCACTAATGTAGATTGTTTGAAATTCAGGTGGTTTTGGTAATGTTGTTGTATTTTCAACATTCAAAACATCCATACCGTAGTCGATGTAATCTAATTTTTTTTCACTTTCGTGAATGAGTATATAAGCCGTACCCGAAGCCTGCATACGTGCCGTACGACCGTTTCTATGCGTAAATTCGTCTTCTTTTAAAGGCAAATGATAATGTATAACGTGTTTCATTTCCGGAATATCCAAACCACGGGCAGCCAAATCTGTTGTAATCAGATAACTCACACTTCCGTTTCTGAACTGAATCAAAGCACGTTCACGCTCATCCTGATCCATTCCGCCATGATAATACACCGAATAAATTCCTTTTTCATTTAATGTATCACTAATACGTTCAGCGGCATCACGATGATTACAGAAAACAATAGCCGATTGCGATTTTAAAGAACAAATCAGATTGAATAAACTCCCTAATTTATCTTTCGCAGGAGAAACCACCATTTTCATCGAAAGATTGGCTTTTTCTTCTTCCTCCGGAATAAAATCTAAAACGGTCGGATTAACCACTCGGGTATATCTCGGAATCTCAATATCTGAAGTAGCCGATACCAAAACACGTTTGTTTAATTTCGTTAGCTTGCCAATGATAAAAGACATTTGCTCATGAAAACCCAATTGCAATGACTTATCAAATTCATCTAAAATTAAAGTCTGAATTTTGTCCATTCGGAAAGTTCCTCTTTCTATATGATCTGCAATTCTCCCCGGAGTTCCGATTAAAACAGCCGGTGGATTACTTAAATTTTTAATTTCAGTGTCAATCGAGTGACCTCCATAACAGATATTCACCTTATAATCAGTCCCCATTTTCTTCCAAACCTGTTCAATCTGTAATCCTAATTCACGTGAAGGAACCAAAATCAAACATTGAACCGAAAGCACTTCAGGCTGCAATAATTCTAAAACCGGCAATAAAAAAGCCAGTGTTTTTCCCGATCCCGTTGGAGAAAGCAGTAAAACATTATTATCGTTAAGAATTGCATCTTGTGCAACTTCCTGCATTTCGTTCAGGCTCTCAATACCTAAATTCGAAAGTATATTATTGGAATGGTGTTTTTTATTCATTTTGCAAAAGTAAACAAAATAGTGTTGTTTATGGGGGTAAAGTTTTTTTTCAGGTTTGGAGGTTCAAGTTTGAAGGTTCATGTTTCAAGTTTCAGGTTTCAAGTTTCAAGTTTCATGTTTCAAGTTTCATGTTTCAGGTTTCAGGTTTCAGGTTTTCCGTAAAAGGCTTCGACTCCGCTCAGCTTGACATACGGTATGTAGTCCTGAGCGAAGTCGAAGGGCGTCCTGAGTAAAGCCGAAGCTCTCTCTGAGTCAAGTCAAAGATCACCCAAACGAAGTCAAAAAACATCTTAAACACAGCATTGCGCCTTTGCGACAAACCTTTGCGAACCTTGCGTTTAAACACGCCATCCAAATCCCCCCATTTCAAACATGAAACTTGAAACTTGAAACCTGAAACTTGAAACTTAAAACGTGAAACTTAAAACGTGAAACCTGAATCTTTTTAAACCTCCTCCAAAATCAATCCCAACTCCTTAACTTCTCCCTCAGTCAATGGCTTCAAGGGACTTCTCAAAAAACCTCCATCGATTCCTTGAATTTCCAGACCTGCTTTTATGGCTCTTGGCAAACCTTTATTCACTATAAACTTCAAAAGATTTAATTGCTTGTAAAACACCTTCTGAGCTTCATTCAAGTCATTATTCTGAATCGCATTATACAGATCCGCATTTAAATTGGGAATCAAATTGGGTGCCGCCGTACACCATCCCGTAGCCCCGGCAGCAAACGCAGCCAATGCCAACGGATTTGAACCGTTATAAAATGCGACATCATCTCCCAGTTCTCTTTTCAAATAATGCATTCTCTGAATATCTCCCGTGCTTTCTTTTATCATGGTAACATTGGGAATTTCAAGAATCCTTTTAAGCAAGGCCGGTGACATGTCTACTCCTCCTGTCGTCGGATTATTGTACGCCATGATTGGTACTGTTATTTGTTTTGCCACAGCATCAAAATGTTTAACGATCTCATCATCCGATAATTTCCAGTAACTCATCGGAATAATCATAACCGCATCGGCGCCTGCTTTCTCTGCAAATTTCGCATGATAAATCGTTCTTTCAGTCGTTAAGTTTGATACTCCAACCAAAACCGGAACCCTGCCTTTGACTTGTTCTATGGTTGCCTCGGTAACGGCTTCTTTCTCTTCGTCTGTCAAATAAGGCATTACACCCGTGCTGCCTAATGGCGCAACTGCATGTGAACCTGAAACAAGCAACCGCTCCAATAGTTTTTTATACAACGTAATATCTACTTTCTCTTCTTTGTCAAATGGAGTAATCGGATAGGCTATAATGCCTTTAAATAAGTTATTTTTCATTTGTTTTTTTTAGTTTGTTAAAGATCTCTTCCTTCTTCCTCTCTCAAGGCAACACCCAAATTTTGAAGTTGTGGTGCGTTCTCACAAGCAATATATTTTGCAGACGCTTCACTACTCAGGTTCTTATGCCTGTGCCAGGCCCAACTCGGAATATAAACGGCATCTCCGGCCTTCCACTCTACCCTTTCGTCTTCAACTTCTGTGTAACCATGCCCTTCTATGACATACAATACGGTTTCATAAGTATGTCTGTGTCTGTTTGTCATCTGATCCGGTAACAGACCTCCAATTGTCATGCTAACATTTTTACTGGGAAGATCAACGAAAAAAACCGGGTGTTTTCTTTCGGTAGAAAATTGATTGTGTACTCCGGCATCTTCTACATTTCTGTGAATTAATTTTTCCGGTTTCACAAATGTTGGTCGGGCAAAAGTTTGGTGAAAATCTTTCGATGAAAATTGTTCTTTAGTTTCCATAATTTTTGAAATTTTGTTTACTGCAGTATTGCGTTTTCAAAACTACTTCAACTTTGGACTATACAAGTGGCACAGTTTTAAAACAAACTACTAGTCCAGTTTGAATTTCGGAGAATTAAATTTTAAAGAAACATTCCTGATAACTACAAAAGCATTAAAAACATTTACAACAAATAATTATATTTGACTCCTATTAAAAACCCAAATCATGAGACTTTTCACAATTCCCATTTTACTTTTCACCCTTACAATTTTCGCGCAAAACACCAAAAAATACGACACTTTTTTCGAAAAAGGCAATGGAAATCAAGCGGCCGATTATCACGAAACTATAAAGTACTACACTCTTTTGTCCCAAGATTTTCCAACAGTTCAAATGCAGGAAATGGGGTTGACAGATTCAGGATATCCTTTACACATGATTACTTTCAATCCCGATGCTGCATTTGATTTTAATGCCATTCAAAAAAACAAAGCTGTTCTTCTTGTCAACAACGGAATCCACGCCGGAGAACCGGACGGAATTGACGCCACCATGCAATTGTTCAGAGATTTAGCTTTAGGAAAAATCAAAGCGCCAAAAAATACGGTTATTGTAACAATTCCGGTGTATAATATTGGAGGTGCTTTAAACAAAAACTCAACCACAAGAGCCAATCAGGATGGTCCGGAAATTTATGGTTTCCGCGGAAATGCCCGAAACTATGACTTAAATCGGGATTTAATAAAGTCCGACACCCGAAATACCAAAAGTTTTGTCGAAATTTTCCAGAAAACAAATCCTGATGTTTTTATTGACAATCACGTAAGTAACGGATCAGATTATCAATACAAGCTTACGTATATTATGACGCAACACAATAAACTGGGAACCGTTTTGGGTGATTTTATGAATACCGAAATGATGCCGGCTTTAGTGAAAGATTTACAAAATAAAAAAATTGAAACAACCCCTTATGTAGATTCTTTTAAAGACACACCGGACAAAGGTTTTGGCCAGTTTACAGACAGTCCGAGGTATACTACGGGTTATACTTCACTATTTAATACAATCGGTTTTGTGGTGGTAACACATTCATAATAGTAAAATTTATATCTTTGTCTAAAATAAGACTTTTTAGACATGATAAACCTAGCTATTTACCTCAGGGTCTCCACGCTTGACCAGTCATTTGAGCGTCAGCGTTCAGATATAGAAACATTCATTAACCGCTCTTACGGTGTTGGAAATGTCAACATTGATGTTTACAATGAAAAAATCTCAGGTTATAAAAATAGCAATAAACGTCCTGAGCTAGATAAGCTAACAAGCTTAATAGAAAAAGACCCACAGCACTATAAATGTATTTACGTAACCGAAATGTCTAGGCTCGGTCGTAATCCACTTGAAACCCGCATGCTCGTCAACGACTTGCTTTTTAATAAGAAAGTTGATATTTGCTTAACCTCAAATAATGGGGGTACTTACTTCTTAAATCCTGACGGCTCAGTTAACGAAATACAACTAACCGTTTTTTCTTTGTTAATGGATTTTGCGGACATTGAAGCCAAGACACTTAAAACCCGTTCGATGTCAGGTAAGAGACAAAATGCTTCTAAGGGTGGTGCAAGCGGTGGCGCATTTGCTCCTTACGGTTACGACCGTATTAACAAAATGTTGGTTATAAATGAAGTTGAAGCGGAAATTGTTAAACAGATATTTGACGACTACACCCACGGGTTAGGGTTGCAAGCAATCGCAAACAAATTGAACCAGCAGGAAATACCAACCAAATCACATTCAATGTACGGTGATAAACTCATTGGTGGTAAACCTGCAAATCAAATGACATGGTTAGCCAGCCAATTAAAAGACATGATACAACAACCTTTGTACTACGGCTTGCGTGTGTTCCAAAAAAACAAAGAAGAACTTAAAGCCTCCTTTGAAGTACCCGAACTTGCGATTATTTCAAAGGAATTATTTGACCATTGCCAAGACATAAGAGAAAACAAAAGGAGTAACGGACGCAATCTAATGACTAAAAACGTTGTGCTGTTGCAGTATCTTATTAAATGCGGGTCGTGCGGTCGTAATTTTACACATGTTATAAACAAAGTTACAAAGTATTACGCTTGCGCTAGTTGTGTTGTCCCACCTTATACTAACAAATGCGGCAACAATTCAATTAAAATCAACCTTTTGGATTCTGCTATTTACGACGCTTTCGAAGATACACCACAAATATTGCAATATCTTAGTGATACCGAGGCAATCAAAGAAGAGGTAACACGCAAAATTGAACTTATAAATTCAAATTTACCAGTTCTTGAAAAGGAATTAACCAAGTATGAAAACCGTATCGATAGGTTAATCAATGATTACTATGACGAGAAAGTGCCGCCAGCGATTTACGAAAAGAAACTAGCTCAGTTTAATACCGAAAAAAACAATATCGTCACCCAACTGTCAACCCAAAGAAAACAGTTGCTTTCAAGTACCGAAACGCTAGCCAATCTTAACAAGCCAACAACCAACACAGAGCTATTAACAGAAGCAAAAACCGACCGCAATAAGTTACAGGCTATATTTAAACAGATAATCAAATCAATCACGGTCTATAAAGTGGACTTACGCAATACCCGATGTGACGTAAGGCTACAAATTGCTGGCGAAGAGCTTCCCGATGTATTGACATTTATTGTCAATCGCCAAGGCGCAACCAAAAGCCCGCCAGTTTTCAAATACAAAACCTTTCTAATTAAACCCTTTGACCCGCATACAGAAGTTGAAGACGACTACAACACCGAGTTTTATAATAACGAAAAGTACAAAGACATAAAAGATTGGCAGTTTGTAACTAAAAATCAAATAATTTTAAACTAACCTTAAGCCTTGCAAATGCAGGGCTTTTATATTTTCGTTAATACATTCGTTAATCACTTCGTTAAAATTATTCGTTAATATTTTAGTAGTATTAAATTAATTGTTTTATATTTGTACAAGTTAAAACAATTAATAACACAAATCACTACACAATGGCTTACATCACTACAGAAGCAGTTAAAGAAATGAGAAACCAATTAAAACAACTTTACCCACTAAAACAGGGTTGGAAATTCTCAGTAACACGTGAACACTATTCATCGGTAAGATGCTGCATACTACAAGCACCAATCGAGTTGAGACAAGACGCAAACAAAGAATACGAAAGCGTTAACCACTTTTGGTTAGAATCTCATTACAAAGATTTTCCAGCTATCCAAGAGGTACTTAAAAAAGTGGCTGGCGTTCTTAACCAAGACAATTACAACAATAGCGACTTAATGACCGACTACCACGACGTGGGACATTACATAACTCTTAAGGTTGGAGACTGGGACAAACCTTTTACAATCAAAGCATAAACACCAAACGCCCCGCAAGGGGCTTAATCTAAACACTAAAAATCACAATGGTAAATATTCCCGTAACACCCGAAATAAGAATCAGAATCGAAGCCGCTTTAACTGAAACAATCCAAGTCCTGCAAAACGAATTGAAGCTTGACGAAAAAGACCAAGACCCCGAAGCAATCCAAGAATACCGTGACCACATAAAGAAATTAGAATCAGCATTAGAAACTGGTATATACAACAAAGCCCCTTAATAGGGGCTTTCGCTTTTATTAAAATGTAAAATTTTATTATCGCTTTGTTATTCTACCAGCCATTAATGTTGAGCTTAATGAAACCAACCCCGAATGAACACCGTCAACACATTGTTCTAAAATTTGTGTTGTATTAAATGTTCTTGCACCGTCCGTGGCTAAATAAGTTTTGCTATTAATGGCACTTTGAATTGAAACATCTAAATCAGGATTACTAAAAACCTCGATAGCTTCATCTATATTATTATTCTCAGAATAGATATTTTGTTTTACAGCGTCATTTAAAACATGCAAAAAGTTATTTACAAACTTCGGTATGTTAGAATCTATTGTAGCATGAGCACTATTTAAAATGTTCTCAGGTAATACGTTGCCGTATTCGTTTGTAATTGTTGCATACATTTCTTTCGCCTGCACTAGAGTTTTAAGTATTTCCGCTCTCATTTTTAAGGTATTAATTTATAATTTTGGTAAGAAGCTAATATACTATTTTATTTTATTTATTTCCTCTTGACTTATTATGTATAAATACTATAATTGAATTAATAACTTAACGCTCATATTTTTTTATGTTATTTTTTGTTAAGCTATTGAAGTCACATATTATTATTTTATAACAAAGCCCTATTACCATTGTGATAGGGTTTTCGTTTTTTGGTAGTCTCAGAAATAAATATATCTTTGCCCCGATGTTTTCAGGGTGTAGTGACCCCGTTAATGTTTTAGTGATTTATTTGGGAGGTGTCCCAAGTAAGTGAATTAATTGATAACCCCTTGGTATTGCTAAGGGGTTTTTTCTTGCCTAGACCTTTTTTTCAGTTTTTGGTGCTTGGTGAGTGTAAGGTGTGTCTCAGTTCAGAAAGCCCCAAAACACCGAAAATCAGGCAAAAAAATAAGCCCGTTTAAGAGCTTATAATTTCATCGTGGCGTTATGTATTGTTGCTGTGGTTATCGTTTAACTGCTGGCTCGCTAGGTGGTGCGAACATATCAGCCACGGGGTTATAAAAGAACTGACCCCCACCCATTGCTTTAAAGTCGTTAGATACTCGCTGCACCGTTGATAGGTTCTTGTTGGTAATAGCTGCAATCTGTCTCATTGATAGGCTGGTCTTGCCCTTGGCGTTGCTCTTCAATAGCTTAACGATTGGTTGGTTATTAGCGCACCGTTCCTCAGGTGTTATCTTGCTACCTGCTACACGCCCTTTGTACTTCTTATCAGGGTTAAGCATAGCTAAGCGAATGCCCTCGGCTTGACGTTCTCGTAAGGTCTCCAACTCCTGCACCGATATGTTAGCCAGTATTGAAACTATCATGTTAAATATCGGGTTTGGCTTGCCGTCGATAATACTATGCATATTGATGTTAGCAATGTGTATGTTAACGCCCTTATCCTGCATGTACGTAACGGTGTCAATAACGTCTTTCAGCGACCTACCAAAGCGGCTCACCTCATGCGTCGAGACCTGAGATATAAGCCCCGCTTCAATGTCTTGCATTAGCTGCTGTGCTGCTGGTCGGTCGGCAAACTTGGTTTTACCGCTGATTATATCAATGTAAAGCTTATCGGTTGTATTCTGCTGGCGTTCGGTCTTCTGCTTTCTGTCGCTAATGCGTATATACTTGGCTGGTTGTTTTTCTGTCATAACGTATTGTTTAACGGTTTCATTAATGCAAAGGTATAAATTTTATTTATATCGTGTTAGGGTTTACCCTAAACGCAATGCATTTATTTTATTATTGTTCTATATCAACGCTTGGTTTTACTGGTGTTCCCAAAGTGTGCTTAACCCACACCCTAAGTTGATACAGAAACGAGCCAAAAAAAACCACTCACTAAAATGTAAGTAGTTGAATTTGGTATCGTTGAAGATGAATTTTTACTATCCCATTAATTTAGTGGGATAAAAAGCTGAAAATTTGGTGAATTAAAAAAAGAATTTCAAAGCACTGAATCAAAAAACTTTTAAGGTTGCGTTACTTGTGTACCTCTTACTCGCCTCCATTCTGTTCTAAACATGCGAACAAATTGCCACAAAAAGACTGGCACCATTACCCACAAAAAAGCAACTCTTAAGAAAAAAGTAAAACTACTAGAATAATAGTAACTAATTAGTATTGCTACACATAAAAGAAACGCTGAAACACCCGTCAATATAGTTATTGACATTGGATAGTCATTAAGTTCATATAAATATCGAATTATAGAAAGCATAGTCAAAACATACCAAGCAGAACTTAATGAAAAGATAACTGCTATTTGCACGTAAATTGGAAACTTAAAAAATTCAGGCTTAAATAAACAAAATGGCACAGTCCAAAATGCACAAGTAATAAGCGCATATACAATCATTTGCTTTGAAAACATGTTAAAACCCTTAAAACTATCTAAATAGGTACTCATAATAAAGTTATTTTTGATTAGCGAATCTAATAAAAATATTACAAAATAACTTATCTAAATTTTGAATGTTTATATTGTTTTCTTCTCGTAATCTTTAAATGATTCTCTTTTTTCACTCTTTAGTGGTTCTTGCTGCTTTTTAAGCTGCTCTTGAAAGTAGTAACCTAATTCAATTGATGCTTGGTATTGTGCCGATAAGATTACAACATTTGTTATTAGCTCTTCTTTACTTAGTTGCTCCAGTTGATTGATTTGTTCTTTTGTCATATTTATATTTGTTTTCTATAAATATCTGCTCGAACTAAAAAAAGTAAAGCTTTTTATGCATTGATGTTGTTTTTTGTTGCGGCTATGTGCGGCTTGATTACAAAACCCCGTTTAAAGCTGCATAAAGGGCTGTTTCAAGAATGTAGATGCTCCGCTATAATTTCATATTTAAAATCTAAAAAAAGGTTTGAAATCTTTTTCTTTTAAAAACTCTTCCAGCGGAAAAAATGAAGCCGTAAAGCAAAATACCGCCTCAGGCAAATAGCCATTAATCTCTTTTTGGATGTTCTCATTATTTAAATTCTCGAAAAACTCCGCACCAACGTACTGCCTAACGGCTAAGTTGTTTCGATTCCGTATAGAGAACACACATGTACAATTCTCTAAATTAATTTCGTCCTTTTCTATTGGAAAATTTATAATGTAGTCAGGGTTATATCCCTTACCTTGAACTGTTACAACGTCTGTACTGTAATCATAATTCTTTTTTCTTATTGTCATTTGTAAAATGTTAATTATTAATTCTTTGTTTTTCGGCTAGTGTGTGCCTAAATTTTTAATATGTGTTTTAGCTGGTCAATCCGTTAACCGTTCTTTTGGCTTTTGCTTCTTTCGTAACGCTCCAATAGTTCGGCTAGTTCTTTGTTGACTTTGCCCTGCATTTACTAGATTTTGGTTAATAATTCATCGTTGGTACTCTTTTTTTCTCCTTTCATAAATATGTTAAAATTATGTTAATATTTTATATAAATTAATTTAGTTATGTTTTTCCTTGTATCTTTGTCATGTACTTATTATGTGAAGTTCGTAAAATATAAAAATAATAGGTAACAAAAGTACTCTTTTTATTTGACCTGCGCAAGTGTTTTATATTATATTTAACATTTACGTGTTATTTCTTTCCTTTACCTCAAATAAGCGATTCTAAGAGCTTATTTATTTTTTGAGGTGTTCTCGTGTACTTTTCAGCTTATCGTGGCGCAAATGCTTCTTAAATTGCGTTGGGTTAGATTTTAGACATTGTGAACTGAGTCTCTTTGTTCCGTTGACATATCTTAACGTTTCGGGCTGAGTCTTATCCCTCTTGGGTTGAAGTGGCTTCGCCTGTTCCTTTGGGTTGAAGTAAATCTTATCTTGCTTGCGTGGCTTTGTGTGGTCTTCCCGTTGAAATGTTCATTTTCATAACATGCTGGCGAAGTTCAACTTTGAGTTGAGATTACAAACCTATCCAACTTGATAAATAAAAATTTCCTTATATATATTATTCTTTTATTATTTCTTATTAATATTTGTGTTATAATCAAATCACTTTTTAGTGATGTACCTATATCACTAAAAAGTGATATAGATATCGAAATAACCGTCAGGTATATCACCAAATAATGATATACCTACTAGATAAATCACTAACGAGTGATGTAGCTAGTGGATAAACGATACTTCAACGATAGATTTTCACTATAGGTATATCACTAAATAATGATATACTTAGCTAGGTACATCACTAAAAAATGACATACCTTTATCGTACTGAATACTTCAACTATAATTAAAAGTTATACCTCTATAACAAAAAAATATAGGCAAAAATCATTGACTATGTGACTTTCTTTCGGTATCGTTGTATTTATAATCAGAACAGATTTTAAAATCTTGGCGTGCTGGTGGGTAGCTCCTGCCAGCTCTGTCTAGCCAAAACTAGACAATCCAAAATAACAGACAGATAAAACAAGGATAGTATGAGTACTACAAGAAAACAAACAGAATTAGAGATTCTACAACAAAAACACAATAAGATAGGATATATTAAAAGTTATCCAATCCTGACCAACATAGAAGAAATTAGCCTCAACGATATTAAATTGATTGAATTGGTGTTATCATACCAAGACAACGACCAAGAATTTAAAATGAGTTATGAGCATTTGGGTAACATCATAAATACGAAAGCCTCAACGATTGGTAACATTGTTTTAAAGCTTACAAAGCTGGGTGTTGTAATAAGTGAAACCAAATCTAACTTTGACGGTGTTAAAGGCGGTAAGGTGACCAAGCTTTCAATTAACCTAGAGAAATTGATTTCATTGATTCCAGCGTTAGACCAAGCACCCGAACCAAAGAAAAAGAAAGCAACACCAACGCCCGAACCAATCGCCAGCATTGAACATGTTGAGCCGAAACAAGAAGTGCCAGCACAACAACCTGAACCAACTAAACCAGTTGTACAGGATGCAGCACCAAAAGCAAAAGAGACCCAACTTGCAGTTAAGAAAGCTGAAATGAAAGCGAGGTTTGACAGTTACTTTCATTACGGAACAAAAGGACGTACGTTTAGTCCTGCCGACTTTCATAGCCTGACCGATTTTAAGTTTCGTGATGCGCTAGATTTCAAAGTGGTGCGTGCAAAAACCCAAGACCTGTTAAACGATAATTTTGAGGCGTTTTGGTTGGCGGTTCAGGAACTAAAAAAAGATTTGCTTGCGGCTCAGCAGGTGACACAATAACATAAAGAATAATTAATATGAATGAACAAACGATTTAACAAAAACGGATATGTAACGTATATCAAAAATGAATATAACAAGGTAATAAGGGTCAGATACTACAAGCACGAAATTGTCATGTATTTTGAGGTTGGTATAGTTTACCGCTACATGTTTAAGAATGGCGTGTGTCTTGAAAATAAGTACATCAACGGCACGCTAATTGGATGCACGATTTATGAAGGTAAGACCAAAGAAATGATTATACAAGAGATACAAGAAAGCCACGGAAAGCCAACACGTGCCGAAAAACAAAAATCATTCATTCAATCAATCAAAAGATTTTTTGAAAGCATATAAAAAAACCCGCTACATCTAGCGGGTTTTTTATTTTCACTCTTTTGGGTGCTAACCAATTATTTCGTTTAATTCGGTTTCAAGTAAATAACTAATTTCGTCAAGTTCATCACGATTTATTGTTTGATGTTCAAACGCTTTTGAATCCTCGATTAAACCCCAAATATATATTTGCTCACCTTCCATTAACCTAGAGTTGGTAACGCTAAAATAATGGTCTCTAAACTGTTCAGAATCGAATGTTACACCGTCTTCATTTAACCAATATCGAACATGTTCTTTGTCGTGGTCTCCGTTTTGGAAATATTCGCTATGTTCTTTAAGTGCTGTTCTTATTGTCGCTTCTTGCTCTTCTTTTGTCGCTGGTAGTGTTATCTCCTCTAAAGCGTTCTCTAGTTCAATTTGCATTTGGTCTGCCTCTTCTTCTGTTACGTTGTCGCCGTCTTCCGCTCCTGCATCGCTAAGAATATCAAAAACAAAAGATTGTCTTTCGCTGTAGCTTTCGTGCGTTTCGCCTTCCGCTCTTAAAACAATATCTTCGCTTATCATATCGGTCGTGTAGTCGTTACCAAAATCAGCGTTTTTAAGTACGTTTTTAATTTCTGCAATTGCTGTTATAAGCGTTTGTTGTTTTTGCTCTAATGTCATAGGTATGATTCGTTTTTGGTTGTTAAATTTGTTATTAGTATGTCTTTCAATTCGACGTTGCAAATATATGTTAAACAATTAACATGTGCAATAAATTCGTTAATTTTAACAATTAACACATAAGTTAATTTAGTTATGTAATTTAATCGTTAATACATAAATCAATTAAGTTATATAGCTCGTTTATATAACTCAATTAAGTTATGTAAATCACATAAAAAAAACCGCCTTAACATTACGCTAAGACGGTTTTTGATTTTGTGGTATTTCCTTTTATAATTCCAATATTTCAAGTTGGTTTTCGAAGTCTTCCAACATTAAATGTAATTCAATCTCGGTTAAAACTTCCGCACTTCCGTAATCTAATTTTTCAAAAGTACTAAGCCGATTTGCTAGATAATGTAAAAATTCTTGTTTTTCTCCACCTGCAACAACCAAGTTATCAATAAGAATTTCCTGCGTAACTGGCTGCGTGTGGTCAGCGTTTTTTATATATTCTTTGAACCTTTCAATTGCGGATTTTAACGTGGCGATTTTTAGTTCTTGGGTCATGTTAGTTTGCTTTACTTAAGTTGGTGACAGGTAAATCAAAGGTTAACATGTTATCGACCTGCACGGGTCTTAAACGTTTAACGCTGGCGTTGTTTCCTTTTCCTGTCGCTGGTTTTCTTTTTCCGTTAGTGACTTTCTTTTTGATTGTCTCTTTGAATAACAATTCAAATACCACCAACCCGTCCTTACTTGTGATTGGGTCACTTAGTTCGAATCTGTTGATTGTTTTATCATTACCTTTAAGTGCCGCCCAAAGTACAGGGTGGTTCAAACGCTTATAGTTTTGTGTGTCACCCAACTTTGTAATTGCGAACCCCTCGCCTAACTCAGGCGTTGTTTTAGCCAAGAAATGTCTATCACCTACAATGATATAGGTTACTTCATCACCAAGCTTTACACCTAGTTTTTCCATTGCGTTAACGCTGAATTTCAAAGCGTTTTTAGTTGATAGGGTATAAACTCCCGTATCAACTGCTTTTTCTTTTGCCGCTGTCTTACTTGGAATAGTTGCAACCTGTTCCACACCGTCAAGAATAAGAGTTATCTGTTTTGTCATGTTAATAGGTTTAGTCATTGATATTGCAAATCTAATTTTTTTTCGGCTATACTCAAAATTAATTCACTTATTATTTACTCTTTTAACGGGTACGTTATATTTATAATATAAAACAATATATTATGAATGACAAACAACAAACCGAATTGCACGAAAATAACGGACGCAATTTATTTAACGGATTCGTTAGCACACAAAATAACTGGTCAATTAAGAAGTGGTCTAAGAATCGCTTTTCAAGTTGGGACGTGAGCCTAACAACTGGCACGACTGCCGACTTTGTAATCACCGAAATTAAAACAGTACCCAACTACGATAAAGACCAATTTTCGAGTTGGATTCTTGAACAAAAGAAACTTAAGCGTTTGCAGGAACTTAAAGCCGCAATGCAAGAAAAACACCCAAACAAAACGATTTACATTCACTATGTAAATTTCTACAAAGATTCGACCCAACCGCCTCGAATTTGGGACATCACCAATCTACAAGATGCTGGTGTCTTAAAGTACTTCCCAATCAATAGCAATACTGATAATCCTGAGTACATCACCAAGAATGTGATTTACCTGAACAATAACGATGCGATTAACCTTTAAACCAATTGAATGAATTAATACTACAACTAAATACCAAATACAACACCGTGCTAAATAAGTACGGTGTTTCTACCCAATTGCAACGCTCGCACTTTTGGGCACAACTTTATCATGAAAGTAAGCTAACCCCCCAAAGCGAAAATCTTAACTACTCAGCCAAGGCTTTAACCTCAACCTTTAAAAAATACTTTAAGGATATTGAAGCAGCCAACAAGGTAGCACGAAAGCCTGAACAAATCGCTAACATTGTCTATGCGAACAGATACAATAACGGTGACGTTGAAAGTGGTGACGGTTGGCGTTATCGTGGTCGTGGATTTATTCAACTGACCTTTAAAGCCAACTATGAAGCGTTAGCGAAGCATTTAAGCAACGATACGATACTAACTGAACCTGACACACTACTGAGTGAAGCAAACTCGCTTGTATCAGCTTTGTGGTTTTGGCAAACAAATAAAATCAATTCGGTCATTACTGAGGACAACGATTTGAGTGTTCAACGTGTGACCAAGAAAATAAACGGAGGTCTTAACGGTATTAATGAGCGAACCTCCCTATTCAAAGAAGTATCAAAACTTAAATTAACATAACACTACAATTAATCAATCCGTTAACTAATAGCACATAACATAAAATTAAATGTTGAATCCTACAATGTAAGTCCTATTAAAATCCTTATCAATCGTATAATGAAGATACGTTTTAGTTCCGTCCTCGATTTTAACATAACCACGTCTCAACGCTGGATTTTTATAATCATGAAACAAAATCAATTCAATAAGATGCTTATTACCAAATTTAAAGTGAATAGTTAAACATATATCCTTAATGCTATCATCGATTTTAAAATCCGTTATTCGTATGCTTTGATTTGGATATAAAATATTATAGAATTTAGTTGTTGTATATTTTTCTAATTCATCTTCAACATTAGCTGCTGTCATTAAACCTTCAATACTTCCTTTTGCACCGTCTGATATTTCCATTGTAACATCATTAAGTTTAATTTTACCGTAGTTGTAAAGCTTAAACTCTATTTCTTTTCCCTCATTGTAAACGTCAATATTTAAAAACGGGAAACTATCACCTCCTGTCGTCTCATTATTAATTTTTTGTACTGTAGAACTTATACTGTCAATTCTACTTTGTGCAATAGCTGCATCTTTATCTGCTTGCTTACCAGCCAATAAAGCACCAACTATAGCTAATAATCCACCAAGGAATATAATGTATTGTGCATTTTTCATAAGAAAATCAATCATGTTTGAATATTACGGTTATCTAACAAATATAAGAAAAAGGCTAACACATGTTAGCCTTTGTTTTTTTTTAATCTTGGTTATTTCTTGTCTTCACCCAACCCTCACCCTCTTTGTAATTTCTAAGCTTTGAGGTTGGTTTGTGCGACTCTTGTTTATTATAAATTTCCCTGATGTAATACATTGATTTTGCATTTTCCTTAAGTTCGATACCGTCAGTTATAAAACGCCATTCAAGACCGATTTTGTCGAGCACCTTTATAAACTTGCTCGTATCTTCAATACCTAACCTTTCAAACATTAACAAACCATTTTGTAGCAGGTTAAGTAATGCGTTATAGCCTCGCTTATCCTTTACCAGTCCTGATGCTTCCAAAATGTGAGCATCCACCGTATTTGCTTTTTGTACTTCATTTTCCATTTTATCAAAATTTACAAGCACAAAATTAGCATAGATTAGAACAACTACAAACAAAATATATGTTCCAAATTGTAACTAATAAAATTGAACTAAATACCTTTTATAATTTTAGTAAGTTTGTATAAAAAACAACTCAATGATATGTTTGACACCCAAGTAATTTTAAATGCTCTCGAGTCTTCAATTATTCCTTCTTTGGTAGCACTGGTTGCTACAAAAATTATTGAAGGAAATATAAAGAACTCTTTTGATAAGAAGCTTGAGAAAACCAAAATGGAACAATCTATTGAAATTTCCAAATTTCAAACTGAGTTAAACTCACTAAAAAGTAAAGAAAATTTCAAATTCACAAAACTACACGAACAAAGATTTGAAGTCTTAAAAACAACTTATACGCTATTGAATAAAACAAGAAATGACTTAGCTCTTTTTGTAAGTGAAATAAAAGTTATACCCAACAATATGACCCGAATTCAAAGAGAAGATAAGTTAAGTGAAAATTTTCGCACCTCACATGAAGAGTTTATCAGGTACGTTGATGACAATTTAATTTTTTTTAGTGATAATCTTGAATCAATTATTGCTGTATTCATAGAAGAATGTTTTCAAATATTCATTAATTATGACACTAATAACGTAATGGTACTAGCGGGATTAGATGATAATGAATTTAAAAGAAAAGCCTTTTCTGCATATAAAAACATTGAAGAAAAAATTCAACCTATTATGATAACTATAAAAAAAGAAATTAGAGAAGTACTAGGAACTAATTTATAAATTTTATTTGTCAAAAAGTTTTTCCAATTCTAAAATTTGAATTTTTACATTGGAATCCTTTTGCTCATTATTTTTTTTTGATTTACTAATCCCAATAAAAATATACTTGTCATTAAAATACAAGATTTGTTTTTCAGAATTTGGGTACTTCTTTTTTAAAAAAGAATTTACATTTTCAATATTATTAACGGATGAAGTTTGTAACAAAGTTTGTCGAACTTTTATAAAAGTAAAAACAACCATTATGATATTAAGAAAAAAAATAGCATAAATAACCCATTTTCCTATTAAAGTGGTCGTATTAATTAAGAGTGTTCGCATCGAATAATAAATTCCTAGATTTAAACCACAAATTATTAACGAGGGAAATAAACATTGATTTATAGCATTCAATCCAATGCTCTCATTATAGTACTGACAAATAAACACAGCATTAAAAATCACGTGCAGTAATAGTACAAAAATTATGCTTACTAAATAAACATTTTTAGATTTTACTAGTTTTTCGTGTAAGGGAACAGCTCGTTTTTTTTCTTCATCTTTTAAAACTAGTTCGGCCACATAACTATAGAAAATAGGAAAACTGATAAAAAATAGAAATACTAAAATCAATAACCCGTCAGGCACAATTTGAGAAATTGAAAAGAATCGAATTAAAGAAATAGAAATATTGCTTAACTCAACAACTTGCCACAAACCTCCTATAAATGCAGGAACGATTATTATAATGCTTAGATTTTCTTTTATAAATCCAATAATTTCTTTGTAGCTAATTTCTTTGTCCTTTACTTCTTTTTCAATAATTTCTTTTTCGCTCATCCAAATATCAATTAAGAACTAAAAATAGAAAAAATATTCAATACGTCTTTAACCTCTATTGGAATTTTATAAATTTATTTTTTTATAAGCTTTTCGTATGCTGTTATACCCAACGCACCCAATGAAAGTATAAGTACTGAGTTGTTGGCTGATTCGCTGGGATTGATAAACATATAAACGCACAACGACAAACCAGCAACAACGCCAATAAAGCGTTTACTACTTGGGTTCGTATTGTATTCAATTAGTTGTTTGATGTAGTTTATGAATTTCATGTTATTTGTCGATGTCTTTTTTCTTGCTTAATTCCTTTGATAGCTGTTTTATTTCTTGGCTTAATTCTTTGATTGCACTAAATAAATCATCAATACGGTTATTAAGCGTGTTATGTTCCGTTTCAATCACTTTAATTGACGTGTTATGTTCGTTGATTTTTGAATCGTGTAAGTCAATCTTTTCAAGTATTTTTTTAATAAAGTAAGCGATTATTGAAATTAAAAAAGTTATAACGGTTAGGGCTAATTGTTCTATTGTCATGTTGATATTTGTTTATAAATATTATAGTAAATAAAAAGGCTAATCTAAACGATTAGCCTTAGTTTATTTATGTTAATGTTTGTTACGGATAAACTTCAATTAATATTGGCGTTTGAGATAATCCACCGTTTACGTTAGAACCTGTTGCAACATTTGTTGTCCAAATGAACATTGAAGAACTACTAACGTAATTAATTGCATTTACAGTATTTGCGTTTGGTCCTCCTGCTAAATTCCAAAAAGTTTTATTAGCTGTAAAAAGTCCAGCCGAACTAACTGTATAGCCTCCAACACTACTATACCCAAAAGTAACCGTACCCAAAGTATTTTCAAGAACTGTTACCGTTGGTGCTCCTGTACCTGCTTGCGAAATTAACGCCTTGTATACCTTAGTTGCTGGCATCGATGCAGTAATTGCAGCAGTTACAAAAGCAGTTGTTGCAACCTGCGTTGTGTTTGTTCCTGCTGTTGCTGTTGGTGCAGTTGGCACACCTGTTAAGGCTGCGTTTGCTGCGTTGGCTTTTAGGTTTAAACCTGTTGTAGCAAATGCAGTTGTGGCAATTTGAGTCGTATTTGTTCCCGCTGCTGCTGTTGGTGCAGTTGGTACACCCGTTAACGCTGCGTTGTTTTCATCAGCCTTAAGATTTAAACCAGCTGCAACAAAAGCGGTTGTTGCAAGTTGCGTTGTGTTTGTTCCCGCTGCTGCTGTTGGTGCTGTAACAATACCACTAAAAGCGGCTGTTGTTCCATTCAACGCACCTGTCAACGAGCCACCAGTTAAAGCAAGTCTTGCTGTCGAATCAACTGCATTAATCGTTATGTTTGCCGAACCGTCAAACGCTACACCGTTGATGTTTCTTGGTGTAGCTAAGGTTGTTGCATCAGCCGCAAGTGTTGCAGTCGAGGCGTTACCAACTAGAGCACCAGTAAAGGTTGTAAAGTTTGCAGTTGTACCAACTAAACCACCCGTTAACGTACCACCTGAAAGTGGCAATCTTGCGATTGCATCCGTTGCGTTGATTGTTATGTTAGCTGAACCGTTGAATGATACACCGTTGATTGTTCTTGCTGTCTGTAATACTGTTGCAGTTGAAGCGTTACCCACAAGCGCACCCGTAAAGGTTGGAGCGGTTACAGTACCAGCAAATGTTGTATTACCATTTCTAAGAATATCAACCAATGTTGTACCAAATCTTGAAAATCTAAAACCAACTGACGTTAACGTTGATGCCGAAAAATCTGCGTTGTCAGTTCTTCTAAGATTAAACTGCATATCAGGCTGTGTATTTGAATCACTTGTACCTGATTGTAACGATAAACCAACTGAATTATCAGAACGACCAATTATTATTGGCACTGCTGTAACAGAACCACCATTTACAAAACTTATAGTACCACTTGGAATTGATGCAACGGTTGCAGGAATACCAGCCACACCAGTATTAATATCTAATTTACCAAGCGGGTTATTTGAACCAATACCAACACTACCGTCAGCCGCAACTTGTACCAATTGTGTTGAATAATTATATACACCTAAAATTGGTCTGTTTGCAACACCTACGATACCGCTAAAACCGTTGGTTGTTGAACCATTAGCCTCTAATTTAATAAGTGGTTCAGTTCCTGTATCTGATAACGGAACACAAGCAGTACGAATACCAATAGACTCTAAAGGATTTTTAGAGTAACCTAGTACGTTATTACCAAAAACACCACCTGTGCCGTTGGCAAATGGAACAGTTGAAAGTGACAAACCAGCACCGCCCGTAATACCTGATGTAATTGTTGCGTCTTCTCTGTTAATATCAATCAACCTACCAGCACCTACAATACTAAGATTAAGTTTTCCCGTTCCAAATGATGAATTTGAATTAATCCAAACACTACTACCGTTATCAACGATTGTTGAATTGGCTTGTGTTCCTGATGCTGTGAATTTTGGTACAAAATTAGCCGTACCATTACCACCGATTGAATTAGCTTGTACGTATGCCGTTGTAGCTACCTGTGTGTTATTCGTTCCTAACGTTGCAGTTGGTGCAAATAAAGCACCAGTAACTGTACCACCGCTTATTGGCAATCTTGCGATTGCATCCGTTGCGTTAATCGTTATATTAGCTGAACCGTCAAACGCTACACCGTTGATGTTTCTTGGTGTAGCTAAGGTTGTTGCATCAGCCGCAAGTGTTGCAGTTGAAGCGTTACCAACCAAAGCACCAGTAAAGGTTGTAAAATTAGCGGTTGTACCAACCAAACCACCCGTTAACGTACCACCTGAAAGTGGCAATCTTGCGATTGCATCCGTTGCGTTAATCGTTATGTTAGCCGAACCGTTGAACGAAACACCGTTGATTGTTCTTGCTGTTTGTAATACTGTTGCAGTTGAAGCATTACCAATCAGCGCACCCGTAAAGGTTGGTGCTGTTACATTACCTGTAACTGTACCACCTGTTAACGGCAAAGTGTAATTTTGATAGTTCCCACCGTGCAACATTTTTTGCCAAGTTGTCCAAACTTCACCACCTGAGTAATTAGATATTTTTCTAAATTGTAAATCAGTATCATTAGGATTGTTACCGCTCCACAATTGATAGCTACCAACCGCTGAAAGGTTACCAGCTGCCCTACGAACATCTAAACTAACACCAGCCGCATAAGGAAAATTAACCGCACCAGTTGTGCTATTTAAAGTATTCGTTCCAACACCGTTATTTGCGTTTGCATCCGTTGCTACAACCAAAGATAATCCCGTAGCATTTCCGTTAAATAATGGTGCTGTAATGACACCACTAAATGTTGTATTTCCGTTACGTAATACGTCAATTAAAGTTGTTCCAAATCTAGCAAATCTAAACGCTGATGATGTAAAACCTGAAAAGTCTGTATTATCATTTTCTCTTACGTTGAATGACATATCAGGATTTGTGTTACTTTCATTTGTAGCACCAATCAATTGTAAACCTGTATGATTATCCGATTTACCTGCGATTGCAGGTGCAGTAATACTACCTGAATTGTTTGCAAAAGATATCGAACCATTTTGTTGATTTAGAATATCTAATGTTAGTGCCGAAAGACCAGTAAACACGTTTAATTTACCGACTGGTGTAAATGTTCCAATACCAATTTTACTGTCATCTGTTAAATATAAGTCAGGATTTGTACCGCCTGATTGACCAGTTAGTAACAAATCTTTCCCAGTACTAGATGAATTATTTGTTGATTTGAAACGGTTATAAATTGCGTGTGTTCCGTCAAAGAAAAAACCACCATTAGTATCGACAACATGTAATTTTCTAACTGGTGCAGTTGTACCAATTCCAATATATCCCGCATCATCATAAATATTTGCATTTCCTTGCGTTCCTGAACCTGTCCATTTTGGAATAAAGTTTGCCGTACCTGTTCCACCTATTGAATTAGCTTGCACATATGCTGTTGTTGCAACTTGCGTGTTGTTTGTTCCAACTGCTGCCGTTGGTGCTGTTAAAACCCCCGTAAACCCTCCAGTTGTTCCTGATAACGCACCAGTAAGCGTACCACCTGAAAGTGGTAGTCTTGCGATAGCATCGGTTGCGTTAATTGTAATGTTACTTGTACCGTCAAAAGCAACACCGTTGATATTTCTTGCAGTTGATAATTTGGTTGCTGATAAAACATTTTTTACTGAATCTGCTGTATTGTCAACGTTACCAAGTCCAACGGCTGATTTATCAAGTGTTTGCCAAGACTTATCACCACGCCAATACTGAGTATTAGAACTAAAACTTATACTTGGCTCTTTACCGTTTAGCTGCGTTTGTATTGAGCTGGTCGCATCGTTATACAATTTTTGATTATCGGTTTGATAATTCTTATTCGTAACCTCAGTTACTTGTGCAGTTGTGTAATCGCCTGTTTGCGCTGAAATAACGCCAGCACGACCGAAAACACTCACAACATTATCACCTCCTGAGTGCTGTTTTTCCCAGGTCGTACCATTGTAAACAACGTAGTCACCAACAACAAAATTTAAGCTGTTAACACCCGCACCGCTCACCGTAACACGGTAAACATCACCCGTGTTACCAGTACCGTTTACAAGCGTTGGTGTGTTGGTTGTTGCATTGTAAACCCCCTTGTACTCCATTACGCTATTAGGCAATTGTGACGGTGCTATTTTACCGCCCGCATCTAACCCAGCATAACCGTTGGCTTGGTTTTTTTCTGAAGTATTTTGTTTTAGCTGAAGAGCGTTAAAAACCGCATTTTCAGACGGTGCATAATCAGTTATTCCGCTTAAAATATTTTGCTGAATCTTAGCGTCAACGTATGCGTATGTTGGTAAAGCGTCTAAAGCTCCTTGTAAATCGCTTTGGTCGCTCAAAGTACCTGTAATGTCACCCCATTCAATCGCTGTAACGAATGACGGTTTGTTTTTGATAAACGCATCGCTTCCCGAATCATTGACAAGCCAATCACTTTGTATGTTCTTTTCTGCGTCGGCTGGAATACCTGCAAGCTTGTTTTTTTCGGCTGTTGTATAGTCGTTCGTGCTTAATGCTTTGCCGCTGATTTTATCAACCTTATTTGCGTATAGTTCGTTAAAGTTGTCTTCTGTTTTATTAAATGCATCCCTTAAAGCGTCACCGTTCCCGCTGTTTGGAATGTCAGTATTTATGTGTTTTTGCGCCATTAATTTAATACCAACCTATTAAGTTGGTTGTATTTCTTGTATCGTTATTTTTTCCGTATTCGGGAACTGGGTTTTTACTCATGAACTCGTAGAAATTTTGCTCATAGTTTATCGCTATTGCCTCGTAATTTTTACCAAGTATTACCAATTCATTAAGTGGTAAATTTTGCGAACCGTCAACACTTACTTTATAAGTTCCTGCGTTGGTCGTTTTGCTGGTGTTAATTGATAAATACATGCTTGCTGAGTAAAAAGAAAGTATATCGATAACGTAATCAGTGTAAATAGTTTCGTAAATACCCGTTAATGTTCCTGCGCTATAATCAGAAACAATCTTGTTATATAAGTCACTCGTTAGAATCCTTTTTAAATAGGTTGTCTGAGCAATTACAATGCTTGGCGTTAGCTGGTTGATGTCAATATTTCCACCAAAACCAACCGTTTCACTTATCATGTTAGGTGTTAATAATATTTTAGTCTTTGCCATTATGCAATTGGTGTTACATTTGCGTTATTTTCAGCTGGCTTTGGGTCTCCTAAAAGCCTAACCGCCTGTAGTCTGTTGAATCCAAAGATTAAGTTTAACATTGCGATAGCACTTTCGTATGAAGTAGTACCAGCCACGTAAGAGGCTTGTATATCTAGTATCGCTTGCACACCTCCAACTGAGCCTTTAAGCTGTGCTTGTGCCTGTTTGGTTGCTTCATCAAAAGTGTCAACTGGTTCGCTGTCGGCTTCTGCTGGCGAATCGATTAAGTTGATTGATGTATCTTGTGATTTGCTTGAATTGTTAGTGTTTTCAAGTTTTGTCTCTTCTGCAAAGTCTTCAAAATCTAAATCGATACTCGAATCAATCACATTAAAAACCTTATCTAAACCGTTGATTATTACCGTACGCATTGGGTTTATGTGTCGTCTGAATAGCCCACGGGTAGCCGTTGCGATTTCGTCAGCGTTTGAACTAAAACCGTTTCCACCTGTTGAACCAGCAAATAAAATCGGTGGTGCTGAGTGTGCAATAATTAGCTTTCTTTCGGCTTCCTCTGAATAGAATACGTTTTGTTGATTAAGTTCAGGCGGTGAAAGTTGGTCAACCGTAACACCGTCTTCTGCATGTTCGTTGAATGATACGATTACCGCACTTTGGTTTTCAGTTCCAACGACTTTATTACGTACGTTTTGCGCTTGTATTTCTGCGACATCATCCTCAGCACGACCACCATTATAATTGATGACTGTAAGGACGCTCATTGCGTTTATAAAGTGTTGCTTTGCCGCATTTCCTAGTTGTCCTTCAACCTTAGCCCAAGGAATGCCAGCTAAATAGTCAGGGATTGGGAAAAACGGCTCAGCTGTTGGTCTCTTTACGTAAAGAATTTCTAAGTCGTAACCCTTATAGACACCTGTATAGGTTGGGTAAAACTCAGGTTTATACTTGTATTGGTTGCACCAGTCCCAAGAATACCAAAAGCCGTTAATTTCAGTGCTGTCATCGACATTAATAGCTAATTTATAGATTGGAATGTATTCAATTCTTAACGGTTTCTTTGCCAATGACCAAATAACCTGCATCGCATAACCTCCGTAAGTCTTATAATCCTGACAAAGCAAAAGGACGTCTTCATCACTAATGTATTTTTGAATGTTTTGACCGTTAACGTCGTAAAGACCTTGCCCGTACATGTAATTTACAAAGGCGTTGATAATACTTGCATTGGTTGGACTGTCGTCGTAAGCGTCTTTGTATATTTTAAAGTTGTTGTTATTTGTTCCGTTAGTAATCCACTTACGTCCGTATTGTGGTTTTATATCAATTGGTTGAAATGCTGACATCATAACGTTACCAGCGAAAACTTGCGGCTTGCTAGTATTCGAAACGGCTGTTTGACTGCGTTGCGTAGGCATAATTTTGTATATCTGTATTCTCGTCAACAATCATAAGCTTACCTAGATAAATTATTGATTGTGATGTTATGTTATTGATTTCAATTGCGTACTTATTGCCGCTTGTAAAATCGTTGGGTATTGTATTTAATATTATAGTTAAATATGCACCCGAAATGATAGAAGTAAAGCTTAATTCTATCTTTGTATTTGTCAATTCATTGGTTAACGTAACGCTTAACATGTCGTTTGAGTTTGGGTAAACTCTAGGTACGCAACTAAACTCTTCAACCTGATTTAATTTTATTACTTTCATGTGATATGTGTATAAATAAAAAAAGCAGGCATATAACTGCCTGCCTTAATTGTTAGATTAATGTTTTTGTTACACGTACGGCTTAATAGCTGTAGCATAGTCAACCAAAGCGGCTGATGTTAACAAATAGTTTCTTGAAAAGTCTGGCTCTTCTGTGTGAAACGTTACGGTAAACCCGTTTAAGTCCGCAATTGCACCCCCTGTTTGGTCAGTAATTGTAATTGCTTGTGCGCCAAGCTGAGAACCAGCCGCCACGATAGTACCGTCATTTTTTTCTATGAATAAAACGACCTCACCTTTAAGTAATTCTTTTATTAAATTCGCTGTTTCTAAGTCTGTTCCTGTTGCTACGTTGAACACGCAAGGAATATCACCAACAACACTAACACTACGATTATCACCGCCCGCTGTTGCTGTCTCTAAATAGTTAACAGTTGTATTTTTAAGTTCCAATCTTGCGATAGTTGAACCGCTGTAAACAGTTGCAAGTGCCGTAACGCCTGAACCACTAACAGATAATCGTTTCAACGAATCGTAAGGTGCAACCCCAACCGCTTTAACTCCACCCATTCCTGAGTTACAAGCTAGTTTACGGCTTTTTGATATTGATGTACAACCCATTTTATATATAATGTTTTTAGTCTTTTGTTATAAAGCCTCAAACCAGTCGTTAATGACTGGCTTAAAACTTCATGTTATGATTATCCGTAAATAGTGATGTATCTTTGGTTAGTTACCCACGTTGAGATTGATTGTTTGTTTTTGATGTAGCGTTTTTGCGCTCCGTTCGCCATTTTGTCGATTTCTAAGAATGAATTGTCACCAGCCAAGTCAACAAGAACTTTCAAGTACTCAGGTAATGTTAAAATCATTAAACCAACCAATGGGTGAAACTCGATTTCAACACCGTTGTAGTAGATTTTTTCTGTTGCTCCAGCACCTTCAACCAAGAAGTTGATTTGTTGAGCTGCACCAACTGTGTTATTAGCGATTTTGATTAATTGACGGTGAGCCAATGGCGCAAAGATTTTCGCTGTTGAAGCTGTTGCGTTGATTACTTTGTCAGGCGCACCAGCGTATAATTTTGAATACTCAGCCGCAATATTTGAGCTTGTAATCGCTGTACCTGCAACTTTTATAGTATCAGCAACACCCGCACCCGCAACTGTTTTAGAGTTTGAATCGTTCCAAATTGCTCTAACTGGTAATGAATCAAATAATGAAGTTGGCATAGCCGCAACTGCTGCTTTTACGCTCGCTGTTACACCTGTAGCTGCTGCAATACTTGCTTTGGTAGCTGTAGTTGCTCCGTTCCAAAGCCTGTCCTCAACTTGTTCACCAATAGCTGGCGCAACTTGAATAAGAACTTTTTTATCGAACTCGTCAGATACTTGGTTAAACGCTCCTTTAGCCATTGAAGCCTCGAAACGTGTACCGAATAAAACTGCATCGTCAATTACATCGCTGTACTCGATTGATGTTAAAGTAACTGGTGATTTTTGAACGTTTAAACCGATTGAACCGTCAGCCGTTACGGCATCTGTTGAACCTGCTTTCATTGTTACGTTTACTTTACTTTCGTACACGTCTGCACCGCTTTTGAAACCTTCTTGAATATCGATTGTACGGTCTCTGAATGTTTTAGAATCAGCGTATAATTCTGATTGAATATTTTCTAAATCTGGGTTTTTCTTACCCCCTGAATAACTAATTGGCATTTTTGGTTAATATTTATTTTCTCTTGTTATGTTGCATCTTTTCGTAGTTGGTCATTTCCTCGTACGATTTGATTGGTTGAACTGGTATGTTCTTAATTGGTTGGGTTGCTGGTGTTTCCGCTTTCATTTGCGTTAACTCTGTATCAGCTTTGATTTTGTCAGCTTGTAGTTTTGCTAACTCTTCCTGAGCTTTTGCCAAGTCTGATTTTAATTGCTCGTTTTCGGCTTTTAAATCTTCTTTTGGTGCTTCGTCCTCAGCTGGCGTTTCGTCTTCTTTGTTGTCTTCTGCTGGTGCATCTTCTGCAACCGCTTCAACTTCTTTAGGTTCATCTTTTGCCTCTTCTGTTGGCTTGTCTTCAATCGTTAAAATTGTCCCCAAGTCGTCAGTTTTATATAGCTTTGAATCGATTTCTAAATCAGCGTTTGCGATTGGCTCACCTGCTTCATCTGTTAAGATTTCGCCCTCTTTTAAATCAATTGCAAAGACCTTTTTATCACCTGCTTGGAACTCTTTTTTATCCTCACTTGCCATGTAAAAATCTTTGATTGATTGCCAAATGCTTTTTTTGTTCATAGTCTGCTTTTTATAATTGTTATTTTCGTTAACCTCTTTGAATCCAAGCTTTGCTTCGATGCTTAAACCGTCAAGATTTCCGCTTTTTACATCGTTCCAAACTTGGTCGTTGTCAACCTTGTACCCGAACATTAAAGAACCTGCTGGAACGTCTAAGCCTAGGGCGTTAGATTTATCGTTTTGCGGGTCTTTTACTATCCAGCATTCAAAAGGGTAAACCCCTGTGATATTTTCGTTTTGGTGGTTGATATTGGTTACAGAGTTGTAACCGTTTTTGAAGTAATTTTGCTGTATTTTCTCGATAGTTTCAGCTGTGTAAAACACCTCAGCATTTTCACCGTTTATGTTGTTCCTAAAGATTAATTTATTAGGTATCATTGCAGGTGCGTAAACGATTCTTTTTTCGTCTTGCGTAAAGTGTAAAACTTGCGGTTTATCAGCGTTGAAGTGTAAAAGAGTTGTTTCGATTGCAGGGTCTTTCACAAGGGAAATTCTAAAAACCCCTTCATGTTCTGCGTTAAAAACTAATTCATACTTTTTCATATAAATATTATAGGAAAAAGACAAGGCGAAGTAAACAGTCTAATTAATCTTTTCGTTAACTTGACTCATTAATAAAAATAGTGTACCTTTGTACGTAACTAATTAAACCTTAAACGATGAAGAAATTTATACTTTGTGCATTCATAGCAATTTCAGCGTTAACTAGCTGCTCTAATGACGAAAGTGAACAAGCTAAAACTGATAATTCATTTTCATATAGAATAACTGAGGTAAAAGCCTATGATAGTGGGAATAATTACGTTGAATCAGGATATGATAAAAATGTAAACGAAAATTCGAAAATCGTTTACAATGAAAGCGCAAAGACAATATCAATAATAGTAAGTGGTACACCGCAAGTTTTTAATATCAAATCTGTCATTAACGGGGTGTACACTTCTAGTTATAAACTGCCAGTTTCAAACGGTTCACCTGAGGTTATATGCAAGGTTGAAATTTCATTTGTAAATGGTAATATTATCTTTTTAGTAACGAAACCCGACACTACTTTTCTTGCCAAAATAGAGTACGTTATACCGCCTGTTAGTTCATAAATCGATAACAATTGTGCATAAAAAACCCGCTAACATGTTAGCGGGTTTCTTGTTTTTTAGAATGAATTAGCCTCAACTTTTTTACGGTCAAGTGCTTGCTGTGTGGCAACTTCTGACGCAACAACGTAAGTCTTAATAACTGGCTGTGCGTTGGTGTTGCTGGCGATTGTTGAAGCGATTTGGTTTTCGCTGCTTGCCTGAAACCCTACCTGTGGGGCTGCGTTTGCTGTTGTTCTAGTTGGTGCGCTTGTTGGTGCGGTTGGCATATTCGGTGCAGCACCAGCTGAACCACCACCAACCGCACTAAGTGCTTTCGATGTATTGGCAATAATGCTTGCTGCACCCAACGCACCTGTTGCGATGTGAACCGCTGACCAAGGCAAACCAAACGTTAACGGGCTGGCTGCATTGTCTTTTGTAACTGCTTCAACGGTATTGATTGCAACCTTACCCAAAGCGATAGCACCCTCAGTCGCTATAACTCCCTTTTGTACTCCTTTATTTTTTTCAAATAATCCCTTTGCCGCATTGATTCCAGCGTTTGCCAAGTTGTTAAGTGAATCTTGCTCAGCTTGTTTTTGTGCGAGCTTTCGGTCGGCAATCTCTTTTTCTTTATCAGCATTGGCGATAGCTAAATCTGCCTGAGCTGCGAAATATTCCTCATTTGCTTTAAGTGCGTCCTCTTTCGCTTTTGCGTCAAGTTCAGCCTGTAACGTGTCGTACTGTTCTTTGTTGTACGCCATTAAGTTAGTTACATCAACGCCCTTTTGCCTTAAGGCTTCGATTTCTTCTAAGTCTCTTTGTTTGGCTAAGTCTAGCTTTTCTTGCGCTGTCTTAGCGTTGTTGTCTTGAATTTCTTTAAGTGCGTCTTTCTCAGCTTTCGCAAGGTCTTCAAGATTTTTCTTTTTTAACGCTAACGCCTCAGCTGCTTCTTTTTCGGCTTGGGCTTTCTTGTCTTTGGCTACCTGTTCCGCTGCTTTCTTTGCGTCGTCAGCTGCTTTCTTTCTTAAATCGGTTTCCTTTTGGGTTTCACTAACAATAAAATCGTTGTTTAAATCGATTCTTTTATCTTTTAAATCAAGTGTTTTCTTGTTGTAGGTTTGCAATTCCTCGTAAGCATTTTTCATTGCTTCCTTTTGCGCCTTTATTGCCTCTTCGCTGGCTTCATTTGCTTTTAAATCTAACAAGATTGAACGCTCACGCAAGAAGTTAAGGCTGGCAAGTTTTGCGTTTTTTTGACTTATTGCGCTAGCCTCGTTGATGTGTGCATTAGCAAGTTTATTCAACTCCTTTGCACTCGCACCGCTTGCTTTTGCAAGTGCCAGTTCGAAATCTCTTTGGCGTTCCAACTCCTTAAGGCTATCTTTTCGTGCCTCGGTTAGTTTTCTTTGCGCTTTCTCGTTTTCCTGAGCGGTTTTAATCTGTTTTTGCTCGGCTGCTTCGCTCGCATTCATTGCCGAAACAAGCAACCAAATACCAGCCGTTAAAGCCGCAACTGCCAAGGCGATTGCAACAACTGGATTAGCCGCTAACGCAACATTATACGCCCATTGTGCCGCTGTAAGTACACCAGTAACGGTTGCACTAATACCTTTTTGTATAATATTCTTTTTCTCCGCTGCTGTATCTAGTTCTTTGACTGCTGTTGCTGCTAGAA
The DNA here is from genome assembly GCF_001027725.1 of Flavobacterium sp. ABG. Taxonomy (NCBI): domain Bacteria; kingdom Pseudomonadati; phylum Bacteroidota; class Flavobacteriia; order Flavobacteriales; family Flavobacteriaceae; genus Flavobacterium; species Flavobacterium sp. ABG. The sequence continues at coordinate 131,864 of NZ_LEKS01000007.1, forward strand.
TCGTTGATTTAAGTATTGCGAACTGGTCACCCAAGTCACTAAGACCTCTTAAACCGTCAGCGAAAGCCATTGCAGCCTGCATCTTTTGTAAGACCTTTGTTGCGTCTTCTGAATCACCAGCAAAAGCACCGATTGCACCAGCTGCAAAGTTGATACCAGTTGCGGCAACTTGTGAAGCAGCACCCAACGCTTTAAATTTTTGGTCAGGGTTGAAGGTTTCCGTTAAATCAGCTGCAAATTGCATTTGGTCTTTTAGTTCCGCAACTGCTTTGGCTGCTTTTATCGCCTCTTCTGACGTTTCACCGTGGATTTGTACCGCCTTTTGCAATTCAACGTTTGCTTCTCTTATTTGGGTCTTTAACGCTTTGTATTGCTGTGCGCTTTTTTCCGTTTCTTTGTTACTGTCGGCTGTTGCGTCTGTTGTTCCGTCGATTGAATCCGTTAAAGAATCAACCTCTTTTTTTATTTCGTTGGCGTTGGTGTCAAACTGCAACTTAATATTTTGCTCGATGTTTTTGTTTTCCTCTGCCATTAGTAACCAACTGTTTCAAAGTGTAATCTAAGTGCTTGTATTCCACCTGTCCATTCTTTTAGAACAATTTGAAATTGAGCACCTGATATGATGTTAAAAACTGGCTGACCAACTGCCGCTGTATTTTGAAGTAATACAGGGCTGGTTGGCACTAATTCGAACCAACTTTTAACAATGTAATTATTGTTGGGATGTGGGTTTTGCAGGTTAACCGTTAAGATTGTATTGTTCGGACTTGATACACAAGTAACCGTATTAACGTTACCACTTTTGCGAAGTCTATTTGATAATTGTATACCAATTTCAATACCTACCTCAAACCCGCCTGTATCAGCATCATTTGCGGTTATATAACCCTTGTTAAGCGGTAGGTTACTGTTAGAAATTGGTTGAAGTGTTTCAATATAATCAATCAAAGCCAGTTCAACGGCTCTATGTTCAGCGGGAATAATATTGCTATTGTCAGCTAAGTTTATGTTAACTAAATCTTTTAGTTGTGCTATTGTTAAAGCCATTTTTTTTAATTCATATTTCTTTGTTTTTCGTTATTAAATTGTTTCATATTGTGTTGAATCGTAACCGTCAGGATTGTAAATATTTGGCGTTGGCACAACTTCATTTTCTTGGTTAACTATGTAGTTTAATAAGGTTAACTTTGCCCTACCTGTCGTTATATCGATAGTTGAATCGAGAATACTAAAACGGGTTTCACCAATAATTACATCATTCTGCAATCGAAAACCTGTAGGCGGTTCGTTCGTTCTTGACGGGTTGACATATATTTCTGAACTCGGTAAAAACAAATCGAACTTATGAGTTAGTACGTTAACACTTAGTAGTCTTGATGTTTGGTTTTCGTAGAATCGTTTGTATAATGAACTGGTCTTTTGAGTATTTTCTAAATTACCGCTAACGTCATCAATCAATACATTAAAACCTAAGCTTTGTTTTGTATTCATAAACCACGGTAACATGAGCATATATCTAGTAAGCGGTATGATGCTAGTATCAGTCATTAAGAAACCTAATTCAACACCGTTGGTTAAGTAACTTAAATCGTTGTTTACAAATAAAACCAACTCGTTATTTATCGGCTTATATCTGTTTTGCTGTTCTGCTGCTTCATTACTAAAGCCGTAATAAGTTTGCAGGTTTGTGTTTAATACAATCCTTGGTGGTATAATTGTGTAATTGGTAACAATTGCATATTCGTTTACCTTACCGCTGTTATTGTCCTGAGTAATTTGTCCGTACTCGAGTTTAGAAGGATTACCAGCTAAATAATCAACGTTAGATTTATACTTGCTTGTTGCATGTTTAAAATTGTATTTATTATATTTATCCTGTACAGATTTCGTGTAAGATGAAGACCTAATAAACGGTGTATAATCAACTTCTTTTTTAGCATAAAACTTACCTGTATCGTTAATATCTTCAACGCTTAAAATTTGTAACTCGTTGGTACTAACCATTGGGTTGAAAATCGATAAATTGAATGTCTTCAAAAAGCTTTGAAAAAAATCAACGACTTTCATTTTTGGCAACGATTGGATAAGGTCAAGTTTTCCCGATGCTTTTAATTGTTCGTGACCGTCAGATATTGCAACCTGTGTATTACATTGCCAAAATGATAACCAACCCGAATAAGGAGCGGCAAAAATGAACTGTGTAAAAATGTTTGTTTTATCCCAAGTGGCTAAATCAGCCTTAAATAAAATATACGCTTCAAATGTTGGATATAGTGAAAAATCAGGTGTGTAATTATCGAACGCAGTATCAGGAATATCAATGAAAACATCATTCTGAAACGTTCCCATTTCTGTAGTTGAAGTATAAATTTCTTCACATTCCGCTGGTGGCTTGTTCCCGTTTGGTCTTCTAAGTGATATTGTGATTTTCCCACCTGTAACTTGAGCGATTAGGTTTTCTAACTGCACATTTATTCTTACTGACTGGCTCGAACGTAGCAAGGAATCATAAGGTGGTAATGTACCGCTAGGTTTGTCCCCAATATTAATTTTAATAATATCGTAATCGTTACGGGTGTAATATGATGTATTGTATTTTCTAGGAAAAGAGCCTTCAAACTCGGGTGACCCCTCATAAGCTGTTGGTACATTGGGATAAAATACCTCGAAAGCACTAAAAGTTTGAGAATATGAAGTACTAAAAGTTGAACCGAATTTTAAAACGTTATCGTTGCTTAGCTTTTCATCTGTTGGTGACCCGTTCACCCAAACATACATTTCATTAAAAAGTCTGTCTTTACGCAAAGGCAAATTAACCTTTAAATCGTATTTTTTAAACATCATTTCAACCAAAGACCTATAACTAATTGCTGGCATCAATTCAGGTGTTGCGATTGGTGAAAGTGTTGACCCACTTACATTGGTTGTGTAAGCAATATTATCAACGATGTCGCTATTTTTATCGTAAGACCAAACACGTTTATTTGACGCAAGCGGTGTAATGTAGTTGACAACAATGTCGTTTGCGCTGGTTGTTCCGCTATTGGTGTAGTCTAATTCTTTATATAATAATTGTTTCGATTCTATAGAATTTTTTGCAGCTGTTGGCGTGTATTGTATCGATGTTGAACCGCTTAATATACTTCCTAAATCGCTAATTAAATCGCTGCCTATTCTATCCTTAAGACTTTTCATGTCAGTCTCAAAACTTCCTTGTATTGACGCATGAGAATTTAGGTCATAATTAGCGTCTTCAACGTTGAAATTACCCGTTAGATTTAGGTTACCGTCAGTATAAATTTTGCAAGGATATGAACCCGTTGTATTTGTTTTTAAAACATCTGTATCACCGAAAAACTGTAACGCCTGTCTATTCTTTGGCGTTGCTGGGATTGTAAACGATAATGAATAAGGCGCAAAAACTTTGCTCAAATCCGTTACGTCTTTTAGCGTATAGACTAAATTGATTGTTTCGTCATCGTACAAGTCTAACTTTACGTAATCAGTTGACCCACTAAACGGTGCTATGTAAATTTCGGTTACTACCTGCATTTATTTTATATCTAAAATCTTGTTATTTGTTTGGTCAAACTTGAATGTATATTCAATATTTACCTTGTCGTTGAGCCTCGTTTTATTTATGAGGTCTTGCGGGTTTGTTAGTATAACTGGTATCTGTTGGTATGTTGAAAAATAACCTATACTTTCAGCCGTTACCGTGTCGTTGTCTACTGTAATATTTGTATTGTCAACCGTTATATAGGTGCTGTCAACTGTTATCCCAGTTGAACTACTTGTAACTTTGTCGCCTTTGAACCTGATTAAATAAACCTTTGGACTGTATGCAATCTCTTCAATTAATTGCGTTGCTGTTTCATCAATATGCCCCGAATTGATTGTGTAAGATTCTAGTACATTTAAAGTGTCCCTAAGCGTTGAATGTACTTGTGAGTTATCAATATAACTTGGGTCTCTAAACATTCGATTTGAATTGCTAGTACTTATCTTTGTAGATATTATAGTTTTGCCGAACGGTGTAAACGTGTCCCACAATCCCAATTTGTTTAAAAAAACAATCAAATAATTATCCCAAGCGCAAAACCTTTGATTTACTGGCGGTAATACCTTGGTTTGATTTATCATGTTTCCCGTTGTACAACTGTCAACTGGCTGACCAAGATTAAACGTATTAGTAAAATAGTTGTCAATTGATTGATTGTATTTTCTTAAGATTGAACGACCAAAAGGATTTGATAAGTACGGTGTTATTCCGTTGTCGCTTCCTGTGTTCTGCTCATAGTTCCAACGATAACCCAACGTTGCAAAATAAGTCGGACTTACAACCGTCTGTTTTATGATTGCATCGGTTGTCGGGTCTTGTTCTAGTACTTCGCTTATCAGCTGATAAAACACACCTTGCCCCGTTTGTGCTGGCAGGCTGTAGGTGTTCCAAGCAAATTGTGGTTGGTTTGTATTTCGCGCATTCTCTGGACTGATAAGCCAGGATTTTATAAGGTCGGCAATGTTAACATTGATGTAGGTATCACTTTGACTAACAAGCTCTTTAGGTAGTATTTGCGTAGCGTCACCAAGTACTTTATTTTGGTCTGTGTTCCAAATCCACAAGTAGTGCGTAACGCTTTTTATAAGATTGCTTACACCGATTGCGGTCTGTCTTATGTGAATAGGACTATTGCAAAATTTAATTTTGTCGGGTGTGTCGATTATAGTTTTTAAGTCATTGGTTAAACTAGGCATTAGATGTAAACGGTTGTGTAAGTATTGTCGTTATTGTTTGTATGATTGCTTTGGTTGCTGCTGGTGTGTGACGGTCAACGCTTTCAAGTAATTCGTTTGGGTGTTGGTATGCTCCGTAATCAACTTGTGCCAGTACAAGCGTTGTATCGTTTTCAATTCTAAAATTTATCGAATCTCTTAGCGTTCCCCCTGCTTTGTTTAGTGTTCCCGCTGGTTGTACTCGGTCAGTTGTATAGTAGGTATCTTTGGCAACCCTAGAATTTTGCTTTGCTTCCTTATAAATGATTTCACCAAGCTTGTCTAGTTCTTCATGTATAATTTTATCCGTTGCAATTTCTTCTTTAGTTCTTCTCTTTCTCGCTATCGCCATTTTTTAAACGGTTTTGTTTTGCTCGGTCAATCAGCTTTTTAATATTGCTGGTTGTCTGCTTATTGCTGGTACTACTTGTTGATGTTTTGGTCAATTTTCGCCCGCTTTTTTTTATTGTGGTCTCAACGGTGTTACCTCTTATGTCTGTTCCTACGACTTGGTACTCTACACCGCTTGGCATTAGCCGCTTTGCGTTCTGTTCAAGCTGTGAGTTTATCCCGCTTGGGTTGTCTTCACCGTAAAACCCGTAGTACATTTGACGAAAGATGTATTTACCTTTGTCGATTGTGTAGCTTATTGAACGCTTTAGCGTTCCTTGGTCAACATGTGCAGTCTTTTTACTTTCGTCAACGATTTGCTGGGCTATCTTTCTTATCTCTTCTGTACTTAACATATCGTGCCTTGGTTGGGTATCGTTAATTCAATATCGAACTGCACACCGTCAAGTGAATTGCGTGACCAATTTTTAAGCTGTCTAAGCGTTGATTGTGAAGTAAGCTCGATATTGTTATCGTTGTAGTCTCTTAATAGCTTATTCAATAGCTTATGTGCGATTGAATGCGTTTCGCTAACGTTGTCGATGTAGTTGGTATCAACAAGAAGTTTGTTATCTGTCAACTGTGGCTTAACGTCACGTTGTTGTACTATCGTAATCCTGTAGTTGATTGAGATAGTACTTTCGGTAATGTCGGTATCTTGTAAATCTAAGTTTACAAGTGGGTAAATGTTTTGTGTATTAACATCTAATTGAAGAGTTGGTAACGTTGAAATTGTGTTAACCAAGATGTTCTTTTGAAACTCTGTAATCAACCAATTATTTAGCGTATATATTTCATTCATTAAGTTTTAATTGTTAGTATTCTTTTTATTTTAGATTTTCAACAAGTCGCTTTCTTAGTAAGTACTCGCCTTGAAATAAAAATCTGTCGGTGTCCCATTCGAGTACATCGTCAATCTTTGTCATGTCACCCTTTGTTAGCATGTATAAAATTTCTAAGTACGCCCCGTAATGCTTATTAAACGCCTGTCTTTCTAGTGTTCCTTGTGTCTGCTCGGTTTCACCTTGGTATATTACGGGTGGGTGGTAGATATACGGGTGGCGGTTTTTATAGTCTAATAAGCTGGCAAGAAAGAATTTATAATGTATTCACATTCGGCATATTTCATTTTATGCACGTCAATCTTTTGAGAAAAATATTTAGGACTTACGAACAACCTTAGCAAAGCATCCAAATCGTTTTCCAATTGGAACGTATCAGCGTCGATGTACTTCGCTGCTTTCTTTAAATCCAAATCAACCTTATAAGTAAATTTTATTTTCTTTGGGTTGGTCTCTAGTGCTTTATGAAAGCCTAACAAGTCACTAGTATTGAAATGTTCTTTGACTTTCTTTTCGATTAATTCGATGTCGGTTTCTTGTCCTTTGATTTCCTCACCGAATTGCTTAAGCTTCAAGAAAGGAATGTCGTTTTTAGTTCTGTATATCCTTTCGGTTACTTGTGATAATTTCATTTTTTAGTTTTTAATCTTGCTTAATTGTTGATAGTGATAAACCGCCTTTAGTTTTCCAAAATCAATTTTTTCACCGTTGAATAATTCATTAAATACGGCTTCATTTTCTAGCTCGTTTTCTGCCAGTTCTCTAAACTCATTTTCGAGAATTGGAAAATAATTTAAGAGCATCTTTTGTAAGTGGTCTTTGTCACTCGCTGGTGTTCCTTTGCAACTTGCGCAGCCTGTCGGTTTTTTCATTTGTATAATTTTTATTTTAAATATCATGTTACATGCTAAAAAGTAAACTCTTATAGTACTTGCAATTTTTTACCGTATAGCTTTTTGAATGCTGCATAACCTGCCGCCTCTGTGATGTGGTCATAACCGCCTGTTTTATCAGGAACACCGTTTTTGTAGATTTGATTTTCTAAAGCCTCGGCATAGTTAGGGCAAGCCGTATCATTGACATAGTATGTACCGTTTTGAAATGCTAAATTGATAGCGTTTACACGTTCGTTCACATTTGGGTTTTTTCTTGGCGCATCGATTTTAAAACCGTTGTTCAACAAGATTGTAAAATCACTCGCTCCGCTGGTTGTCCTTGCGTTTCCTGACGCATCGGGAATGATGTAAATTTTATGATGTGGAAACCTAGCTTTTAAAATGTCGCAAATATCCTGCGTGTTGAAAGCTTTGTAAATTTCATCGACTGCATGTAAAACCTTGTCACGCATTACGTGTATTACCGCATTCATATTGGTAATGTTAAAATCCAATCCGATATATAAAATATCTTCGTGTCTTATCGTTTCCGTTGAACCGTTTACCTTACGATTGTATGCATTGTAAACACTAGAGCTATTCAGGTTCACAAACTCACCATTGATATAAGCGTTAAATTGTGGTTCGCTGTACGATTCCCTAAGATTATCGATATATGTCGTAGGTAAATGCGGGTTGTCGTAGGTTCTAGCCCTAATAATTAGCTTGTTCGTGCTGGGTTGCTTAACAAAAAACTCGTATAACCAGCCGAAACCCTCAGGTGTTGAGACCGTATCAACGCAATTATGCTCACCGTTTGGTAATTTTAGCCTGTTACGTCCGAGGATTCTAACGAAAATGTCAGCCATTTTGCCCTTTGGTAGCGTGTCAGCCTCATCAATCATTGAATAAGCGACCTCATAACCAACGATTTTGTTAGGGTCTGACATGTTACGTAATAGTATTTTACCGTAAGGTGTCGTTATTGTGTTATCATGCTTGTTGATTTTAAACGGAATGTCGTATTCTGTAAGTAATTCGCTGAACTTTGGTAGTGCAATGTCTTTGATTAGGGCGTATGTTGGTAGATAATAGGCTACATTCAACCCATTATATTGGATTTTTTTAATGATAGTCTTCATTACACCAGCGTGTGACTTACCAGCACCGTACCCACCTATAAGGGCGGTATGTGGTGCAGTCGATAACAGGAAAGTTTTTTGATGTTTAAGGGGTTTAATCTGTAGCTGCATCGTTCAAGTCGATAAATTTGATGCTCGTTATTGCTGTTTGCGTCTCATTATCAACTATTACTTTTTCTCCGTATTTGTTAGGGTTCATTTTACCCAAGCACCACTTAAGGGAATTAATTTTTAAACGTCTGCTTTCTACATTGTCCCTTACTAGTGTTTCGTATAACTCACTGTTACGATATTTCTTAACCGTTGTCGGCTCTTCGCTGTAAGCAATTCTTATGATTTCATCAAAGAAAAATTGTTCTCTATGCTTCTGTGCAAGTGTGTACATTTCTTTGAACTCAGGATTTTTCTTTAGCCAATAGTGAAACGTCGGCACGCTCAACGCACCGTATTTATTTAGGGTTTCCGTTAAAGGGTTACCAAGGCTTATCTCTTCACATATGCGTGTAACTGCTTCTTGCTTTTGTTCTTCTGTATATTTTATGTATTTACTCATATTTTTATTATAGGAATGCAATACCCTAGGCGTTAGGTATTTCGTAGATTATTTTTAAAGACTTCATTTTCTTTCAGCCTTTTGATTATTTTTTGCAGTTTGTTGTAGGTGTACTGCTTGGTGTGACCGATTGACCTAGCTACGTTGACAAGTTTTGTCTCATGTTCCGAACAATACATTTTGATTAAGATGTCGATTTCGTCAACGGTACAATATTGGTTTATCATTTGCCAAAAGATTTGCTTATCGATTTTGCTATCGATGTCGTTTTCTAGCGTTTCGTTTTCTAGTTGTAGACTTTCTAAATCAGAGGTTGTAATTTCCTGTATCAACTCCGACTTAACTTTTTTGTATAAGTGTTTGGGTATCGGGATAACACCCGTAAACAAATTCAATCCGTTGTTTATCTCGTTTGTGATTACCCTAGTTGCATAGGTGGAAAACTTAATGTTTTTTGCGGGGTCAAAATGATTGATTGCGCACACCAACCCGATAAAACCAAAGTGTTGCGCCTCTTCAACATCAACACCTTTAAAATCCCTATATTTGCTTACGATTGAAAAGACCAGCTTTATATTAGCGTTGAAGATTTGGTCTTTTATTTCTTGGGTGGGATTGACTTTGTAAGCGTCAAAGAGTTCCAGCTGTTCAGGATATTGTAAGTCTTTTTGTATTTTCTTTAGTTCCTTGTGAAATTGTCTCATTAATTTATAATATTTTTATAAATTAATTATAGTACCTACCCCCTCCTAAGTAAAGGTCTTACTTCACCAATTAAATAATTGTAATTGTAAACAACATTAAATAAATGCAAAAGGCAAAATCCATTCATGATACAATTGTAATAGTACATAGAGATACAATTGTTAAAATACTAGAAGTAACAAAAACTAAAGCTGCCACTGAATCATCAAGTTTTGCGCTTTTTTTCGACGAGTACGGAAACTTCTTCACTTTCCTAGCAACTGTTGCAGCTTTCGTCGCCTTATTTGTATCAATTAAAGCAATCAATAAAAGTGCAAGCGACGGTCGTCACCAAGTACTTGTTAGTAAATTGGAAGAGATATGTGACCTTTTAGATATATTAGTGGCGAAATACCCTAGATTATATTTTGCCTATAATTTATTAGCACTTGAACGAGCTGAATCTGAACCAAAACAGATAATTAATCGTAAGATTTTTGATGCAAAATGGGAAAAAGCAATTAAAGAAATTGACTTTAACATGTACTTGGATAAAGCCGCAAGACTTATGATTTTAGCCAATCTTTATTTAGGAGAAAAGCAAAAAAAATCCATTCTACGACAACCACCCGAAGAAGATAAATCATTAAAATTTAGTGTACTAATGTTTGGTGAAATTTGCAATAATATAGTACTGATTACAAAATATCAAAATTTAGATTATAATTCATTTCCCGATAAATTACCGAACCATGACGTGATAAATATTTTAGTTAGAAATATTTCAGCACAAATCTCTGAGATAATTAACTATAGTAATAATAGTACGGGTTACGTAGAGTTCCGTGACGATTTCTATAAAAAAGTAATTGAAGCAGAAACAAATCCAGTACCGTAAGTTTTGACCTACAAGTAATATTTTATTGAAAATTATAAAACTTTATTTTAGCACATTATTAATCCTAAGTGCCCTAATTTCAATACTTAATGAATAAATAAAAAAATTACTAGTTAAAATGCTTTATAGTTGAAACGCACATGCTTAAAAAGTATGCCGACCGTGTAAAAGTAACCTACGAATACATGAAATCCACAATCGACTTTATGGAGGCGAATTATTCAAAAATCAAACAGCTTAGAGCAAAAAACGAAGCACAATATCTACCGAAAAAGCCCTATACTCTGAAGTGGGAAATGGACAGTACCAAAACCACTAAATTCTCCTTTTTAGGCTATGAAGCGGGGTACAAAAAAAGTGAAGCTACAACTGGAGACCGTTTGTACTATGATCGAAGCAAGCCGTACAAAAAAGACGTTCCGTACATCAAAGAATTCAAATCGGTTAAAGAAGTTGTGATTCCAACCGCTTATATTATTCCGCGTGGTTATTGGAACATCATTGATCTTTTGAAAAACAACGGAATCACTTATTCTCAACTAAAAAACGACACAATTGTTGAGGTTGAAAGTTATAAAATCGCTGATTTCAAAACGGCTCCATCCGCTTATGAAGGGCATTATATACATCGAAATACAAGTATAACTTCTAAAATCGTAAAAGTTGCTTTCGCGAAAGGCGATTACCTGGTGCCTACAAATCAAAAAGGCGCCAAATATTTATTGGAAGCTTTTGAACCGGAAGGTGTAGATTCGTTCTTTAATTGGAATTTCTTTGACGCTATTTTACAACAAAAAGAACATTATTCTGAATATGTTTTTGAAGATACTGCCGCAAAATTATTGAAAGAGAATCCCACATTAAAAGCAGAACTGGAAACGAAAAAACAAAACGACACAACATTTGCTAAAAATCCTGAAGCACAATTAGAATGGATTTACAAACATTCTGCATATTATGAGAAGGCGCATTTGCAGTATCCGGTTTATCGGGTGTTGTAAGATGTGATTTGTAAAATACGAGATGCTTGGAAGTTTAATTTCACCACAAAGATCACATGGAATTACACTAAGGTCGCTAGACTTAAACTCCCCAATCTTTATAGTGTATATCAAAATTAAAAATCATGAAACAAATTCTACTTTTACTCATAATAATTATGATTTTTGGCTGTACAAAAAAGACATTTTTTGTACTTAAAGACACTGATGATAAAAAATATTATTTATCTGATTCCATTCATAAAATAGCACAAAATAATCAAATTAGTTTGTCTCCCATTATTATAATTAACGGCATACCAATTAAATATGATATAGAAAAAGATACCGTTTTCTTACCGCTCCAAAAAAAAGACCTATATCAAATTTCATTTTTAAACAAAAGAAGCGCTACAGTGATATACGGCTCTCAAGGAGACAGAGGCGCAATCATAATTACAACAAAACCAAATCCTAAATAATGACATATAAGCTTTTTCTTGACGATATTAGAACCGTAAAAATGGTTTACAAAAACTTGACTGACGATGATTTTGTAATCGTAAGAAATTTTAATGACTTCAAAAAAACCATACTCGAAAACGGTCTTCCTGAACTAATCAGTTTTGATAATGATTTGGGATTAGACGAAAATGATATAATTGCAGAAGATGGTTATGCTGCCGCAAAATGGCTGGTTTATGAATCCGGTCTTGATTTAATAAACCTAAAATTTAATGTACATTCTGCCAATCCTGTTGCTAGTCAGCAAATTCAGAGTTTACTTGATAATTATATTAGACATTTGAGAAACGAAAATAGTTAGTTCTTTTTTTTAGCTAGCGCGAGCGTCCCGCTCGCGCCCGTTGCCATTTCTTTACCGTAGTTTGATTCTCTTTGCGCTCACGAGCGGGACGCTCGCGCTAGCGACGATAAAAAGACTTAAAAATCTAAGAAATAGTTTTCAGTCCCAGTTACAGTTTTCACAAAACCTGAAACCTGAAACTTGAAACAACCTAAAAAAATTCCAAATTCCAATTGAATTTAAAAGTTCAACGTAAAATTGGAATTTGGAATTTTAAAGATTTGGAATTTACACCAGCAGTTATTGGAACTGAATTTCTTCTTCAAATAACAGTTTGATGTTTTCGTACGAATTCTTCAAGGCTTCTTTGATTTGTTCGGGATTTAACCAGGCTACTTTTTCGATACCTTCTTCAAGTTGTCCCTGTGGTGTTCCTTCGAAATCGGAATGCATTTCAAACCAATGCGTAATTTTGAGTTTGTATTTTCCGTTACGTTTAAAAACGTGATAGGTTTTTTGAAGCTTGTTCGTGATTCTTAATTTTCCTACGCCAGTCTCTTCTTCGACTTCGCGCATGGCAGTGTTCTCTATTTCCTCTCCTTTTTCGATTCCGCCTTTTGGTAGATCCCACTTTCCGTTTCTGAAAATAAATAAAACTTCCCCTTTTTTATTGTAAACTAGTCCTCCGCCGGCTTTGTTTACAGGAATTTTAGCCTTCAGCGTCTTCAATATCTCCTTTTCATCAGGATGGTACAAATACGCTTTTTGAATTTTATTCTGAAAAATTTTGACAATAAGCTGTTCAATATCAATGCTCTCTAACAGAAATAATTGAAAATTGGTCTCTCTTGAGATTTCATTTGTCAAAAAAAGTGGTTTGTCGTTCACAAAAACTTTATACATTTGTACTATGATTTTTAATAAAGATACAGCCGAAAAAACAGCCGAATTGCTTTTGCAAATAAATGCAATTAAATTGAATCCAGAAAATCCTTTTACATGGGCTTCTGGATGGAAGTCACCTATTTACTGCGATAATAGGTTAATTCTTTCATTTCCAGCCATCCGAAATTTCATTCGTGATGAGTTTGCGAAAAATATAGAAAAACAATTTGGGAAACCAGATGTCATTGCCGGTGTTGCAACCGGGGCAATAGGAATTGGTATTTTAGTGGCCGAAAGCCTTGGATTACCTTTCGTATATGTCCGTCCGGAAGCAAAAAAACACGGAAGACAGAATCAAGTAGAGGGCTTCCTGCAAAAAGGTCAGAGTGTAGTTGTCGTAGAAGATTTAATCAGTACCGGAAACAGTAGTCTTATGGCTGTTGAAGCTTTACGCAATGAAGGTGCTATCATTAAAGGAATGGCAGCAGCCTTTACTTATGGCTTTAATGTCGCCGAAGAAAACTTTAAAAATGCTAATATCGATTTGTACACACTAAGTAATTACGAGAACTTATTGGATTTAGCGGTACAAAAACAATACATCTCTGAGGATGATATGGCTGCATTAAAAGAATGGAATGTGAGTCCGTCAACTTGGAGACAAGAGTAATTGTAGATTTTAGATTGCAGATTTTAGATTCTTGGTCTTGATTCTACAACTTAAACATAAAACCTTTGCGAACTTTGCGTTTATAACGTTTTACAATAGAACAAAACTTGCGAACTTTGCGGTTAAACAACCAACTTAGCTTAAATAAAAAATAAAATATGAACTTAGAAAGTCCAAAAGTTACTGTTCAGAAATCAGCGCAAGATCTATTTGATTTATTGACTGATGTTAGGAATTTTGAAAAATTAATGCCGGATAACATTGCTAAATTTGAAGTAATTGGCGAAGATGCTTTTATTTTTGGATTAAAAGGGATGCCGGAAATAAAACTAAAAATGAAAGAAAAAACAGCTCCAAACAAGATTGTCTTGGGCGCTGCCAGTGATAAACTTCCGTTTACATTGGTTTCTAACATTGATAGTATTTCTGACTCAGAAAGTGCTGTACAATTGCAATTCGAAGGTGAATTTAATGCAATGATGGCCATGATGATCAAAGGACCAATTAGCAAATTCATTGAAACTTTGGCTACTAATATGACAAAGCTTTAATTGTAAATTAGCCCACATAATTTAAAAGTCCGATTTTACGATCGGACTTTTTTATTGTCTTGTTTTCGCTCGCAGATTTGGCAGATTTTCGTTTTGTCTTGCTTGTAAAATTACAACGTCATGAAGTCTTTTTTTTATGCACGCAGATTTTACAGATTTAGCGGATTTACATCTATAACAAAATTAAAATCCCCAATTTAAGCTCTTCCCATCTGAACCTTTGCTCTTTTGAGTCTTTAAACCTACCAGCCTCCCCTCTCCCTAAAAACTTAGCAACTCAGCATCTCAGCACCTCAGAACCTTAAAAAACCCAATTCATCCTCAAAAAACCACAACTCAGAACTATAAATTATTCCGCTCCGCATTATTGATCGAAGTTTGGTTCATCAAACTAAAACACATCAAAATGGAACCAGCTATTAAAATTTTAATTTACATTCATGCTTTTTTTGGAGGACTTGGGCTAATTACCGGAATTGGGAGTATTATAGTCCGAAAAGGCGGAAAACTGCATAAAAGAATGGGGAAACTGTTCTCTATTGGCATGATCACCAGCTCTCTTATCTCGTTACCGATTTGCTGGATGCCAAAGCATCAAAATATATTTTTATTTCTAATTGGATTGTTTACCATCTATCTTGTTATTTCGGGAAACAGAGCTTTGACTTTTAAACACAAACCAAAAGCAGATAGATTAGACAAAATAATCTCAGGAACGATGTTGTTCTTTTCAGCACTAATGATTTCGTTAGGCGTTTATTGTCAATTGAATAACATTGCAAACGGAATCCTGTTTACTTTTTTTGGTGGATTTGGATTTTACATGACCGTAAAAGATTTTATTTTCTATAAAAATTTTTCGGAAACCAATAGAAACTGGCTTTCAAAACATATCGGAAAGATGATTGGAGCTTTAATCGCATCTATTACGGCCTATATCGTCGCCGGATTAGGAATTGGCAATTTAATAGCCTGGATCACACCGTCAATCTTAGGAACAATCTATATTATCTACTGGAATAGAAAAATCGAACCAAAAAAGAATGTCAGCACGCAGATTGAACAGATTTAAATATTTCTTTTAAATCTTGTATAAAAGTCATGAGTTTTTTTTAAGCACGCAGATTTAGCGGATTTATTTCTATCAAACAATTAAAATCTTTCAATTTCAGTTCTTCCCTCTGAGCCAATGTCCCTCTGAACCTTTCACAACCAAAAACTCAGCAACTCAGAACCTCAGAACCTTAGCGCCTCCCTAATAAAGCATCTGAATCTCCTTAATCTCAAACTCTTCCACTGAATCATCCTCAAGCATAATTTGTATTTTCCCAACGGGAGAAACTCCTTGAATAATTCCCATGAAGTTTTGATTCTGGAGATTTTTAAAAGGCATTGGAACACCCTTTCTAAACAAAGAATTAAAGTATTCGTCCCAGAAAACTTCAGAATTGGTTTTCCATGCCTCAATTTTCTGTTCTATTTTTTCTGTGATTAAAAAAGGCAAAACATCCTTATCAAAAGTTCTTCCGGAAATCACCGATAAGGAGGAAGCATTAGGCAATTCGGCGAAATTTGTTTGATTAACATTCAGTCCTAATCCAACAACTGACACGATTCTGCCATCACTTTTGAGAGTATTTTCTATTAGTATGCCACCAATCTTCTTGTTGTATGACATAATGTCGTTTGGCCATTTTATACTTAAATCAGAAATATCCAACGATTTTAAAGTTTCAATTACGGCTAATGAAACTACTATACTTAAATTAAAAACCTGTTCATTATCAAACAAAAAATCCTTAACCAAGGCACTCATAATTAAGTTTTTACCGGATTCAGACTGCCATTTGGAGCCCATTTGCCCCTTGCCTTTTATCTGATTTTCAGCCGTTACCACTGTAAAATTATCAAGCTCTTCCTGGCTCGCCAATGCCTTAAGAAAATCGTTTGTAGAATCTATGGCATCGAGTTTGATTAGTTTCATTTAAATAATTTATTTATACTTAATTTAATATTTTGTTAAGGTTCAAAATTAATGACAAAAATTGGTAACTTTACAAAATCATATAAAATAATTCATGGCGAAAAAGACTATTAATAATGACGTTCTATTAGCGAACATAATCAAAGGAATTGAAGAAGTAAAAGGGAATGATATCGATATTCTTGACTTAAGAGAAATAGACACGGCTGTTTGTGACTATTTTGTAATTTGCAACGGAAGCTCTAACACTCAAGTTAACGCCATTGTAAACTCAATTCAGAAAACAGTATCCAAAGATTTAAAAGATAAACCTTGGCACGTAGAAGGAACCGATAACGCAGAATGGGTTCTGATGGACTATGTTCATATCGTGGTACATGTTTTCCAAAGACACATCCGTGAATACTATAATATCGAGAGCCTTTGGGGTGATGCCAAAATAACTACAATCGAAAACAAATACTAAAGAAAATTTTTTCTAATGGCTAAAGATAATAATCCAAATCCGAGTAAATTTAAAATAAGTCCCTGGTTAATATATACTGCAATACTTCTGGTTTTTTTATTTATAAGTTTTGCAACCGGAGGATCTAGCTTAAGCGAACCCGCTCAATTGACCTCTTCTAAATTCAACACTTTATTAGAAAAAGGACAAATTGAAAAAGTAATCGTATACAACAAAGCGGAAGCTGAAGTATACCTTACAACAGCAGCACTAAAAGATGCAGCGAATAAAAAAGTAGCAAAAGATATTTTTGAAAGACCTAACAAAGGTCCTCATTATACTTTAGAAATTGGTAACGACCAGATTTTTCAAACGAAATTAGAGAAAGCAGTTGGCGAAGGCAAACTGAAAGATTTTAATTTCTTGCAAAAAAACAACTGGAGCGATATCCTGATCAGCTTACTTCCTATCATCATTATTATTGGTGTTTGGATTTTCATTATGCGTAAAATGTCAGGCGGTGCCGGTGGCGGTGGAGGACAAATTTTCAACATTGGAAAATCGAAAGCAAAACTGTTTGATGAAAAAACAGATATCAAAACAACATTTAAAGATGTTGCCGGTTTAGAAGGTGCAAAAGAAGAAATACAAGAAATTGTAGAATTCTTGAAAAACCCTGAAAAATACACCAATCTTGGAGGTAAAATTCCAAAAGGAGCCTTATTGGTAGGTCCTCCGGGAACTGGTAAAACCTTACTTGCAAAAGCAGTTGCGGGTGAAGCTCAAGTACCTTTCTTCTCTTTATCAGGTTCTGATTTTGTAGAAATGTTTGTTGGTGTTGGTGCTTCACGTGTACGTGATTTGTTTAAACAAGCAAAAGAAAAATCTCCTGCTATTATCTTCATCGATGAAATTGATGCAGTTGGTAGAGCAAGAGGTAAAAGCAATATGTCAGGCGGAAATGACGAAAGAGAAAATACTTTGAACCAATTACTAACAGAAATGGATGGTTTTGGTACAAACTCTAACGTAATCGTTTTGGCTGCAACCAACAGAGCTGATGTTCTTGATAAAGCTTTAATGCGTGCTGGTCGTTTTGACAGACAAATTTTTGTTGACTTACCGGACATTCGCGAAAGAGCTGAAATCTTTGCAGTACACTTAGCTCCTATCAAAAAAGTAGAAGGTCTTGATTTAGATTTCTTAGCCAAACAAACTCCTGGTTTCTCAGGTGCTGATATTGCAAATGTTTGTAACGAAGCTGCTTTGATTGCGGCGCGTAACAACAAAACTGCAGTTGACAAACAAGATTTCCTTGATGCTGTTGACAGAATCATCGGAGGTCTTGAAAAGAAAAACAAAATCATTACTCCAGAAGAGAAAAGAGCAATTGCGATTCACGAAGCGGGTCATGCAACGGTAAGCTGGATGTTAGAACATGCTGCACCACTTATTAAAGTAACTATTGTGCCACGTGGACAAAGTTTAGGAGCTGCCTGGTACCTTCCGGAAGAAAGACAAATCGTTAGAACAGATCAAATGTTAGACGAAATGTGTGCTACTATGGGTGGAAGAGCTGCTGAAAAAGTAACTTTTGACAGAATTTCAACCGGAGCATTAAGTGACTTGGAAAAAGTAACGCGCCAAGCTCGTGCTATGGTAACGATTTACGGTTTGAATGATAAAATCGGAAATGTTACGTATTATGACTCAAGCGGACAAAGCGAATACAACTTCTCGAAACCTTATTCTGACGAGACAGCAAAGATTATCGATGCTGAAATTTCAGAATTAATTGAAGGTCAATACAAAAGAGCCATTCAAATTCTGGAAGAAAACAAAGACAAATTAAATCAGCTTGCTGATATCTTAATTGAAAAAGAAGTTATTTTCAAAGATGACTTAGAAACAATTTTCGGAAAACGTACTTTTGACAAAAATCTTGAAGAAGTAGTTTCGTAAATTATACAGAAATATTTAATATTTTTTAAAATCTTAATTCAAAATAGCCTTTTGAATTAAGATTTTTTTATCTTTGAACGTTTTCAATTAACATGTAAAGTATTTCATATAAAATGAATTTTTTCAAAAAAATATTTGGTTCCGGTGACTCCGCTTCTGATGAAGAACATGAAAGCGAATATGGAGGAAGTGCGGCAAGTCCTGATAGTCATTTGTCAATTGACGAGAGGTTCATTTTTAATTTTAAGAAGAATGGCGGTAAATTTTTGTATTGTGAAAACAAACAAGAAGTTGCCGAACAGTTTGAAAATATCCTCGAAGAAAACGACTGGTTCGAAAACGAAGTTTTATGTTACGAACCGGGGTTATTTAGCCTGTTAGAAGAGAATAAACTACTTTATATCTCGCCAAGAAATCCTAAATTTTTACTTGCCTCTTGTGAAAACCTTATTGCAGATGAAGGTTCAATCTTATTTTCATCCAAACAAATCAGACAAGACAAACCAAACGAATTACCTGCTAACATTGTCATAATAGCAACCACAAGTCAGATCCTGGCTATAAAAAGCGATGGTCTAAGTGCTATTAAACATAAATACGAAAGGGATTATCCAACTAATATTACCACAATAAAATATTTCGAAAAAGCAAAAGAAGAAGATTTTACACAATACGGAAGTGTTGCCAAAAATCTATATTTATTGCTCTTAGAGGATCTTTAAGATGAACGAAACACTCAAGCGAGCCATTTCCGGTGCTGTTTATATTGCTTTACTATTAAGTTCGATCTTGTTTTCTACTGAAAGCTTTATTATCCTTTTTGGTATTTTCCTGATCATTACAATTTACGAGTTTTGCAACTTGGTAAGCCTTAATAAAATCTTCGCCATTCTATTCGGAGTTTTGTTATATGCTGTTATTGTACTCTTAAGTCATTACAACAAACAGACAACTGCTTATCTGGATGAATTGTTTCAAACAAACCTCGATTTAGAAACCAACATTCAACAATTAAATCTGATACTTCTTGCCGTTACAGTAGTGATATCAGTTAAATGTATTATATTCTTATTTTATGACTCTGTTCAAAAAGTAAGCATTTCCTCAAAATATCTCTACCTACTGGGATATATTACACTACCCTTTCTTTTTATTGTCAAAATTTCTTTTGGAACCAACGATTACAATCCGAAAATTATTATTGGACTATTCGTTCTGATCTGGACCAATGATACTTTTGCTTATCTGGTTGGAAAATCGATGGGAAAACACAAACTTTTTGAGCGTGTTTCTCCAAAAAAGACCATAGAAGGATTCCTGGGAGGTGTTGTATTTGCAGCTTTTGCCGGTTTTTTAATTTCAAAACTTTACATTCAGCCTAGTCCGGCTTTTAGTAATAAATCCATTTTAATATGGACGATTATTGCTTTAATAGTAAGTGTTTTTGGAACGATCGGTGATTTGATCGAGTCTAAATTTAAGAGAATCGCCGGTGTAAAAGACAGCGGTTCGATAATGCCGGGACACGGAGGCATCTTAGATCGCCTGGATAGTGTTATATTTGTTGCACCATTTATATTTTTATTTTACCAAATTTTATATTATGTTTCATAAAGAAGGAGCCCCATCAATCTTATTAGGTACAGTTTTTACTGTTGCCGTACTTTTAATTGCTGAAAAATTTATCGATATCAATTGGCTAAGAATGCTTGTTCAAATAGCAGCTTTGTTAATTTTGATTATTATTCTGCAATTTTTTAGAAACCCAAAAAGAATCGCCGTTTTAAACAGTGATCACATTCTTGCTCCAGTTGATGGAAAAGTTGTGGTAATTGAAGAAGTTTACGAAGGTGAATTCTTTAAAGACAAACGTCTTCAAGTTTCTATTTTTATGTCACCAATAAACGTGCACGTTACGCGCTACGCAATGAACGGTATTATCAAATTCAGTAAATACCACCCTGGAAAGTTTTTAGTTGCATGGCATCCAAAAGCAAGTGAAGAAAACGAAAGAACAACCGTTGTCATCGAAAATGATACTTTCGGACAGGTATTATACAGACAAATTGCAGGTGCTTTGGCACGTCGAATTGTGAATTATGCCGAAGAAGGAATGCAGGTTATTCAGGGAACTGATGCAGGTTTTATTAAATTTGGTTCGAGAGTAGATTTATTTTTACCTTTAGGTACTCCAATTAATGTGGAATTAAACCAAAAAGCAATTGGAGGAAAAACCATTATTGCTACAAAAGCTTAAATGACGATAAAAGATTTAGATACACGTTTCTCTGAGGCTGTAGAAAATGCATTAAAAATGACACAAGCCGCGTTGCCGCAAGATGTGCAACTAAGGCTATATGCCTATTACAAACAAGCCACTTTTGGAACAGCCGTTTACAATCAATCTGAAAATTTTGATTTAAGAGACGCTTTCAAAACAAATGCATGGATGCAAATAAGCCATTTATCAAGAGATGAGGCTAAAGAAAATTATATCGAAATCATTAATTCACTAACAGCAAAATAATTTTTATTATGAAGAAAAACATTGTTCGTTTCAGTATTTTAACTTCATTCTTAGCATTATTTTCTTGTCAGGACAATAAGCTAACCGAAGTTGTAGAAGTTCCTTTACCAACAAAAGAAGAAAAAATACTCATCGGAACACCCGATGATGTAAAAGCTGAAGCAGGTTCTTTTGCTTTAACCAAACTTTCTTTTCCTTATGACGGTTTAGCCCCTGCCATACGATCACTTACCTTAGAAACACATTATTCAAAACACTATTTATCGTATACGAATACTTTAAATAAAGAAATTGTTTCTACCGAATATGAGAATATGACGATTGAAGATATACTGAAAAAATTAGATCTCAACAATGCCAAACTTCGTCAAAATGCTGGTGGGTATTACAATCACACGCTTTATTTTAATATTCTAACACCAAAAGAGCAAACTCCAAAAGATACGCTTGCAGGTTCAATTAATAAAGAATTTGGTTCGTTTAATAATCTTACACATCAATTTAAAAGTCAGGCAACAAAACAATTTGGTTCGGGCTGGGTTTGGTTGGTAGTGGACAAATTAGGGAAATTACAGGTCACAACGACCGATAATCAGGACAATCCCCTAATGAAAAATGCTCTGATTCCCGGAACACCCATTATGGGAATTGATCTTTGGGAACATGCTTATTATCTCGATTATCAAAACCGAAAAGGAACCTATATTGATGCTTTTTATCAACACATAAATTGGGAAAAAGTAAACGAAAATTATATTGAGGCTTTAAAGAAAGTCAGAAAAGTATAAAACATAAAAAACAGGTTGTTTCTACATTAAGAGACAGCCTGTTTTTTTTATCCTTATAACTTTTAAGGCTAGAAAGTTTAACCGCAAGGGTCGCAAAAGGTTTGCGCAAAGGACGCAAGTTTTACTTATAGCTTTGTATTTTTTTTTTAGCACGCAGATTTTGCAGATTAGGCTGATTTATTTACTGCTAACAAAACAACAGTAGCTATTTTAACTTTGCGCGGCAACAAAAAAAATCTGCCAAATCTGCGTGATAAAAAAATATCAAATTGTAAATGAATCTATTTTCAACTCTAAACCGAAAACCAAAACTGTTTTTTTTTAAAGCTTCAATAGCTTTACGGCAAAATGCACTAAGTAATATTATATCTTTTTTATAAAGTCTAAGAAAAAAATCATAGCGAACCTAGCGTAAACCCCTTGCGACCCTTGCGGTTAAAAAAAGCTACTTCACTTCATAAATAAACGACTCAGAAGGCCCAATTTTAACTCGTGCCACCCCTTCACCATTCTTTACTGTAAAATAGATTTTATTCTGCAAATACAACTGATCCAAAAGCACGTAAGAACCCTCCTTTAATTTCCATTTAGAAATAACATCAGAAGGAACTTTTAATTCGAATTCGCTTGTCTTTTCCGAAGAAAAATTAGCCACAACAATCAACTTCTGGTTTTCGGACCAACGTACATAGGAATAAATCAAATCGGTATAACCTGTATTCTGATGATTTACAGAATGAATTTCCTGAAAACTTCCCATCAAAGCCGGACTGTTAATCGAAAAATTTAATAAACGTTTATAAAAATCACGAAGATTCTTCTCCGACTCTGAAAGTTGCCCGCCGTCAAATTTTCCCTCATTCATCCAACGCTGATGATTTGGAACGCCGATATAATCAAAAATTGAAGTTCGCGAACGGGTGCCGAAACCGGCGTTTTCATTTCCGGCCTCTCCTACTTCCTGTCCAAAATACACCATGGTTGGCGATGTGCTGATTGTAGTAGAAACAACCATCAATGATTTACCTCTTTCCGGAGTTCCTGCAAATTCAGGACTTGCCAAGCGCTGTTCATCATGATTGTCTAAAAAATGCAACATATGATGTTCGATATCCGTCATTCTGGTTTGAATTTCAGACAAACCATCTGTTGAAGATTTTCCACGAATAATATCTTTTAGCTTATCATACGTTTCTACTTTATCATACAAATAGTCCATTTTCCCCAAACGGATATAATTGCGGTATTCATTCGGATTATAAACTTCAGCCAATAAAAAGGCTTTTGGGTTTTTCATTTTGATTGCCGAATTCATATAACTCCAAAATTCATACGGAACCATTTCGGCCATATCATAACGAAAACCATCAACCCCTTTAGCCGTCCAATACAAGGCAATCGATTTAAATTTCTTCCAGGAATCCGGCACGTCTTTATCCTGCCAAAAGGTAAAATGCTCCTGATAGTTTTTTTGATCAAAACCAGCCGGAAGTTCCGGAAAATCCTTTGAACCATCTGGGCGAATACCATAATTTACTTTTACGGTTTCGTACCAATCGTTTTGATCCGGTTTTATTTTACGGGAGCCATTACCCGTCCATTTTGCCGGGTTTTCATCAAAAACACCATCAACGAGAGGGCTTTTTTCTCCATTAAGCGGAATATCGCCGTCAGGAATCTGAAAATGTTGATTCGGAATATAATAGAAGTTATTGTTTTTACTGTATTCAACCGTTACGTTATCATCAGCGCCAAAATCCCGAACACCCTCCGGATTGCTTTTTCCTTCATACTTTCTGGCAATATGATTGGGTA
The DNA here is from genome assembly GCF_001027725.1 of Flavobacterium sp. ABG. Lineage (NCBI taxonomy): Bacteria > Pseudomonadati > Bacteroidota > Flavobacteriia > Flavobacteriales > Flavobacteriaceae > Flavobacterium > Flavobacterium sp. ABG. The sequence goes on from NZ_LEKS01000007.1 coordinate 155,436, forward strand.
CTATATCAATAATGACTTTCAAACCCGCTTTATGGGTTCGCGCAATCAAAGTTTCGAATTCCTGTAAACGATTCGCAGGATTCACCGCTAAATCAGGGTTTACATTGTAATAATCTTTTACTGCATAAGGAGAACCTGCTCTTCCTTTTACCACTTCCGGATCATCGTTTGAAATTCCATAGGCTGTATAATCACGAACCAAAGCATGATGTGGAACTCCGGTATACCAAACATAAGTCACCCCTAAATCTTTAATTTCATGCAATGCTTTATCTGTAAAATCATCAAACTTTCCAACCCCATTTTCTTCAATGGTGCCCCATGGTTTATTGGTGGTGTTTTTATTTCCGAATAAACGTGTAAAAACCTGATACACGACAATTTTCTTAGCTGCAGCAACTTCCTCTTTGTCTCTGTTCATTTTCAAATCTTTTGTTTTACATGCCGAAAACAGTATCGTTACAGCCATTCCTGCAACAAAAATTCTTTTACTTATCATATTGATTTTATAAACTGATTCTTTTCTAAACCGAGAGATTAAATCGATAATTTAGAAACCATTTATTAAATTTAAACTAATTTTTAAAATCCGAAGAAAACTTAAATCAATTTATACTGTTTCCAATTCAAAAAGACAAACTACAACGAGAGAGTAGCGGTTTTTGTTCATAATTTAAACTTTTAAAATTCGCTTAACCTATAATGAAATTTATGAATTATAAATTAATCCTAATATCCTTAAAGGTTGTAACCTTTTTCATAAATTTGACAAAAATTTAAACCATTGAAGAAATCACTCCTTTTCATATCTTATTGTTTGCTTCTTTTAAGTGTTCAAAGCATCTTTGCACAAACACCCAAAAAAATCATTGTCGAGAATGCTGATTTTTCTGATGTCGATCAGGTATTAATGCCAGACGCTCTTTTGTTAACCGGAAATGTAAAGGTCAATCATGATGGTGTAGTATTAACCTGCAACAAAGCATACTTTTTTCAAAAAGAAAACTATCTGAAAGCTTTCGGAAATGTACAATTAGTACAGGGTGACACCTTATTTCTAAACAGTAAATATGCCGAGTACAATGGTAATATGAAAAAAGCTTTTGCAACCGGAAATGCTGTAATGACTTCACCGGATGCCACTTTGCAAACGGATACGATCAATTTTGACCGAAATGTACAGGAAGTTTTTTATAACACAAAAGGAACTATCATCAACAAAGACAATACTTTGGTTAGTAAATCAGGCAGGTATTATGTGACGGAGAAAAAGTTTAAGTTTTTAACGGCCGTTACGCTTACCAACCCGAAATATGTAATCAAATCAAATCACCTGGATTATTACAGTAATTCAGGACACAGTTATTTATTTGGTCCGTCAACAATTACCAGTAAAACCAATTATATCTATACAGAAAATGGTTTTTATGACACCAAGAAAAATCTGGCGCATTTACTGCGAAAATCCTATATAAAATATGATGATCGGCGCATAGAGGGCGATAGTTTATTTTATAATCGGAATACTGAATTTGCTTCGGCAACGCGGAATGTAAAAATTACGGATTCTATCAATCGCGGAATCGTAAAAGGACATTATGCAGAAGTCTTTAAACTTAAAGATTCGATGTTTGTTACTAAAAGAGCCGTTGCGGTTAACTTTGTAGACAATGATTCCGTTTATATTCACGGAAAAAAACTGATGGTTACCGGTAAAGAAGGCGAACGAATCCTTAGGGCTTATAACAATGCACGTTTTTACAAAACCGATATGAGCGGAAAATGCGATTCGATTCATTCCAACTCTAAAAGTGCGTTAACAAAACTAATCGGAAATCCGATTCTTTGGAATGGTGAAAGCCAGATTACAGGAGATATCATGCACCTTATCGGAAATAATACAACTCGAAAAATCGATTCTTTAAAAGTACTCAACAATACCTTTATGGTCTCGCGGGATACCCTCGGAACGGGTTATAATCAGGTTAAGGGTATCAATTTATTTGGTAAATTCCGGGATGGAAAACTACATGATGTCGATGTCGTAAAAAACACGGAAGTAATTTATTATATGCGGAATGATGCCCATGAACTTATTGGTATCAACAAAAACGTGAGTAGTAAAATCAATATGATTTTGGAAAACAATGCGCTTGAAACCATCACTTTTTTCAACAAAGTAGATGGCGATATCTACCCCGAAGCTGATCTGCCCGAAAATGCCCGAAAACTGCGAGGTCTAGTCTGGCGAGGCGATGAACGAATAAAATCTAAAGACGATATTTTTACCCCCGAAGAGAATGAACTCAACGATAAATTAGTCAAAGAAGGAAAACAAGATGATGCAAAAGAAAATGTTCCCATGAAAATCATGAAAGAGACATTAGATTACGATAAAAAGAAGCCAACTGTTAAACAAAAGAGTAAGGAGAAGGTAAAAGCTGAAAAATAGTTTTCAGTCGCGGTTTTCAGTCGCAGTCGCAGTTTCCAGCAACCTGAAACCTGAAACTTGAAACCTGAAACTTGAAACCTGAAACAAAAAACCCAAAATCTCAGCAACTCAGAATCTCAGCACCTTAGCACCTAAAAAAGAAATGAATCCCGATTTTATAAAATACCAGGCACAAACATCCCCTTATCCTTTAGGAATGGAGGTTTCGCATGCCATTGGTTCCTACATATACGATACCAACAATAAAAAATATTTAGACTTTGTGGCCGGAGTTTCTGCCTGCACGCTTGGTCATCAGCATCCGAGAGTCAATCAGGCTATAAAAGACCAGTTAGACAAATATTCGCATGTGATGGTTTATGGTGAATATTCGCAAAGCCCGGCGGTAGAATATTGCAAATTATTAGCTTCACTCCTTCCCGAATCCCTGAACAAAACTTATTTGGTCAATTCAGGCACAGAAGCGATTGAAGGAGCGCTTAAATTGGCTAAAAGAACAACAGGTCGCAGTCAGCTTATATCGTGTCATAATGCGTATCATGGTAACACGATGGGTTCGATGAGTGTTATGGGTTTTGAGGAACGCAAACAAGCTTTTCGTCCGCTGTTGCCTGATGTTGATTTTATAACATTCAATAACGAAGAAGATTTACAAAAAATAACCACGCGAACGGCTGCTATTCTTTTAGAAACTATTCAAGGAGGTGCAGGATTCATCCAACCCCATGATAATTTCCTTCAAAAAGTACGCAAGCGCTGTGATGAAGTTGGAGCCATGATGATTGTGGATGAAATCCAACCCGGATTTGGAAGAACCGGAAAACTGTTTGGTTTTCAAAACTACGATGTCGTTCCGGATATTGTGGTTATGGGTAAAGGAATGGGTGGCGGAATGCCTGTAGGTGCTTTCACGGCATCGGCAGAAAAAATGGATCTTTTAACGGAAAATCCGAAATTAGGACACATCACCACCTTTGGAGGCCATCCTGTCATTGCGTCAGCCTGTCTGGCAACTTTGCAGGAATTAACTGAAACAAACCTCATGCAAGAGGCGTTAGAAAAAGAAAAACTCTTCAGATCGCTTTTGGTACATCCTTTGATAAAGGAAGTTAGAGGAAAAGGATTGATGCTTGCCGCCATGACTGAAACTGCGGAAATAACCAACGAAGTTATTTTGAATTGTCAGGACAAAGGGCTCATTTTATTCTGGTTGCTGTTTGAAGGATGCGCGATACGAATAACACCACCATTAACGATTTCTGAAGAGGAAATAAAAGAGGGTTGTGCCATTATCTTGAATGTTATGGATGAAATAATGAAAAAGGAACAAGAAAATTAATCAGGGGTAAATACGCCGGATTAGTATTAAATTTTAGAATAATAATGCTGTATTCTTTTACAAGAAAAAAGAATACCACCTAAAAAAACAGAACACGAATTCTGTCCATATTGTTAATTAAATTGTTCAAAACAATTAATCCCCTTTCCTCACAACAAAATATGGTTGCCTAATTTTATAACAGGCTAATTTCAAATAAACAAAGTATGCAATTAAGCAACGAAGAAGAAGATTATAACCTATCCCTATCCAAATTTGAGTCGATGTTAAAAACTAACAAAGTACTCTTTTTTGATTCTGAAGAATTTGAAGAAATTATTCTTCATTATTTAGACATAGGTAAGGCTAATTTAGCAAAAAAAGCCTTAAAACTCGCATTAGATCAGCACCCAAAATCTACGGGCTTAAAACTAGTACAAGTAGAAATGCTGGTTTACGACGACAAACTCGACATCGCTGAAAAGCTTTTGAATGAGTTGTATGCAATTGAACCTAACAACGAGGAAATTTACATCCAGAAAGCCAATATTTGTTCTAAGAGAGACCAACACGAAAAAGCGGTAGAATTGCTTAAAATTGCACTGCAATATACAGACGATTACGCTGACGTGTACAACTTAATCGGAATGGAATATCTGTTTATGGATAACCTTGAGATGGCAAAAGACAGTTTTATCAAATGTCTTGAAGAAGATTTGGAAGATCAGTCTGCTTTATACAATGTGGTGTATTGTTTTGAATTTTTAGATCAAAATCAGGATGCCATTGTATATCTGAACGATTATATCAACAAAAACCCGTACAGTGAGATTGCCTGGCATCAGTTGGGTCGCTTGCACTATGGTGTTAAAGAATATGAAAATGCCATTCGTGCCTTTGATTATGCAACCATCATAGATGATGAGTTCTTAGGTGCCTTTATGGAAAAAGCAAAAGCTTACGAACGCCTGAAAGACTACAGCAAAGCCATCGAAAGCTACAACCGTACCATCGAATTAGACGATGCTACCTCGTATGCTTTGTTGCGTATCGGAAAATGTCATGAAAAACTGGGCAATTCAGCCAAAGCATTACAATATTACAATCAGACCGTACATGAAGATCCGCTTTTAGACAAAGGATGGATTGCGATTACTGATTTTTATGTTCGTCAAAAAAACTTCCAGAAAGCCTTATTCTTTGTCAATAAAGCATTGGCTATCGACAATCAAAATCGTTTGTACTGGAAACGTTATGCAACGATAAACAAACAAATGAACTTCTTTGAAGAGGCTGAGTTTGGGTATAGAAAAGCAGTAGAATTTGGTGATTACGCCTTAGAAACCTGGTTATTCTGGGTTGATATTCTTCAGTTTTTAGGTGAATTTGAAAGCGCCATTCAAACCTTATTACAGGCATCGGAATACTTCCCTGAAGAAAATGAAGTTGAATATCGTCTTGCGGGATTGTATTTTATGATTCAGGACAATACAAAAGCTAAATTTCATTTAAGCAACGGATTACGTTTAAACTTTGACAATTACATCTTAATCGAAGATTTGTTTCCGGTAGTCTGGACCAAAAAAATGGTTAAAAATTATATTGAAAAACACAGAAAGCAATAATGATTGACACTTTAAAAAGACGTTTTGGCTTACTGGGCCGTAACATTAGCTACTCTTTTTCGAAAGGATATTTTACTGAAAAATTTAGCAATGAAGTTTTTACCGGCAACAGCTACGAAAATTTTGACATTTCAGAAATCAATCACTTCACCGGATTAGTTAAAAACAATCCGGATTTAAAAGGATTAAATGTTACGATTCCGTACAAAGAGCAAGTCATTCCCTTTTTAGATAAACTTTCAAAAAAAGCGGCTTTAATAGGCGCTGTTAATACCATAAAATTTACCAAAAGCGGCAAATTAAAAGGATACAATACGGACTACTATGGTTTTAAAAAATCATTAAAACCACTATTAGAACCCCATCACAAAAAAGCACTCATTTTAGGTACCGGTGGTGCCTCAAAAGGGGTTGCTTTTGCTCTTGATGAGCTTGATATTCTTTATACTTTTGTTTCGAGAGAAGCCAAAGACAACATCATTGATTACGATTTAATCAACGCTACTACTTTTGACAATTATCAAATTATAATCAATTGTACTCCGGTAGGCACAAGCCCTAATATTGAAGCCTGCCCTGACCTGCCGTATGAGTATTTCACCAATAAGCATATCGCTTATGATTTAATTTACAATCCGGAAGAAACTCAATTTCTAAAAAATGCAAAAGAACGAGGTGCTGTTATAAAAAATGGTTATGACATGCTTATTTTTCAAGCCGAAAAAGCCTGGAAAATCTGGAATAAATAAAAAACCGGCCGTCCATAAAATGTTAAAGCAATTTTCGTACATTAGACTACTCGTTAACAGGTAGTTATGAATAAATCATTACTTATTCTATTTTTTTTAATTGCCACGGCTACAAATGCTCAAGGAACAGTTGAGTCCAAAAGCCCTTTTTCGGAACCCCGTTATCATTATTTTCTTAAAACCATATTACTTTTTAATGAGTATTTAGATACCGACAATGGTTCTTTTAATACTACACAAGTACGTGCTTTAGTTCCGATTGGAGACAAAGCTTGGAATTTACGGTTTGACCTTCCTTTAATATCAGCCAATACCAATTCAATAAATAAAAGCGGGATTGGAGATGTTGGTATGGGAGTTAGTTATATTCCTTTTATGGAGAGACAAAACGGTATTGCCCTTAGAGCAAGAGTATATGCCAATTCTGCCGCAGATCCCAGCTTCGGATCGGGTAAATGGGTTGTCATGCCGGCCGTTTTTTATGGTAAATATATGAGCGGCAAAAAATTTCTTTGGATCACATCCTTAGAATATCAGGCGAGTTTTGCCGGTTCCAGTGAACGAAGTGACATTAGCGTCATTGCTTATGAAAATGTACTATTCCATTTTTTTGGCAAAAACTGGATTGCTGCCGATGTTGCTTTTCGGTACAATAGTATTTTAGAAGGCTTTCAAAATAATGCTTTTTTAGAATTTGGCCGAAAAATTACCCCTACTAACCTCGCCTACATCCATCCGAGTGTGGCTTTTGGAGGAAACAAAACATACAACTATGGTTTGGAGGTTGGTCTTCTAATCTTATTCTGACAAAGATCTTTGACTACAAAATTTTAGATTTCTTAAAATAAAATCCTCAATAGAAAACGAAATAATCAATTAATAGCATTTTTCTAAAAATGGTATAGGGTCTAATTTTGAATTTATTTCAGAAAACGAAACAAAAAAAAGAATATCACATCCCTAAAACAGAACAATAAATAAGGATTTCATCGAAAAATAGTGCATAAACAAACGATTTATTTTGTATTTAGAAACACCTTTACTATCTTTCGCTCTACTTAAACCAATAAACCTTATACATTTAAAATGTTAGAAGAAAAGAATGATAACCTGCAAGATGCAGACGGAAAACTAGAAATCGAGATTAGCGATTCTATACAAGACAATGTGATTGAAGAATCTGATTCTGAAACTGCAGCCGAAAATTTAGTTTCAACTACTGAAATTGAATTAGAAACTGTGGCTGAAACTCCGGAAGCAGATCATCAAGAGGCATTAGATGCGATCACCAATTCGAACGCTGAGGAAAGTGAAGATGAAACGTTAAAAGAACGTCATGAAATCCCTATGCAGGATTATGATACTTTTACGCTAGATACTCTTGTTGACGAACTGAAAAAACTTGTAAATACAGACAAAGTAATGTCTGTAAAAGAGCATATCGAAGAAATCAAGAAATCATTCTTATTACAATACAATCATCTTATAGAGGAGAAAAAAGAAGAATTCAACGCTTCTAAACAAGATCCTAATGAAGAATTTGAATACCATTCTCCATTAAAATCTAAGTTTGATGAATATTATTCTATTTTCAGAGAAAAGAGAAATGCTCATTTTAAACATTTACAAACCAACTTAAAATCTAATTTAGACAATCGACTTGCAATCGTTGAGGAGCTAAAAGAACTTATAAACCCGCAGGAAAACATCAAAGACACGCTTAAACATTTTAATGATTTAAGAGAGAGATGGAAAAATGCAGGACCAATTCCAAAAGACAAATACAATCACGTTTGGAACAACTATCACTTTCATGTAGAAAATTTCTATGATTATCTGCATTTAGATCGTGAAGCCAGAGATTTAGATTTTAAATACAACTTAGAACAAAAGCAAAAAATTATAGCTCGTGTTGAAGAATTGGTAAACGAAACGGATATCAGTAAATCTTTCAGAGAATTACAGGACCTACACCGAATCTGGAAAGAAGATATCGGACCTGTTTCTAAAGAACACCGCGACACTATCTGGAATAAATTCAGTGAACTGACTAAAAAAATCCACGATAAAAGAGAGGTTTTATTTGAAAGTCAAAGAGCTAATGAGCAACAAAATCTTGAAATTAAAAAAGAGATTATTGGTAAATTAGAAGTTCTGGGAACTGAAAAAGTAAACTCACATTCGCAATGGTTGCTACAAATTCAAAAAGTAGAAGCGTTAAGAAATGAGTTCTTTGCAGCTGGAAAAGTGCCGTCTGAGGTAAACGAAGAAACTTGGGCTTCTTTTAAAACTGCCGTTAGAAATTTCAACTCTTTTAAAAATTCTTTTTATAAGGACATTAAAAAAGATCAAAACGACAACTTAAATAAAAAAATGGCTCTTGTTGCCAAAGCCAAAGAATTACAAGAAAGTACTGATTTTGGCGCCACTACTCCAATCATGAAACAAATTCAGGAAGAGTGGAAACAAATTGGTCATGTTCCTAAAAAATATTCTGATAAAATCTGGAAAGATTTCAAAGACGCTTGTAATCATTATTTTGACAAATTAAAAGAGCACAAATCAGAGGAAAACGGTGATGAAGTAGCTGCTTTTGACAACAAAAAAGCGTACTTGGATATCTTAAGAGCTTACCAGCTTACCGGAGACCATAAAACAGATTTAGACGCTATAAAATTACATATTGAAACTTGGAAAGGTTTTGGTAAAGTCCCTTTCTCAAGACGTCATATTGAAGGGAAATTCAATAAAATCCTGGATGCTCTTTTTGAAAAATTAAGTTTGAGTAAAAAAGAAACCGAAATGATGCGTTTCTCTAACCGTATAGATTCTTTATCGGAAAGTAACGACACCAGAAAACTGGATAACGAAAAAATCTTCTTAATGCGTAAAATTGAAGAGGTTCAAAATGAAATTTTCCAATTAGAGAACAACATTCAGTTTTTTACCAATACAAAAAATGCTAAGAAAGAGAATTCAATTGTTCTTGAAGTTCGTAAAAACATTGCTGTTCACAAAGAAAGCCTTGATGTTTGGAAAGACAAACTAAAACAATTACGTAATCTAGGTCAGGAATAAGACTTTTGATTTAAAAATATAAAAGGTGTAATGAAATTCTCATTGCACCTTTTTTTTATGCACTATTTTTTTTTAACCGCAAGGTTCGCAAAGATTTACGCAAAGTTCGCAAAGCAAGATCAACATAAAGAGCTTTGAGCCCCTATGTTTGTCTCGTTAAAAACGCTTTATAGATACCAATTAAACGTTCTTTTATGAATTATTGTCACCCTGAGCGTAGTCGAAGGCTGGTTAGGTAAAAAGGGCTTCGACTTCGCTCAGCCTGACAAATGGAGGAAAGAAGAGAAAAACTGTTTGGCATTTTTGCTTGGAAAACTTTGGAACCAAGTACAGAAGTTGCAGAGAAACAAAAATCTCGCGAAGTCGCAGAGTCGCGAAGTTAAAAAATCAGTATAAAAACTTGGCGGCTCTGCGTCTTTGCGAGAAATAAAGCCTAAAAAATCACCAACAAAATAAACAGAAGAAGATTTACACAAATTAGTCCACAATTTTTTGATTTGATCCAAACTGTGCACACAATTAAGTTTTCAAGTATTTCTCCCAGAAACTTAACGTTCTAATTAAATTTCATAAAACTATTCTTTAAAATATTGATTATATTTGAGAATCAGAAGATTGTAAACCTTTAAATAGTATCAATATGAAATTTACAAGAAAAGCAAATGCCAACTGGAAAGGTACGGGCATGGAAGGAAAAGGAACTATCAGTACACAAAGTACTACATTAGACAATGCGCAATTGTCCTTTAAAACAAGATTTGCAGACGGAGTCGGAACGAATCCGGAAGAACTTATTGCAGCAGCGCATTCGGGCTGTTTTACGATGCAATTAAGTTTTTTACTTAACGAAGGAGGTTTTACCGCAGATGATTTAACTACAGAAGCGACAGTAACCTTTGAAGACGGTACCATAACTTTGATTCATTTGGATTTAAAAGGAAAAGTCCCTTCGATTTCAGCAGAAGAATTCGAAAAAACGGCTGCTAAAGCGAAAGAAATTTGTCCAATATCAAAGCTTTTAAATACTACAATTACGTTAACTGCTACTTTGGTAAGTTAGACGAAACTTTAAAGCATAAAAAAACCAAGGTCAAGCCTTGGTTTTTTTTATACTAATTCATTTCTGCTTACATTGTAGCTTTCAAAGCTTTTGCTTCAGCAGTCATTTCTAATGCTTTGTAAACACCTAATAATGTTTTAGAAACATCTTCGTTTTTAGGATCTAATTCGTTTGCTTTTTTAAGGTAAGGAATAACTCCTTTAAAAACAGACTCTCTTTGCGCTTTTAAAACGTCATAACGTTTCATATCTTTTGCAGAAGTACCCAATTTGTTCATTTCTTCAATGATTGGTTTCTCTGCTTCTAATTTTAAAGCTGCAAGGTTAAGATAAGCGTTTGTATAATCCGGTTTGATTTCGATCGCTTTCAAATAGTATTTCTCAGCGTCAGCAGGATTTTTAGCATTGTTACTAATTACTCCTAAGTTAAACAATAGATCAGCATTGTTCGGGTCTTTTTGTAAAGCCTCGTTAACTAATTTTTTGTACGTTTCAAAATCTTTAGTTTCTAAATACAGATTGGCTTCTGTAAGCAACAAAGTAGAATCTTCCGGGTTTGCTTTTCTAGCATCTGCAACGGCTTTTTTAGCATCTTCAATACGTCCTTTTTGAACCAGGATTAAAGCAAGATTTTTGTTGATCTCACCTCTTTTAGAAGGAATTGCTTCCGTTCTTGGTTTTTCGTGAGTTCCTAATTTTACAGCTAAATCTCTTTCGTTAGCATTGTTAAAACCGTCTTCGTTTTTAGTTGCTTTGTTTAATGCCAAATAACTAGTTCCTTTTCCGGAATAATTTACTTTTTTCAATTCTTCGTACATTGGTAAAGCTGCATCATAATCTTGAGCATTTACCGCTGTTGAAGCTGCGTAGTACAAGTTAATTGTATCTTTTTTATCTAACAAATAAGCTTCGTATAATTTCTTTGCACCGTCAGCATGTTTGTTCGCTTGTGTATCAGCAATAGCCGAGTTAATCAAGTTTCCTTTAATTTGAGTAATTGAAGTAGCAGCCTGAGTAGAGTATTTTAACTTTCCTGACTCTTTTTCAATATCAATTAATTTTTTGTAGCTCTCTGCTGCAAGAGATAAGTTTTTACTTTCTTCAACTTTTTTGTTAGCCAAATCCAAGTAAGCGTTCCCTTTTACAAAATAGTATTGTGCTTGTTCTACATCTTTAGCATTAACAACTAAATTTTCGGCATCTTTTAGTATTGTGATAGCCCCTTGTGCGTCTCCGTTTTTTAATGCTTTCTCAGCACTTTTAATCTGATCTTTTTGAGCAAAAGTAGCTACTGAAATCAATAATGCTGACGCAAGTATTACATATTTACTTTTCATAATAGTCAATTTGTATATTTAATTTATTTTTGTGGTTTACTTATTCTTCTGATTCTTCTTCAGAATCCTCTTCGTCTTCTGTTTCTTCTTCAGCATCGTCGTCATCGTCCTCTTCTTCTGCCGTACCATCGTCTTCAAGAACTTCTAAATCCGGCTTCACTCTTTCTATAGCTGATTCGATAACATTACCATCTTCGTCAACTACAACTTCTGCTACATCGTCTTTCATTACTTTTGTAACAGCGGCGATTGAATCTTTTCCTTTTAAGTTAATCAATCGAACTCCTTGCGTTGCACGACCCATTACACGTAAATCTTCAATTGCCATTCTGATTGTTAATCCAGATTTGTTGATAATCATCAAATCATCCGCATCGGTTACCGCATTAATCGAAATTAATTTCCCTGTTTTCTCCGTGATATTAAGTGTCTTAACTCCTTTTCCTCCACGGTTCGTAATTCTGTACACATCTTCACCATCGTCATCAACCAGTTTAGTACGTTTACCGTATCCGTTCTCGGTTACTACTAAGATTTGTGAATCGTTAACGTTGTCTTTATCAACAGTAACCATACCAATTACTTCATCGGTATCGTCTTTTAGGGTAATTCCGCGAACTCCGGAAGCTGTTCTTCCCATCGGACGGGTTTTAGTTTCCTCAAAACGAACTAATTTACCGGATTTCACAGCCAGGATAATTTGACTTTCTCCGTTTGTTAATTTCGCTTCCAGTAATTCATCCCCTTCTTTAATTGTAATTGCAGCAACACCATTTACTCTAGGCTTAGAATATTTCTCTAAAGATGTTTTCTTAACCTGTCCTTGTTTGGTTACCATTACAAGGTTATGACTGTTGATATACTCTTTGTCTTTTAAATCTTGTGTACAGATGAAAGCTTTTACTTTATCATCGCTTTCAATGTTCACCAAGTTCTGAATTGCTCTACCTTTTGCGGTTTTACTTCCTTCCGGAATTTCGTAAACACGCATCCAGAAACATTTTCCTTTTTGCGTAAAGAACATCATATATTGGTGGTTGGTTGCAACGAACATATGCTCAAGGAAATCCTGATCTCTTGTTCCTGCGCTTTTTTGTCCAACGCCACCTCTGTTTTGTGTTTTGTACTCTGTAAGGTTCGTACGTTTGATATAACCGGCGTGCGAAATGGTAATAACCACATTCTCATCGGCAATTAAATCTTCAATACTTACATCACCACCTGAATATTCGATTAGAGAACGACGGGCATCGCCATATTTCTCACGAATTTCTTCCAGTTCTTCTTTAATTAAGTTCGTTCTAAGAGCTACATCTGCTAATAAAGCCTTCAAATGCTCTATTAATTTCATCAATTCTTCAAACTCTGCTCTTAACTTATCTTGTTCCAGACCTGTTAACTGACGCAAACGCATTTCTACGATGGCACGAGCCTGAATGTCTGACAAATTGAATCTTTCAATTAATTTATCACGTGCTTCTTCCGTATTTTTCGAACCTCTGATGATCGCGATCACTTCATCGATATTATCAGAAGCAATAATTAATCCTTCTAAAATATGTGCTCTTTCTTCTGCTTTACGCAATTCAAAACGAGTTCTGCGCACTACTACATCGTGACGGTGCTCAATAAAATAGTGAATCATATCTTTCAGATTCAACATTTGTGGGCGACCTTTTACTAATGCAATATTGTTTACACTGAATGAAGATTGTAATGAAGTGTATTTATATAAGGTATTTAAAACTACGTTTGGTGTAGCATCGCGTTTCAGGATATACACGATACGCATACCGTTTCTATCTGATTCGTCACGGATATTGGCAATACCTTCGATTTTTTTATCGTTAACCAAATCAGCCGTACGTTTGATCATTTCGGCTTTGTTAACCTGGTATGGAATCTCTGTAACGATAATACATTCTCTTCCGTCTACTTCTTCGAAACCAACTTTAGCACGCATTACAATACGTCCTCTACCGGTTTTAAAAGCTTCACGAACGCCTTCATAACCATATATTACACCTCCTGTTGGAAAATCAGGAGCTTTAATATGTGTCATTAATTCGTCTATTTCAATATCATTATTATCCAGATACGCTAATGTACCGTTGATAACTTCTGTTAAATTGTGTGGTGGCATATTAGTAGCCATACCAACTGCAATACCTGTTGCTCCATTTACTAACAAAGTAGGAACTCTGGTTGGCATTACTTTTGGCTCATATAAAGTATCGTCAAAGTTGAGTTGAAAATCAACTGTTTCTTTTTCGATATCTGCCATAATATCTTCCGAAATTTTACGCATTCTTGCCTCAGTATAACGCATTGCTGCCGGACTGTCACCATCGACAGAACCAAAGTTACCTTGGCCATCTACTAATAAATAACGCATACTCCACTCTTGAGCCATACGCACCATAGCGTCATAAACAGAGGTGTCACCATGTGGGTGATACTTACCCAAAACCTCTCCTACGATTCTCGCTGATTTTTTGTGTGCAGATCTTGAAGTTACTCCTAAATCATACATTCCATAAAGAACTCTTCGATGCACCGGTTTCAAGCCATCTCTAACATCCGGAAGTGCTCTTGATACAATTACTGACATCGAATAATCGATGTAAGCTGATTTCATTTCATCCTCTATGTTAATAGGAATTAACTTTTCTCCTTCAGACATAAGTTGTTATATTAAATAATTATATTAATTTCAAAGCGTGCCAAGATACGGTTTTTTGAAATTTTTATAACTATCTTCATACACTTATTTCAATGATTTATTAACAACTTTATTTTCAATTTCAGTTAATAAATTAAGCGTTTTTTAACGCTATAATTGCTATTTTTTTTGTCTATTAGCTGTCATGAGATTCCGAAGGGTACGGTTTTTGTTTTTCACACAGTAATTCACTAAATTTACAATACATTACAATTATATATTATGGATGATAATTTTTCACCAAGAGTAAAAGATGTTATTACCTACAGTAAAGAGGAAGCCTTGCGTTTGGGCCACGACTTTATTGGTACTGAGCATCTAATGCTGGGCATTTTGAGAGATGGAAACGGTAAAGCCATTCATATTCTCAATAACCTGGCTGTTGATTTAGATCATTTACGCAGAAAAGTAGAAATACTCAGTCCAGCCAATCAAAGCGTTGAAGTCAATGCCGAAAAGAAAAATCTTCATCTTACCCGACAAGCTGAAAGAGCTCTGAAGACCACCTTTCTTGAAGCAAAAGTATTTCAAAGTTCATCGATCAGCACGGCACACCTGCTGTTATGCATCTTACGAAACGAAAACGATCCCACAACCAAGCTATTGAATAAACTAAAAATAGATTATAATATAGCTAAAGAACAATATTTAAATATGACTCCAAACGAAGAAGAATTCTTAGAAAACTTGCCAAGAAACGAATCATACAACGACGATTCAGGACAAGATGACAGTCTTAAAGAAAGTAGTTTTAACAATCCCGCCAATAAGTCAAACAAAAAGTCAAAAACTCCGGTTTTAGATAATTTTGGGAGAGATTTAACAGAAATGGCTGAGGAAGGAAAACTGGATCCGGTTGTAGGACGCGAAAAAGAAATTGAACGCGTTTCTCAAATCCTAAGCCGTAGAAAAAAGAACAATCCGCTACTTATTGGAGAGCCGGGAGTTGGTAAATCTGCTATTGCAGAAGGTCTGGCTTTACGCATTATTCAGAAAAAAGTATCTCGTATTCTTTTCAACAAACGTGTAGTTACTCTTGATCTGGCCAGTTTAGTAGCCGGAACAAAATACCGCGGTCAGTTTGAAGAAAGAATGAAAGCCGTTATGAACGAGCTGGAGAAAAACGACGATATCATTCTTTTTATTGATGAAATTCACACTATTGTAGGTGCCGGTGGAGCAACAGGTTCTCTGGATGCTTCCAACATGTTTAAACCTGCTTTAGCAAGAGGAGAAATCCAATGTATTGGAGCAACTACTCTTGATGAATACAGACAATACATCGAGAAAGACGGAGCTTTAGAAAGACGTTTCCAAAAAGTTATTGTAGAACCAACTTCTGTTGAGGAAACAATCGCGATTTTAAATAACGTAAAAGACAAATACGAAGACCACCATAATGTTACGTACACCAAAGAAGCAATCGAAGCTTGTGTAAAATTAACCAACAGATATATGTCTGAGCGTTTTTTACCGGACAAAGCTATCGATGCTCTTGACGAAGCTGGATCTCGTGTACACATTACCAACATTGATGTTCCGAAACAAATTTTAGATTTAGAACGTCAGTTGGAAGAAGTGCGTGAGCTTAAAAATATGGTTGTTAAAAAACAAAAATATGAAGAAGCAGCCAAACTTCGCGATGATGAAAAACGCATCGAAAAAGACCTGGCTGTAGCTCAGGAACAATGGGAAGAAGACTCTAAAAACAACCGTATTGAAGTTACAGAAGACAATGTAGCCGATGTTGTTTCTATGATGACCGGAATCCCTGTAAACAGAATTGCACAAACAGAGAGCAATAAATTAGCACAATTACCGGAACTAATTCAA
This sequence comes from Flavobacterium sp. ABG, assembly GCF_001027725.1. Lineage (NCBI taxonomy): Bacteria > Pseudomonadati > Bacteroidota > Flavobacteriia > Flavobacteriales > Flavobacteriaceae > Flavobacterium > Flavobacterium sp. ABG. The sequence continues at coordinate 171,609 of NZ_LEKS01000007.1, forward strand.
AACAAGGTAATTGGTCAAAACGAAGCTGTTCTGAAAATTGCCCGCTCTATTCAACGTAACAGAGCCGGACTTAAAGATCCGAACAAACCAATTGGTTCGTTTATTTTCTTAGGTCAGACCGGAGTTGGTAAAACACAATTAGCTAAAGTTTTAGCAAAAGAATTATTCGATTCTGAAGATGCGTTAATACGTATTGACATGAGTGAATACATGGAGAAATTCGCTATTTCCCGCTTAGTGGGAGCGCCTCCGGGATACGTAGGTTACGAAGAAGGCGGTCAATTAACCGAAAAAGTACGTAGAAAACCATACTGTGTTGTTCTTTTAGACGAGATCGAAAAAGCACATCCGGACGTGTTCAACATGATGCTTCAAGTGTTAGATGACGGTTATTTAACAGATAGTTTAGGTCGTAAAATTGATTTCAAAAACACGATCATCATCATGACTTCTAACGTTGGAGCCCGTCAGTTAAAAGACTTCGGACAAGGTGTTGGATTTGGAACTGCTGCGAAAATAGCTCAGGCCGATGATAATTCAAAAAGCATTATCGAAAACGCATTGAAAAAAACATTTGCTCCGGAATTCTTAAACAGAATTGATGACGTTATCGTTTTCAATGCATTAGAAAAAGCAGATATTGATTTAATCATCGAAATCGAACTTAAAAAACTATACTCTCGTGTTGCTGAATTAGGATACAGCTTAAATCTAACCGATAAAGCCAAAGCATTTATCGCAGAAAAAGGCTTTGACAGACAATTTGGTGCGAGACCGTTAAAAAGAGCGATTCAGAAATACGTTGAAGATTTATTGGCAGAAGAGATCATTACCTCAAAAATACATTCCGGTGATGAGATTTTAATGGATCTAAAAGACGACTCTCAGGAACTTTCTGTAGAAATACACAAAGCAGAAGAGCCAACAAATCAATAAATACTTATTTTTATAACAGAAATAACAAACCCGTTACGTTTTTATAACATAACGGGTTTATTCTTTAGTCCAAATCCTCGATTTATTAAAAGCAAATAGTTATTTTTGACTATTAAATTCTATAATAAAAAACAACGTATGCTTCAAAACAAAGTCATTTTAGGTAGCGAAGAATGGTGCTCATTTCCAGAACTAGGAATCCCAACAATCAAGGCTCGTGTGGATTCCGGTGCAAAGACATCGGCATTGCATGCTATAAACATAGCTCCTTTTATTAAAAATGATACCAACTGGGTAAAATTCGACATTAACCCGATTCAGAATAACATCAAAACCATCATACATTGTGAAGCACCGTTGGTTGACAAAAGAATTGTAAAAAGCTCCAGTGGTTTTAGAGAACACCGTTACGTAATCCAGACGCATCTTAAAATTGGTGATGCGAAGTGGCCTATCGAAATGACCCTAACCAATAGAGATTCAATGGGTTTCAGAATGCTTTTAGGTCGCGAGGCCATGAGCGGACGTGTATTGGTTGATCCGGAAGAAAAGTACTTATTAGGACAACCAACTCCGGAATCCTTAAAAGAATTATACCAAAATTCAGAAAAAGCAACTTCCGGTTTAAGAATCGGACTTTTAGCCAGCAATCCTGAATTGTACAGCAATAAAAGAATCATGGAGGCCGGTGAAATGCGTGGTCATGAAATGCACTTTTTGAACATCAAAGAATGCTACATGAAACTGGATGCGAAAACTCCCGAAATTCATTATAGAGGCGGAAAAATTCTTAATCAATTTGACGCTATTATTCCACGTATCAGACCAAGTATTACATTCTATGGTTGCGCTTTGACACGTCAGTTTGAAGCTTTGAAAGTTTTCTGTTTAAATTCGGCTACAGCCATCACACAGTCCCGTGATAAATTATACTCCTTACAACTGTTATTAAATAGTGGTATTGACATTCCGACGACTGGTTTTGCTAATTCTCCATTAGACACCGACAACTTAATTAAAATGGTTGGTGGTTCTCCGTTAATCGTAAAATTATTAGAAGGAACACAAGGAAAAGGAGTTGTTTTGGCAGAAACCAAAAAAGCAGCAGAAAGTGTTATTAATGCCTTCAAAAGCTTAAATGCCAATATCCTCGTTCAGGAATTCATTAAGGAAGCCAACGGAAAAGACATTCGTTGTTTTGTTATTGACGGAAAAGTAGTGGCTGCCATTCAGCGTGAAGCTATGCCAGGCGAATTCAGAGCCAATATCCACCTTGGCGGAACGGCTTCTGTTATAAAAGTAACAGCCGAAGAGAAAAAAATCGCCATAAAAGCCGCAAAAGCAATGGATTTAAAAGTAGCAGGAGTAGATATCATTCGTTCTTCAAAAGGACCGTTATTGCTTGAGGTAAACTCTTCGCCGGGCCTTGAAGGAATTGAAGGTGCAACAAACAAAGACATTGCCGGAGAAATGATCCGAGCGATTGAGAAAAATTTCAAGCTATCTTAAGTAAGTTCATTAAAACTTAACTACAGCATAATTATTTTAGCAGCTTTGTCAAGGTTTAAAACTTTGACAAAGCTTTTTTATTTAACTTTATTAAAAAAAGCAATGTTGTACCCTTATCTTGATATTATTTTCCGAAGTGTTGCTGTCTATTTTTTCATGACCATTGCACTCCGAATCTTTGGAAAAAAAGAACTCTCACAATTAAATACCGCCGATATTATTCTGATTTTATTAATTAGTAATTCGGTTCAAAATGCGATGGTTGGCCCGGACACAAGCCTTTGGGGTGGACTGGTTGCGGCTTTAGTGTTGTTTGTAATTAATTTCATTATTAAAAAACTAACACACAAATACAAAGTCCTTAACGACCTGCTATTAGACAAACCCGAGATTTTAATTCATAACGGAAAATTAGATTTTAAATCCCTAAGCAAATTAGACATTTCCCACGACGAATTAAAAGAAGCCATGCGTGAACATGGATTAGAGCATTTCACCGATGTAAAGCTTTGTATGTTGGAAATTGACGGCACTATTAGTGTTATTTCTCAAGATAAAACTAACTTAAAAGAGACCCACTACAAGCGTAAGCACAATCATAAAAATTTCAGGAAGTAGCATTTGGTATAAAAAATGAAATGTATGTGTGTGTGTTTATAAAATGATATTACAAATGTTAATGTTTAATAATACAAAAAAAACTGCTTTAAATAAGAAAGCAGCTTTTTTGCTATTTTAATTAATTAGCATTATTTCCAAAACTGATACCATTTATTCTTGTCTGTGAAGAACTCATACGTTTCCACATCTATATTTTTAATTGTCGAATTTGTTAAACCAAAAGGCTTTAGTCTAAGATTTAAATTCACCAAAATATAATTTTGTTCTTTCGGGAATCTTTCGGAAATACTTTTGTAATGTATTAATAACTTTTTATCTTCAAGTCCATCCAAAGCTTGTAAGGCTGTACGAACAACAGAGTCTGTTTTGTCATTTAAACCCTGAATAAAAGTTTCAAGATATTTACTTTTATTTTTTAACTGACCAAGTGAATAGTAAGCACTAACCCTAATATCTTCATTCTCATTAGATGCAAAAGGTGCAATTATTTCACCATAATCTATATTCATTTCTTTTAATAAATAAGTACAAAATCGAAACGTTTCTTCATCATTTATCTTTCCAACATTTGTCTCAATACTTTCAAGCCAGTCGCTGCTTTTCTCCTTTGCATACCAAAAAACAAACTGAAAGACCTGCAGTAAATTTTCGTTTGCATATTCAATTAAATGAACGTGTGCTTTGTTGTAATCAAACTTTGTCAGTATTTGAAGTAAAACTTCCTGAATTTCTCCGGATCTTAATTTAAACTCCGCCTCTATAACATCTAAAGTTTCCGTATCCAGTTTAGCCTTTTTTAAAAGCGCATTTAAGCAGTCTTTTTTAATATTGAATTCGCTCACAGAAAAATATGTTTCTAAAAGATCCTCTGCTTTACCTCCCATTGAATATCCAAACCAAGTTGCTGTATCTACAATCAGATCTCCTGAAATTACTTCATCAAGCCATCTTTCATACCAATCCAAAAAATTATTTTCGAAAGTAAATTTCGGTTTTTGCCTATCAAGGTCAAGATTAACAACTCTGCCTTTAAATTCACCATTTAATACAAGCCCATGAATATAACTGCAACCTTGTGATCCAAGAGGCAAAATTCCTGAAAATATTTTCCCTAATTCGATTTCAAAATCCTCATCTGAGATACCTTCTTCATCAATATTTTTTGTTATTTCATCCCAATATTCATCCGTCATATTTGGATACCAAACACAATCCTGACTTAAATACTCTTTTGTATTTTTATCGATCAATTCCTCGATCATTTTTCCAAATGGGTAAATACCATAAAACGGACCAGCTCCTGAAGCATTAAAACCTATCCCTCCATTGCCAACATTAGTCAAAAAAGTTCTATAACACTCAGGCAATTCTAAATCATATTCCTTTTCAAATTTTAAAATATCTTTCTCATTCAAAGTATACCCTAAAGCATACTTATGCTCTTCCGAACCAAATACTTTTAACTTTACATCAGCATTTTTAGCTTTAATAAGCTTATTTTTTATTCTTTGTACCTGTTCTACAAACATCATTAACTGTTTAAATGGTAAATATATGGAATGTTCAATTTTAAAAAATAAAAAAAAAGGATAAAATCTTTCGAAATTATCCTTTTTCCTATGTTTAAAAATGTAAAATTTAAATCTCACATTTTACAAAAATTATTTTATTTAAATAAAAATACTCAATACAAAATACACTAAACCTGCTAAAATAGCCGAAATAGGAATCGTTAATACCCAAGCCCAGATCAAACTTACGGTTACCCCCCAACGAACGGCAGATACACGTTTTGTCAATCCAACACCAATGATAGAACCTGTAATTGTATGTGTTGTACTTACCGGAATTTTTAAATGCTCTGTAAAATAAAGCGTTAAAGCTCCAGCAGTTTCAGCAGCAACACCTTCAAAAGAAGTTACTTTTGTGATTTTTGAACCCATTGTTTTTACAATTTTCCAACCACCACTTAAAGTTCCGGCTGCAATTGCAGAATAACACGCTAATGGAATCCAAGGCGGCATTTTGAATGCTCCATCATCTGATGGCAGAACCACATCTAACCATTCATTCATGTGCACACCAGGGTTAGCATTAATATAAACCGCAACTGCTGCTGCAATGATACCCATTACTTTTTGCGAATCGTTTCCTCCGTGTCCTAAACTAAAAGCAGCAGAAGATAACAATTGCATTTTCTTTAATGCTCCGTCAGCCTGATGCAAATTTAAACTACTAAATATCAAACAAAAAGCACTTACAGTTAATACGATAAAAGCAACTAAAAACCATTTAATATTATGAGGTTCAAAAGCAACACTCCAAAAAACAGATGATGTAAAACGGGGTGCCTTACCTCCTTTTATGATTTCCTCGTAAGGAATCATTTGGGTGTAAACAAACCAAACCGTAACAATCATTAATACTGCTGTGAATATCTTAGGATAAATACTTTTACGAGAAGCATTTAACAACCAAATCGAAATTAAATACGAAGCCAAAGCTCCTAACAACGGCGCTAAAACAATAAAAGCAATAATAATAAGAACACCGGAAGGCATTCCACCATCTTTTCCTGCCTTATACCAACTGACAATTTGATACCAATAATGCGTAGTTCCATCTTCACCAACATAACCTGAAAGACCGTGTACAGCGATCGCATGCGCTATTGCTGCTCCTGCAAAACCACCAATTAAAGTATGCGATGAACTCGAAGGAATTCCAAGCCACCAGGTCAATAAATTCCAACAAATTGCCGCAATAACCCCTGCCAGAATAACAACCAGGTTAATTTCCATGGTGTTTGCTGTTTTTGCAACAGTATCCGCAACACCAAATCCGAAAACCCAGTAAGCCAGAAAGTTAAAAAATGCTGCCCAAAGAACGGCCTGAAAAGGCGTTAATACCTTTGTCGCAACAACTGTAGCAATAGCATTTGCCGCATCATGAAAACCATTGATGTAATCAAAAATTAAGGCTAATACTATAATAATTATAAGTAGCGTCATAAATTATAACTTCAGAATGAAATAAATTGAATTTAAGAATGTTTTACAGAAATAGATTCCAGTATGTTCGCAACACTCTTACATTTGTCTGTAGCTGATTCTAAAACAGATAAAACTTCTTTATATTTAATAATATTTTTAGCATCTGTTTCGTTTTCAAAAATTTCAAAAACTGCTTTGTTATAAACATTATCAGATTTATTCTCAAGTTTATTAATTCTGGCGCAAGCCTCTTTAATAACTTTCATATTGCTTAGATTTCTAAGCTCCTTTACCGCACTGTCAATATTCTGACAAGCCTCAAGGTTAATTTCCGTCATCTTTCTGATTGATTTTGTAATCTTATCAACCTGATACAATTTCATTCTGCTTGCGGCTCCATGAAGGTAATCCGCTACGTTATCAATAGAAGTAATCAAAGTATGAATATCCTCTCTGTCAAACGGCGTAATAAAGTTTCTGCTCAATTCAAGATTGGTCTGACGCGTAATGTCTTCTCCTTTTTGCTCTAACTCATCAATTTTTTGAAAAAGAACTTCTCTTTCTTTCAATGGAAGGTTTACAGCTTCGTGTAAATTAGAAGCTAATTCAATTAAATTACTTGAAGCTTCTTCAAAAAGTGGAAAGAATTTTTTGTCTTTCGGCACTAAAAATTGGAAAATACTGTTTATTGACATTTTTTTATTTTTGATAGCGCAAAATTACTTCATTAATACTTTGTAATGTTAAGCCATTGTTAACAAATCGTTTTCAATTTGAAAACTGTTCAGGAACGATACTGTTTTTTCGATGTCATAATGCAAAATTCGGTCTTCTTTTACCAAAGGCACCACTTCTCTGTAGCTCGTTAAGAACATTTCGATGAAATCACTTGATTTTAAAGGTTCTCTGTACGCAATAGCCTGTGAAGCATTTAACAACTCAATTGCCAGAATACGCTCAATATTATCCATAACACGTAATGCTTTGGTAGCACCGTTTGCTCCCATACTTACGTGATCTTCCTGTCCGTTACTCGAAACGATACTGTCAACACTTGACGGAGTAGCCAGTTGTTTATTTTGACTCGCAATACTTGCAGCTGTATACTGTGGAATCATAAAACCTGAATTTAACCCCGGATTATCAACCAAAAACGCCGGAAGATTACGCAATCCTGAAATCAACTGATACGTTCTTCTTTCTGAAATACTTCCTAATTCAGCCAAAGCAATTGCCATAAAATCTAATGCCAAAGCCAAAGGTTGTCCATGAAAATTACCTCCGGAAATAATCTGATCTGACTCAACAAAAATATTTGGATTGTCTGTAACAGAATTAATTTCTGTTTTGAATACTTTTCTAACATAATCAATCGCATCTTTTGAAGCTCCGTGAACCTGAGGTATACAACGGAATGAGTAGGGATCCTGAACATGTTTCTTTTCCTGAGCAATAATCTCACTTCCTTCCAAGAACTCATTGATGCGTTGTGCCGTCACAATTTGTCCTTTGTGAGGACGTATAAAATGGATTAATTCATTAAAAGGCTCTATTCTTCCATCAAAACCTTCCAATGAAATAGCTCCGATCAAATCTGCCAAATACGAATATTTATAAGCTTTAATTAAAATATGAGCTCCGTAAGCACTCATAAACTGAGTTCCGTTCAGCAATGCCAAACCTTCTTTAGATTTCAAGACAATTGGCTCCCAGTTAAAATGTTTCATAACTTCTGCTGAAGCTACTTTTTTTCCTTCAAAAAGCACTTCTCCTTCTCCCAACAAAGGCAAAGACAAATGTGCCAAAGGGGCTAAATCTCCGGAAGCTCCTAATGAACCTTGTGTATAAATAATAGGTAAAATATCGTTGTTGTAAAAAGCAACCAGACGATCTAACGTTTGCAATTGAACTCCCGAATGTCCGTAACTTAAAGATTGAATTTTAAGCAACAACATCATTTTTACAATTTCAGACGGTACTTCCTCTCCTGTCCCGCAAGCATGCGATTTCACAAGGTTTTCTTGTAATTTTGACAGGTTTTCATTTGAAATTTTCACATTACAAAGTGATCCAAAACCAGTATTGATTCCGTAAATAGGCTCAGAATGTGACGCCATTTTTTTATCTAAATAATCGCGACATTTCTGAACGTTTACTTTTGCTTCTTCTGATAATTCAAGTGTTTTTTGATTTACGATTATTTCTTGTAAATCTTCTAAAGTTATGGTCTCCGTACTTATATAATGAATCTCTCTCATGTTGTTTAAATATTTTAAGATGTCAAAATTCAACAAATCAATATTAAAAAGCAACATTTGTTCATAATAATTAAAATTGCCACAATCTAATATTGCCAATTCTAATCATTTCATATTATTAACCATATAAATCTTATAATAACGTATAACCCGAATAAACCGATTTTTTAATAGTCTTCAGAAAATCAAAAAACTAAAAAGTCTATTAAATTTATAGACTAAACCGCTTTTTCAACTGAATTTGTCATTAAATTCAAACAACTTTTGACTTAACGACCTCAATAAAAAGTAAATAAATATACGAATAAGCTTATTTTATATATTGAATTTTATAAAATACTCAATATTGAATTTTATATTTTTGAAATAATGAAATATTCGTAAAAAGAAAATAAAGATTTTTAACTTTTATAAAAAACTGTACTTTTGAAAAATCAAAATGAAAAGTAACAGCACTACATATCAATCTTCTACAGTAACTCCAATCGGAGCTGTAATTGCTGTTACCACAATTTCTACTACAACAACTACCCCTTAGGGGTATACACTTTTACATATAATCCTGATTGTCTATACTTTTTTCTAAAAAGAAGAAAGCTATTGGATAGATAAAAATATTTGCATCAAAGAAAAAAATCATCAAAATGAAAGTATTAAAATTTGGCGGAACTTCGGTTGCCAATGCACAAAATATAAAGCTCGCTCTCGAAATAATAAATCAAAATTCCAAACAGGAAAAAGTAGCTGTAGTGGTTTCCGCATTAAGTAAAGTAACGGACCTCCTTCAATTGGCAGCTGCAAAAGCCGCAGCCAACGACGAAAGTTTCAGGGAAATTATTGCCGAAATCGAGAAAAAACATCTTGACACTTTAAAAGAACTGATTCCGGTAAGCGAACAAAGTAGCTTATTAAGCCATATCAAAAGAATTATAAATCATTTAGAAACTTTACTGGACGGTTGTTTCTTATTGGGAGAATTATCTCCTAGAACAGCAGATACTATCTTAAGTTTCGGTGAATTGTTATCGTCTTTTATCATTGCACAAGCTTACCTGCAAATCGATAAAAATGCCGTTTACAAAGACAGCCGTGAGCTCATTAAAACCAATAATAACTTTGGTAAAGCAGTTGTTAACTTTGAAATCTCCAATCAATTAACTCACGACTATTTTACTGAAAACGAATCACAAATCACTATTTTACCGGGATTCATTGCCTCCACTCTTGACGGAATTACTACCACTTTAGGTCGTGGTGGCTCTGATTATACTGCTGCTATTATTGCCGGCGCTTTAAATGCAACACAACTGGAAATCTGGACTGATGTAAACGGAATGTTTACCGCAAATCCTAAAATTGTAAAACAAGCAAGACCCATTGCTACTATTTCATACCAAGAAGCTATGGAATTGTCTCATTTTGGGGCAAAAGTGCTTTATCCACCTACAATTCAACCCGTTTTAAGGAAAAATATTCCAATTTTAATCAAAAATACTTTTGAACCCGAGGCCGAGGGAACTTTAATTTCAGATCAGGTTTCATCAAAAGATACTGTTGTAAAAGGAATCAGCCATATTGATCATATTTCTTTGTTAACGTTGGAAGGCCCTGGAATGATTGGAGTTTCGGGTTCATCAAAACGTTTGTTTGAAGTATTGTCTCAGGAAAAAATAAATGTTATTTTTATCACTCAGGCCTCTTCTGAACACTCTATTTGCATCGGAATTCTAAATTCTGACGCAGAAAATGCCGAGGCCGCAATCAACAGAGCTTTTGAAATTGAAATCCTTCAAAACAAAATAGATCCTTGTATCGTAGAAAAAGACCTTTGCATCATTGCTTTGGTTGGCGAAAACATGAAAAATCACCAAGGTCTAAGCGGTAGAATGTTTAGCACTCTGGGAAAAAACAACGTAAATATCCGTGCTATTGCGCAAGGTGCTTCTGAACGTAATATCTCAACTGTAATCAACGAAAGAGATGTTAAAAAAGCACTGAATACCTTGCATGAGAATTTCTTTGAAGAAAACACCAAACAGCTTAATTTGTTTGTAATGGGTGTTGGAAATGTAGGAGAAAAGTTCATAGAGCAAATTCACAATCAAAAGAAATTCTTAAAAGACAATCTGAAGATTAATGTTCGTGTGATTGCTTTGTCCAATTCCAGAAAAATGCTTTTTGACGAAGACGGCATTTCGCTTAAAGAATGGCAAAATGATTTAGACAAAGGTGAACCAGCCAACAAAGAAGCCTTTATCGAACGTGCTAAAGAAATGAATTTACGTAACAGTATTTTTGTCGACATCACAGCAAATGCAAGTGTTTCCGATACCTATGAACAGTTTTTAAAACAAAGTATGGCAGTCGTAACTTGTAACAAAATTGCTTGTTCGTCTGCGTATGCCAACTATAAAAAACTAAAAAACCTATCGCGTCAGTATAATGCTCCATTTTTGTTTGAAACAAATGTTGGTGCGGGATTACCTATTATTGATACCGTAAAAAACTTAATTGCTTCAGGTGATAAAGTGCATAAAATTCAAGCCGTTTTATCGGGAAGTCTGAATTTTATCTTTAATAATTTCGATAAAAACAACTCTTTTCACGATGTGGTAAAAGAAGCCGGAGTACAAGGATTTACCGAACCTGATCCTAAAATTGACTTAAGCGGAATCGATGTGGCTCGTAAAATCCTGATTCTAATTCGCGAAAGCGGTTACGAAATGGATATCGACGCCATCGCCAACGAATCGTTTTTGCCTGCCGAATGTTTATCGACAACAAACAACGATGACTTTTTCGCAACCTTAATCAAACATGCACCCCATTTCGAAAACATTTACGAAGAAGCTTTAAACAAAGATTCAAGACTAAAATATGTAGCACAATTCGAAAACGGAAAAGCGAGCGTTGGTTTACAGTTTATCCCAAAAGAGCATCCTTTTTATAATTTAGAAGGAAAAGACAACATTGTTTTGTTCTACACCGATCGCTACGTCGATCAGCCCTTGCTTATAAAAGGTGCCGGAGCCGGTGCAGCAGTTACCGCTTCAGGGATTTTTGCAGATGTGATTAGAATTGGAAACATATAAATTTTTGTTTCAAGTTTCATGTTTCAGGTTTTTGTAGCACGTTCTGCAAAAACCTGAAACATGAAACCTGAAACCTGAAACAAAAAATAATGAAAGAAATAAAACTATTTTGCCCGGCAACAATCGCGAATCTTTCGTGTGGATTTGACGTGCTTGGACTTTGCTTAGACAATGCGGGTGACGAAATGATTGTTCGGAAATCGGATCAGAAAGGGGTACGAATTACTAAAATTATTGGTGCCGATTTGCCTTTAGAAACAGAGAAAAATGTTTCGGGAGTGGCTGCTTTAGCGATGTTGGAAACCTTAGAGGAATTGGATTTTGGTTTTGAAATTGAAATCTACAAAAATATCAAAGCCGGAAGCGGTATCGGAAGCAGTGCCGCCAGTTCTGCGGGAGCTGTTTTCGGAATCAACGAATTGCTGGGAAGACCTTTTTCCAGAAAAGACTTGGTGCAGTTTGCCATGCAGGGCGAAAAACTAGCCAGTGGAAATGCGCATGCAGACAATGTTGCTCCTGCCCTTTTAGGCGGTTTTACTTTGGTAAGAAGTTACAGTCCGCTTGATATTATTAGAATTGACAGTCCCGAAGAATTGTTTGCTACGGTGGTTCATCCTCAAATCGAGTTGAAAACTTCTGATGCCCGTTCGGTATTAAAACAAAATGTTTCCCTAAAAAGCGCCATCATGCAATGGGGAAATGTCGGTGGATTAGTAGCCGGATTATACACCAAAGATTATGACCTGATCGGACGTTCGCTTCATGATGAAATCGTAGAACCTTTAAGAAGCGTTTTGATTCCGGGTTTTGATTTAATCAAACAAACAGCTCTAGAAAATGGCGCTTTAGGTTCGGGAATTTCAGGCTCTGGCCCTTCCATTTTCGCTTTAAGCCGCGGAGAAGAAACCGCAAACCGAATTGCAAAAGCCATGAGCGACGTTTACGAAAAGATGAGTCTGCCTTATGAAATTCACGTTTCGAAGATTAATCCTGATGGGGTTAGGATTTTGTAATTTGAAAAGAATTAAAAATTAAAAATTCAGAATTAAAAATTTTGGGTACCGTTTGTCATTTCAAACAAGAAATCACACCAGTGAGGACGTACTGTTGTCGAGTTCCGAGTGTGATTTCTCCTTACGTCGAAAAATGACAAAAAGAACCGCTAATAATTAAGATTTAGAAATCAGAATTATCCACAACAACAATTCTAAAATCTAAAATCTAAAATCTAAAATTAGAAATGAAATACTATAGTTTAAACCACAATGCCCCAAAAGTTTCTTTTCAGGAAGCTGTAATACAAGGATTAGCGAGTGATAAAGGATTATATTTCCCGGAAGAAATCATGGCTTTAGATCCTTCTTTTTTTGATAAAATCGAAAGTTTAAGTCACGAAGAAATTGCTTTTGAAGCGATTAAACAATTTGTTGGAGACGAAATTCCGACTTCAACTTTAAAAGAAATTATTGCCGAGACTTTGTGTTTTGATTTTCCGGTGGTGCAAGTCGAAAACGGAATTTACTCGTTAGAATTATTCCACGGCCCAACAATGGCTTTTAAAGACGTCGGAGCCCGATTTATGTCGCGTTGTTTGGCCTACTTTAACAAAGACAAAAAAGATTCTAAAAACACTGTTTTAGTAGCAACCTCGGGCGATACGGGCGGTGCTGTCGCCAGCGGATTCCTTGGCGTTGATGGCGTTGATGTGGTCATTTTATATCCGTCAGGAAAAGTGAGTGACATTCAGGAAAAACAACTGACTACTTTAGGACAAAACATAAAAGCACTGGAAGTTGATGGTGTTTTTGATGATTGCCAGGATATGGTTAAAAAAGCATTTTTAGACGAAACCTTGGCACATAAAAATCTGACCTCAGCAAATTCTATTAATATTGCACGTTGGTTACCACAGATGTTCTATTTTTTCTTTGCCTACAAAGCCTTGAAAAATCAAAACAAACCGCTGGTTTTCTCTTGTCCAAGTGGGAATTTTGGAAATATCTGTGCCGGAATTATGGCAAAAAAATTAGGTTTACCTATTGAACATTTCGTAGCTTCAACAAACGTAAACGATACAGTGCCAAGATTTTTAGAAAACGGAAAATACGATCCGAAGCCTTCTAAAGCAACCATTTCTAATGCTATGGATGTTGGAAATCCAAGTAACTTTATCCGAATTCAGGAATTATACAACAATGATTTAAAAGCTTTCGAGAAAGATTTCTCTTCGTATAGTTATACGGATGAAGAAACATTAGTTGCTCTAAAAAACATTTACAATACCGACGGTTACATCGCAGAACCACATGGCGCTGTTGGATACTTAGGCTTGAAAAAAGAACTGCAAAAACACGAAAATGTCATTGGAATTTTCTTAGAAACGGCCCATCCAATTAAATTCTTAGATGTGGTTGAACCCGCATTAGGAATTACGCTTCCTATTCCGACACAAATAGAAAGTGTTTTGGATAAAGAGAAAGTGAGTGTGAAGATTGGGAGTTATGAGGAATTGAAGGCGTTCTTGGGGTAGTTTTTTCACCATATGAAAATATTAAAAGTCACAAATTACTTTAGAGTAATTTGTGACTTTTTTATTTATCAAGAATTAGCTTTTTGTAAGACAAATTAGTACGTTTGAATTTATTTAAAAATGCTTAACCTATCTAATTCATCTCTTATTAAAAACATAACTTTAGAAATAAATCAATGAACAAACATGATCAAGTTTTAAAATTAGAAAAACATTTTGAAATTGAAATATATTCTTCTTCAGATCCAAATGAATTAGATTCTAACAATCAAAATATTTATGAAGTTAATGAAGATAATGAAATTGTCTATTTAAGAATAATATCTACTGCTGTTTCAGATATATCGATCTTGAGTAAATTTCCTCATTTAAAGGTATTAATCCTTAGTGGTAATGGAATATCTGATATTTCTCCTTTAAAAAATTTGATTCAATTAAGAAATTTAAATCTTGGTAGTAATAGTATTTCGGAAATATCATCGCTTGAAAAATTGGTGAATTTAAATGAACTATCCTTATGGAATAATAAAATAGATGACATTTCAGTACTTAAAAATTTAGTAAAATTAGAATCTCTTGATCTCTGGCGCAATCTAGTATCTGATGCTTCCAGTCTAAAAAATTTAACTCAGTTGAATCTTTTAGATTTAGGTGAAAATAAAATCACAGATATTTCTTTTTTAAAAAAATTAACGAAATTATCTTCTTTACTTTTAGGTAGTAATACAATTAATGAAATATCAATTCTTGAGAATCTAGTATTGTTAAAAACATTAACCTTGGAAAGTAATAATATTTCAAACATTGTAGTTTTTGAAAAGATATTAGATTTGAATTTTTTACGCATAGGGAAAAACCCTATAAAAGATTATACAATTATAAGTAAATTAAACAAACTTTCATACTTGTCATTAGATGATAGTTTAATTTCAAATATTGATTTTTTACAAAATTTGACTCAACTTACCAGATTACATCTGAGTAATAATATTATTTCTGATATTTCAATTCTAACAAATTTCACAAACTTAACTCATCTAAATCTAAGCAAAAATAAAATCAACAATATTCTTTCTTTAAAAGATATTACTAAATTAATTTACTTAGATTTAAGAAGTAATGAAATAACAGATATTAGAATATTATTAAAATTAATTCAAGAAGGAATTGTAATTAATGGTGATGAATTTAATATAGGATTAAATCTTATCAATAATCCTTTAGAATACCCGCCACTTCACACCTTAGAGGAAGGGAATGATGCTATTGTACGATTCTTTAAAAAAATTGAAAAAGAAGGGACAGATACAATTTTTGAAGCTAAGTTGACATTGGTTGGTGAAGGAAGTGCAGGAAAAACTTCATTATTAAAAAGATTGCTAAATTCCAGAGAAAAACTACCTGAAGAAAAAAATAGAACTAGAGGAATTTCAATTGTAGACTGGGAGTTTAAAAAACAATCAAATAAAAAACATATTGCTCATATTTGGGATTTTGGAGGGCAAGATGTTTACTATCCAGTACATCGTTTTTTTCTAACAGAGAATTCTGTCTTTGTATTATTAGCATCTTCTCGCCAAAATACACATCATTTTGATTATTGGATTCCAACAATTTATCAATTTGGAGGCAAAAGCCCTATAATTTTGGGGCAAACATGTCATGATGGTAATACTACTCCATGGAATGATGTAGGTGCTTATATCGCTAATGAAAATTTCAACATCATAAAAGATCAAGAGCAAAATTATCACGAAATTAATTTACCAGATAAAAATAAAGGTCTTTTACAAATAAAAAAATCAATCATTAATCAAATATTAAACTTGCCTCATTACAAAAAAAGTGTTCCAAAATCGTGGATACCAGTAAGAGAATTAATTAACAATCTACAAGAAAAGAACTGTATAACTTATTTTGATTTGAAAGAAACGATTAAATTTTCAAATTCTCAAAGTTTTGCAAACAAAGAAGATATAGATGATTGTCTACGATTTTTTCATTCAATTGGAATTATTTTATGGTATCATAAAGAAGCAAAATTAAAAAACTGGATAATTCTAAATCCAAAATGGTCAGTTGATGCTGTTTATAAGATCATAGACGACGACAAAATATTAAATCAAAAAGGAATTATATTTTCTTCTGATTTTGAAAGAGTTTGGAACGAAACCATTTATGAAGACAAGCATGAAATTTTAAAAGATATGTTAGAAGTTTTTAAAATTGCTTTTCCAAAAAAACATAATAAGTCGGATTATATCATGCCTACTCGTCTACAATCAATACCTAGTGATAGTATTTGGGCTGATTCTGAGTCTTGTTTACGAATAGAATATCAATATGATTTTATGCCCAAAGGATTAGTAAATCAAATTAGTGCAGAATTAAGTAGATATATAATTGATGATAACCAAGTATGGAACAATGGAGTTAATTTTTGTGACGACGAGACAACTTGCCAGGTATTTGAAGATTTTTATCACAGAAAAATAACAGTTAAAGCAAAAGGAAAAGATGCAAGAGGTATTATAATGATTATAATGAATGCTCTTAAAGATATCACAGATGGATATAAAGGAGTTACACCAAAAATTATAATCCCATGTGTTTGTGCAAAATGCTTAACAAAAAAAGATTCAACAACTTTCTCTTATGAAATGTTACTTGATAAAATCAAAGAAAAAGCTGACTCTAAAGTATTCTGCAATATTAGTGAAGAAGTTTTCAAAGTTGAAGAATTATTATATAATATAGGATTACCCAATCCAATAAAAGTAATTAGAGAAGAAGTAGAAAAAATGGAAAAAATAATGGACGAAAAAAATAGTCGACCTAAAATATTTGTAACATATAGTTGGTCTGATGAAAACAGCGATTTTGATGAGGAACATCAAAATAAAGTGGGCAAATTTGTAAATCAATTAAGAACTGAATGGAATTTAGATGCATCATTTGATTTGTATAAAGAAGAAAATAATTTTATGAAAATGATGTATGAAAATTTATCTAACAATAATAAAATTATAATTGTATTAAGCAAAGGTTACGCAGTAAAAGCAAATTCATTTAAAGGAGGTGTAGGAGCCGAATATGAGAGAATAATTAATGACATTAAGGAAAGACCACAAAAATACATTTTAGTGTCATTTGACAAAAGAAACAATTCCATCTACCCATTTGGATTTCAAGGCAACGATGTAATCGAAATAGATAGCGATCTAGTTGTTGAAAACCTAACAGATTCTCAGAACAGGTTATTGGCAAAATTAACTGACGAACCATTAATCGAAATACCTGCATTAGGAGGAAAAACACCTAAGGTTACAAAAAAAGTATTTTAAAAGTTTCATCCCAAAAAAGTAATAAAAAAAGAGACCTCATAAAAGGTCTCTTTTCAATTTAATATATCTTCAAAAACGATTATTTCCCATTCAACAACTTCTCCAAATACTCAACTTTATCTTTTTCAGCTTGCACCAAACGTTCGTAAAGTTCAACAACTCTATCTAAAGGATTAAAAGTACCCCGCTAACGCGAGCCTCCCGCTCGTGAGCGCAAACAAAATCAATCCAGAAAGACAATGGTCAATAAAGAAGTTCTAAACTGACTTTATTCAAGATTAAAAAGTTTTTACACCAAGAAAAAGTCTTAGCTATATCGGAAATCCGAAACGGCTAAGACTTAAATTCAAAAGTATCTTCTACTGTATTCGTTTTTACTTATAAATAAAACTCATTTTTTCATTATTGAAACTTGAACTCGGAGTACCATCAACACTTTTCGTTATTGTACCTGACAATAAAATTTCGCTTAATCTGCCATTTTTGTCCAAATTTCTTGTAAAAAAAATCGTTCTGTAACCCAAAAATTGATTAGACCTTTTTTCATATGAAAAATCGGCTTTAGCTATATTGTTAACATTTTTCTTTCCTAATTTATCTTTAAAAAAAACATGCAACCCCTCAACACTACCAAAATACAAGGGTGTTTCATAAACCATATCCCCCATATTTAGATAAGGATTACTATCATAAGAATAATTAACCTCTGTAATTCCGGAGTATTCCGATGTTTCTTTGGCTTGTGTAATATTTCCGTTAACTTCAATAAAGTCAAACTGTTTGTCTAGACTGTAAGAATTCCCCCAGTTGACTGATTTGCCATAAAACTGAACCTTTGAAAGGTATTTATTACTATAGCTGAATAGTGTAGAATCTGTTGCTGCATTTTTACTTTCATTAGTGGTCTCTATCAGATCAAACTTTTTATCTACAATCAATATAACATTTCCATCTTTCAGGCTGATTGTCTTTTTTGATACCATCTTTCTTCCTTCGATTGGATCTTCCAATAAATTGATCTCAATCAAATCCGGATTTACATAAGTAACTCCGTACACGAAACCAGTAAATTTTATTTTGCTGATTCTGTTTAAATTATCATACTCAAAAGTCTGTTTATCCATCATGTAAGGAATATTATTGCTAAAAGGATAGACAACCGAAACTAATTTTTCATTTGCAGGATTGACAACTTCGGGTTGCACAGGAAGTGTATCTGAAGCTGAATCTTCGTCAGAAGAGCAAGAAGTAATTGTAATACAGATAGAAGAAAACAAAATAAATGGTAATTTAGAAAATCTCATGTTTTTATGTTAAAATAGGTGAAATAGTTCGTTTATAGTGGCGCAAACATAATTATTATTTTTCCTATTCTCCCTTTCTTTTCCAAAAATAATAACAACAAAAAAACATACCTGAAAATAAATCTAAACCGCATTATTTTTTTCACTTTAATACTTTAATTCTAAGTCGATTTTCCGGTTAATGAATACAGTTCTGCCAAATGTTTCAACAATCAAATAGTCAACTTTTGACTTATTAGTCTTGAAATTACCCCGCGTTTATCATAAATAAAACAGTATCTTTCAATCAAAATTAACAATCACCATTTAACTCACATTACCAAAAAAGGAAGAAAACTACTTTAGTATTTTTACTTATTACTTTACCCCTTCTTTTTACAAGCTGTGCAAGCGACGAAAACGCACCCGCTACACCTACTCCCGATGTAGTTGACCCCAGATTACCAAATCAGGAGGTATTTAAACCTGCCATACAATTGATTCCTAAAAAAACGGCAGCAAAAACCACTGGAAAATCAACCGAAACAGCACCGCATCGTTTAATAAAAGAAGTAGTCTCTGATATTATCAAAGATGATAACGGCAACGAAATAGAAGAAAACTTAAGAGAAAGACGTTATACTTACGATACAAGAGGCAGATTACACTCAATCGATAAATATACAGACAATCTATTAGTTGGAAATATTACAAAATTCGATTTTAATGAAGCCAATCAAGTTACTAATGCCTACTATGCTGATATTGTTACAGAAATCAACAGTAGTGGTTTTATCTCAAAAGTAACTGCTCCAAACGGAAACGTAACCGATATTTATTATGACGAAATCGGACGTGATATAAAAGAAGTCGAAAACGGAACTTACACCCAAAGAATTCTTCAACAGCAACCTGACGGAAGTTATCTTCAGGTTCCGGTTACCAACCCGGTAAATACAACCTATTTGTATACTTATGTTGGCAATAAGGTTTTTGTAAATATAACAAGCTTGCAAAAAAATTATTCAAAACGTGTCGTTACCAACGGAGTTACTTCTTATGTTGTTAAAGACAGGATTGTAGATACCACTTACGAACTTACTGTAGACTACACAAAAGCCGGTATATATTCCAGTGAGCCAATTTTCAGATGTTACATTTACAATTGGATGCACATTTTAGATTGGAAAATTAAAGCCGTTTCTGAAGGGGTGACCTTATACGAAATGAGAAACGAGTATGATTATAAATATGATGCTAATGGCTATCTGACAGAATCTACTGTTAAAGTAATCGATTTAGCATATCCTGACGAAAAAACCGTTACAAAAACGGTATACAGCTACGAATAATCTGATGCTGTTTATCCGGGTTTAAAATATATTTACAAAGCGCAAACGTCCCTGACTTTGCGCTTTTTTATTGTATTAGCTTTTCTTCTCGCTATGACGATCTCGCAAAGACGCCAAGTCACAACGTTTTTTATTCTCATTTTTAAGCCTTACCCTTTTTTCCACTTTCTCACTTTGGGTTTCTCAAATGTCATGGAGTCTCAATTTTTTTTTCAGTTTTTACTTTAAAACTTTGCGATTTTGCGACTCTGCGAGATTTTTACTTCCCCAAAACTTTTGGATTTGATCCTTAATCTGATCTTTCAAACACATTTACTTTTTCTATCTTTGAAAAATAAAACCATAGTCCATTCCTGTTACAAATGATCACAAAAGCAACATTAGCAGACATCCCTGCATTAAACCTATTAATCAATTCGGCCTACAGAGGAGAATCGTCTAAAAAAGGCTGGACTACAGAAGCCGATCTTTTAGAAGGAAAAAGAACTACTGAAGAAGAATTGACGCAAACCATTCAGGATCCAAAAAATACCATTTTGAAATTTACTGAGAATGGAAAAATCATTAGTTCCGTTTTATTGGTCGAAAAAGAACATCAATTGTACTTGGGAATGTTAACCGTTTCACCCGAGCTACAAAATAGCGGAATCGGCAGAAAAATGTTGGCTGAAGCCGAAAATCATGCTAAATCTTTAGGCTTAAATGCAATTATTATGACCGTGATTTCTGTTCGTGAAGAATTGATCGCCTGGTACAAACGTAATGGTTATGAAGATACAGGCGAAAGAGAAGCTTTTCCACAAAGCGAAATTCACGTAAATATCTCTGAAAAACCTCTGGAATTTATTTATTTCGAGAAAAAGATTTAAGTTTTTAAGTGCAATTGTTAATCATTGAAAAAATAGCACATTTGATTGCTTATTAAAAACAATAAAAAATGAACCTACATCTTTTCCCAAAAGAAAATAGTAAAGCCTCTGTTTGGAGTGGTGGATTGACCTACGAATATCTGATACATCCGAAAACTGCCCACTATGCCGACAGGGATTTTGCATTCAGAATAAGCAGTGCTACAATAGAGAAAGTGCCTTCAGAGTTTACCCAATTTAAGGGCTATTACCGCTACTTGGTAATGCTTGATAACGATTTACATATTGACTTAAACAAAGAAAAAAAAGTATATGAGAAATATGAAATCATGGAATTTAATTCCGATGATGAAGTGACTTCTTATACAAAAGGCATTGATTTTAATTGGATGGTTTCTGAAAAAATAAGCCATCACAAACTAAAAATAGCCAATAGCAATCAGAATTGTAATGCACAAATAGTGATTTTATTTTCCTTAGATACAACAGTTATCAAAATTAATGAGAAACCGTACGATCTAAAACCTTACGATTTATTGGTCATTGAAAATCAAAAAAAGGAAAATATACTACTTCATTTTTCCAATGAATGCCTCTACGGAATATTGGACTTTTAATCCGATCATCAATTGAAAAGGGTAGATTCGTTTTTTTTGTTTCAGGTTTCAAGTTTCAGGTTTTAACTGAATGTGTTTTTGCACGCGGATTTGGCAGATTAAGCGGATTTATACTGCTTTTTTATCTGGAGTGAGAAAACTTGAAACCTGAAACCTGAAACCTGAAACTTGAAACTTCAAACTTGAAACTTGAAACCTGAAACAAAAACCTTCAAACCTTTGAGCCTCTTCCTACAAAACCAATTCCTTAAAAAGCCTTTGAATCGTTTTTTCTAAATCCTCACACAAACCCGGATGAGGTCTTGACGTTTGAATCGCCGAACTCCTTATTGCGGTTAGCCATCTAAAACGTTCCGGAATATCAAATTCAGCAATTGGACCTGCATCTTTGTCCCCGTTGGCAATTTTTTGTAATGAAGTTAAATTACATTCTAACTGTTCGATATCAAAATCATCAGAAAGTGCTTCAATTTTAGTTGTATTAATGTGAAAAAGCACCTTTATAAACTTAGCTCTTTTGCAAAATAAAATGATTCCGATATTGAGGAATTCTTCGCGTTCTACTCTCGGTACTACACGAATTACAGCATACTCATATAAGTGACTATCTTGCATTTTGAGCCTGATTTACAAAGATTTCGGAATTATTTAAACGGGTTTGCAAAAACTGTAGATATACGTTTCGCAAAGCTTCGGGAGTTTCATCAGTATCTTCCCATTGCAGCCATTCTAACGGAATTGTATTGGCAATTTCTTCCAGAATTTGGGGTGTTAAAAGCGCTTTAAATTCAGCATCTACCTCCTTTAAAAGAGAAGCCTGTGGCAGCAAAACATGGTCTTTTATCAAGGCAAACGGACTTTTAGCATGTTGTTCCCAATTGTTCCAGGAATGATGAAAATACAAACAAGCCCCATGGTCGATCAGCCATAATTCTTTATGCCAGATCAACATATTTGTGTTTTTGAAAGTACGATCAACATTGGTAATATAAGCGTCCAGCCAAACAATTTGAGAAGCAAGTTTAGCATCAACAGTGGTTACAGCAGGATCAAAAGTAATAGCTCCCGACAAAAAGTGAAGTGCCAAATTAAGCCCTTGACTGCCTTGCAATAAATCCTGAATTTCTTCGTCAGCCTCAGTTCTGCCAAATGCTTCATCGAGCTGAGCAAAAACCAATTCGGGAAGCTGTAACTTTAAAGCTTTTGCAACTTGACCACCAACCAATTCGGCAATTAAAGCTTTTACACCATGTCCTGCACCTTTAAATTTTAATACATATTTAAAATCGTCATCGGCTTCTGCCAAAGCGGGTAAAGAACCGCCCTCGCGCAAAGGCGTAATATAACGCGTAACGTTTACCGTTCTGAGATCGAAATTGTTTTTCATAAGCAGTATTTACTGGAATACAAACTTACGAATTTTGATTTCTGAATCCTGATTTTAGATTTTTTTTAAAATTCGGACTAAATCTACATTCTTTACAAAGTATCTGTATAAAAAGTGGAGAAGTCTAAAGTGCTAAGAATCCAGCGATAAAAATGCTTTTCCCAAATTTTTAATGCTATCAGAAGCGATAAAAGAATGATATCCTGTTTTTTGCACTCCAATATCTGCCGTTAATCCATGAAGGAAAACACCAAGTCTTGCGGCTTGATCCGGTAAGTAGCCTTGTGCTAATAAACTGGTAATGATTCCGGTTAACACATCTCCGCTTCCGGCAGTTGCCAATGCGGCATTACCTGTTGTATTTTGGTAAATTTTACTTTGATTAATGATAAAAGTAGGTGCTCCTTTCATCACAATTATAACTTTATAGCGTTCCGAGAAAATAATTGTCTTTTCAAACTTATCAATCTCTGAGCTCCACTTTCCAACTATTCGCTCCAGTTCTTTAGGATGAGGTGTCAGAATCGTATTTTCAGGTAAGAGATCGAGCCAGGATTTGTTATTCGATAAGATATTTAAAGCATCCGCATCCAGAACTAAAGGGCTTTTATTGTTTTTTAAAAATTCAAAAAGCGCTATTTGTGTCCTTTGCTCCTGCCCGATTCCGGGACCAATTCCGATTGCTTGCGGTACTAACGAAAAATCAATTTTGGTAATACAATTTTCGCTTTGATCCGTCATAACCATTGCTTCGGGAATACTGATTTGCATAATCTGATACCCACATTTTGGTGTAAAAGCAGTGACCAGTCCACAACCTGATTTTATGCATGCCTTTGAGGCCAAAACTGCTGCTCCTATTTTCCCATAACTGCCGCCAATAATTAGAGCATGACCTTGAATCCCCTTATGAGTTAAAGGATTTGGACGTTTATAAAAGGTCAGAATTTCTTGTTTTGTGATCTGAAGCGGAACTTTCATTTTGGATACTTTTACAGACCTAAAAGTATGAAAAATATTGAATACGAAGAATTTTCTTATTACTAAAATACAGAACTCGTTCATTCTTTACATTAATTTTACAAGTACAGGTACTATACGCAATGTTTACTACGGTATCTCCTTATTTTTTTTCTTAAAAAAGCAAAAGATATAGCGAATCACACAAAATCAGTATCAATCTTTAAGAATTTTATAATTTAGACTGTTTTATTTTGATATTTTTTAAATAAATTTGCGACTCAATTATATAAAACAACACAATGAAAAATACTGCGCTTACGCACATACATGAAGGTCTGGGAGCAAAAATGCTACCTTTTGCCGGCTATAATATGCCAATTACATATGAAGGTATCAATGCAGAACACGAAACGGTTCGTAACAGTGTGGGCGTTTTTGACGTTTCACACATGGGTGAGTTCTTACTTACCGGACCAAATGCTTTGGCCTTAATTCAAAAAGTAACATCAAATGATGCTTCGACTTTAACGATCGGAAGAGCACAATATTCTTGTTTACCAAATAATGATGGTGGAATTGTAGACGATTTAATTGTATACAAAATGAAAGAAGAAGAGTATTTACTGGTTGTAAATGCTTCGAATATTGAAAAAGACTGGAATTGGATCTCATCACACAATGATTTAGGTGTTGAAATGAAAAACCTTTCAGATGACTATTCTTTATTGGCGATCCAAGGACCAAAAGCGGTTGAAGCAATGCAATCTTTATCTTCTATCGATTTATCAGCAATCGCTTACTACCATTTTGAAGTGGCGGATTTTGCTGGTCTTAGT
Organism: Flavobacterium sp. ABG; assembly: GCF_001027725.1. NCBI lineage: Bacteria > Pseudomonadati > Bacteroidota > Flavobacteriia > Flavobacteriales > Flavobacteriaceae > Flavobacterium > Flavobacterium sp. ABG. The sequence goes on from NZ_LEKS01000007.1 coordinate 196,199, forward strand.
GATGTAATTATCTCTGCTACGGGTTACACTGGTTCAGGTGGATTCGAAATCTATTGTAAAAATGCTGATGCAGAAGCGATCTGGAATAAAGTTTTTGAAGCTGGTGCAGCTTTTGGTATTAAACCAATTGGTCTAGCAGCTCGTGATACTTTACGTCTTGAGATGGGATTCTGTCTATACGGAAATGATATCAACGATACTACTTCTCCATTAGAAGCAGGTTTGGGATGGATCACTAAATTCACAAAAGAATTCACCAATTCTGACAGTCTGAAAAAACAAAAAGAAGAAGGTGTTACTAAAAAACTAATCGCTTTCGAAATGCAAGAGCGTGCAGTACCAAGACACGACTACGAAATTGTTGACGCAACGGGAACTGTAATTGGTGTTGTTACTTCAGGAACCATGTCACCTTCGATGAATAAAGGAATTGGTTTAGGATATGTAACAGTAAGCAATAGTACTGTTGACAGTGATATCTTTATCAGAATCAGAAAAAATGATGTTCCTGCAAAAGTGGTTAAATTGCCTTTTTACAAGAAATAATATTTTTAAACTTTTAAGTATAGGTGCGTTGCAATTTTTATTGTAACGCATTTTTTTTTGCCACTAATTGCACGAATTTTCACTAATTGATTTGTGGTTTTTCTTTTAGTTTAATCTGCCACAGATTACGCAGATTAAAAGGGTTTTCTTCTTTTGCCTTTTATTTTTTTACAAATAACACAAAGTTTAAGCGATAAAATAATTCGTGGAAATTCGTGTAATTCGTGGCAAAAAAACTTCTCTTTATAATCTGTCACGTGCTCTATACTCTTTTATAAAAGTTAAAACAAGAAACAAAATCTTAATAATCCGTTTAATCTGTGGCATTACAATTCACAAAGTCAAAACTCTCATAATTCGGGCAATTAGCGGCGAAAAAACTTCCTCCATGCAGTTTGACCCAATTAATATTTACTTTGCCGATATTTTAAAGAATTTACTGTCTTTTATCGAAAAATAAACGTAATTTTAGTCTGAACGATCATTTTCAGATTTATGAAAAAAATAGTATTTGCATTTGCATTAATTACCAGTACTCTATTTAGTCAAAATAGCGATAAAACCTGTGAAATACTAAATAAGATAAATGTACTAATTCAAACCGAGCATATTCGTCCCAAACCAGTCGACGATAGTTTGTCTGTATTTGTTTTCGATAATCTAATCAATGAATTAGATCCGTCCCGAAACATTTTTTTTCAGAGCGAATATGACGAAATATCCAAAAAATACCGCCACAATTTAGACGATTTGATTCTTCAGAACGATTGTAGCTTTTTAGCAGATATTACTACCAAATACAAAAATGGACTCCTTAGAACCAAAACCGTTCTGGAGAAAATTCAAGCTGAACCAATTGATTATAACAAAAACGACACGATACGGTTTTACAAAAAATCATTTGCTTTTTATCTCAACAAAGAAAATCTGGAAAAAGTCTGGCTCAAAAAACTACGCTATCAAATTTTAGATGATATCGTAGAGACCAGTGACAATTTAGACTCTATAAAAACCAATTTCAAATCGATTGAAGCAGTTTCAAAAAAGTTAATTTTAACTAATGAAATCTGTCGCATAAATACATTGTTAGAAACAAAAAGCAAGCAGGACGAAAAACTGTACAATTTCTTTTGTACCTATTTTGATCCCCATACCGCCTATTTTAGTGATGATTCTAAATCCAGTTTTGTTGCTTCCTTATCAAAAGAGCATTTATCGTTGGGAATGACCGTAAATCTAAATGAGAAAAACGAAATAATCGTAGAAGAAGTCGATCCCAATGGTCCGGCCTTTAAAACAGGACAAATTAAAAAAGGAGATCAGATTGTCTCCGTTTCCAATGAGAAAGAGACTTTGAAAGTTTCCTGTGCTTCTTTGGAATCCATTTCGACCATGATTTTATCCGAATCAAATAAAAATATTGTCTTTACATTAAAACGAAATTCAGGTAAAAGCTTTGAAGTGGCTATAGAAAAACAAGTCATGAAAGATGAAGAAAACTCGGTCTTTAGTTTTATAATTGGCAAGGAAAGTAAAATTGGCTACATCAAAATCCCAAGTTTTTATGCTGATTTAGACGGAAATAGTAGAAAAGGCTGTGCTGATGATGTCGCCCGTGAGGTAATCAAACTCGAAAAAGACGACATAGAAGGCCTGGTAATCGATTTGATTGACAATGGCGGAGGTTCAATGGAAGAAGCTATAAAAATGGCCGGTATGTTTATTGATTACGGTCCGCTTTCTGTTGTCGTGGACAATAAACAAGAACAAACGGTGATAAATGACCCTTTTAGAGGACTAATTTACAAAGGCCCAATCGTCATTCTAGTAAACAGTAATACAGCTTCAGCAAGTGAGTTTTTCTCTTCTATCCTGCAAGATTACAATCGCGCTTTGTTGTTGGGAAGCACTACGCTTGGCAAGGCAACGATGCAAACCATTCTTTCGCTTGACGAAGAAAAAAATACCGATTTTCTAAAAATCACGATTAATAAATTCTACAGAGTTACCGGCAAAAGTCATCAATACGTTGGCGTTACTCCCGATGTAATACTTCCGGAATTTTACGAAGACGTGTATCAAAAAGAAAGTGATTTTCCGACTGCTATCAAGAATGACAGCATTAAACCGTTTTTAAAATACAGAACCTACGTAAAACGAAACCTCATCACTAAAATAGCAACCAACAGCACTATAAGATTAGCTGATAATTATTATTTCAACGACATTAAAAAAATCAATCAGAAAATCGATAAATTAGTTAATGTCCCAAAATCAGAAGTGCTCATGACACTGGATGCTGTTTTTGAGCAGAAAAAGAGAATCAGCGCTCTTTGGACAGAAATTCATACTTTTAATGACGATAACAACCCGCTTGATGTTTACAACTCTACCGTAAACCAATTTCTATTAGGCGTTTACCCCACTGAAAAAACAATGAATCAGTACCAGATAGACAATCTAAAAACGAATCCGTATCTGAATGAGGCTGTGAATATTATTACTGAATTTAACGGGTCGAAGTAAAAACTAGGTTTGTTTCGGGGTGGTATTATTGTTTCAGGTTTGTTTTGTTTCAGGTTGGTTTTGTTTCAGGTTGGATTTGTTTCAGGTTTCAGGTTAATCTTCTTATGGCTTTTCGGATAAATTACAGTATTCAGTCACAGTACTCAAATATGCTTTAAAATGTATGCTTTTCTTATTAGATTTTATGGCTACACATCAAGGTATAAAAGCAATTGTTTTTAAATACAATTACTTATAAAAACATTATACAAAAAAGAATCCTTTTGATTTTGGAAAAATAAGGAATAACCGTATTTTTGCATCACAAAATAAAAAATTAGTAATGGGAAGAGCGTTCGAATTTAGAAAAGGAAGAAAAATGAAACGTTGGTCTGCAATGGCCAAAACATTTACCCGAATTGGTAAAGATATCGTTATGGCTGTCAAAGAAGGCGGTCCTAACCCAGAAGCCAATTCTAGATTAAGAGCTGTAATACAAAATGCAAAAGCGGCCAACATGCCTAAAGATAATGTTGAGCGCGCTATAAAAAATGCCAGTAATAAAGATACTGCCAATTATAAAGAAATCTTGTTTGAAGGATACGCTCCTCACGGAATTGCCATATTAATTGAAACAGCATCTGACAATAATAACAGAACTGTGGCTAATATTCGCAGTTATTTCAACAAATGCAACGGAACAATGGGAACTCAGGGATCGGTTGAATTCATGTTTGATCATACTTGTAATTTCCGCATTGCAAAAGGAGAACTTGATGCTGAGGAATTAGAACTGGAATTAATTGATTTCGGTGCAGAAGAGGTTTTCGAAGACGAAGACGGAATCTTAATCTATGCTCCTTTTGGAAGCTTTGGAGCTTTGCAAAAAGAATTAGAAAACAGAGGTTTAGAAATCTTGTCTTCTGGTTTTGAGCGTATTCCACAGATCACAAAAGAACTTACTGAAGCTCAAATCGCTGATGTAGAAAAGTTAATCGAAAAGATTGAAGAAGATGATGATGTGATGAACGTTTATCATACGATGAAAGAAGAATAAAAAACTTCTATATACCTATCCAAAAGCTTTGAAAACTCAGAGCTTTTTTTATTCCCCAAACTCTGAGTAAAGACATTTATTTTAAACCATATAAGTGATGTAAGTTCACATCAGCTTAAGCGTTTTGCTTAAAATGGACTTACATCACTTATATGGTTTAATTTTTCATCTACGGTTCTTTTTTACTTAAACCCGGATTTCTGCTTTGTAATGTTTCTGTTTTAATTATGAAAAGACAGATTAACTGTTATATTTGCAGCAATCAATAGTTTTATTAAAATCTAAAAATCAATCTCATGAGAACATCAAAATACACCAAATTTGCCGTGATTATTCTGGTAATTTTATTCGTAGTGTTAAGCGTAATAAGCTAAAACGACACCCGTAAAAAAACAAAAAGCCAACTGACGATGCATTTCAGGAGGCTTTTTCACTATTCAAAACTTAACAACTAATAAACTAATCAATCTATAACTATCAAAGTTTTACATTCAATTTAAGGTTGTTTTTAGAGGGAACATTTGTTATTTACAACAAATAACTCCCTTCCGTCAAGTCATATATCACTATTCTTTTTATCGTCCCTCACTCGTTTCAGTTGATCTGAAAACACTCCTCTTCTTAAGTCTGAAAATTTCGTTTATCAATACCGATAAACTCAGCATTGTCGTACACTTTTCATCACACAGCTATAAGTAATTTAAAAACAACGTATTATTACACTACCACTAATCTATAGTATAATAGTGTTAAAAGAAAATTTTCCCGTTAACTTACCTAAATAGTCGGCAAAACAATCAAAAGTGATGATCGTAAGCCTTTTAAGGCTGTTTTAAGCAATTGTTTCTAAATTTTACTCCCACTCTCCATCTAATTTCTTTCTTCGAGATCAAAAGAGCTCACATTATGAATACTGCTAATCAATATATAGTTTATTTCTTCGAAACTCAACTATTAACATCATCAATTCGTCAAACCCAATTTCCTGTAATTTCATGTAGAAAATCGCCAATCTTTACCGAGTTACTTGTGTGATTTCTCGTGCCTCGAAATGACATGGTTAGTTGAAAAACGTTAGTATAAGAACAGGATTCGCTCTTTTTGTCATTTCGAGCGAAGTCGAGAAATCACACAAGTAACTCCACAACAGAAAGACATTTAGTTTGTCATTTCGAGCGAAGTCGAGAAATCGCACAAGCAACTCCACAACAGGAACACATTTAGTTAGTCATTTCGAGCGAAGTCGAGTCTCCTTCGTTGAAAGAACAAACGGGACGCTTATTCTTTCTAGAGTTAATCCAAGTATCCCTTGCTTTAACTCCAAAAAAAAACTCCATTCGACCGGCGAATGGAGTTATATCTCTAAAAGTATTTAAATTACTTTACAAATTCAATTTTTTGAACTTCTTCTTCATTGATGCTATCAAAGAATCCTTGTTCGTTCATCCAGTCATCACTAAATACTTTACTCATATAACGTGAACCGTGATCTGGGAAAATAGCAATAACATTACTGTCTTTGGTAAACTCACCTTCTTCGGCATATTGTTTAATAGCCTGCATTACAGCTCCGGATGTATACCCCACAAATAAACCTTCTTTACGGGTGATCTCTCTTGCTGAGTGAGCACTTTCTTCGTCGGTTACCTTCATGAATTTATCAATAATATCAAAATCAGTCGCAGATGGAATCAGGTTTTTACCTAAACCTTCAATACGATACGGATAAATCTCTTTGTTATCGAACTCTTTTGTTTCGTGGTATTTTTTTAATACCGATCCAAAAGCATCAACACCTAAGATTCTAATATTTGGATTTTGTTCTTTTAAGAATTTTGCGGTTCCGGAAATTGTTCCTCCTGTTCCGCTACAAGCAATAAGATGCGTGATTTGGCCTTTTGTCTGTTCCCAGATTTCAGGACCTGTGGTGTTGTAATGCGCATCAATATTTAACTGATTGAAATATTGATTAATATAAACCGAACCTTTAGTTTCTTCGTGTAATCTCTTGGCAACATTGTAGTATGATCTTTCATCATCTGCAGAAACGTGCGCCGGACAGACATATACTTTAGCTCCTAAACTTCTTAACATGTCAATTTTATCTTTCGATGATTTTGAACTTACAGCTAGAATACAATTATACCCTTTTATAATGCTGACCATTGCTAAACTAAAACCGGTATTTCCTGATGTAGTTTCGATTATGGTATCTCCCGGAGACAGAATTCCTTTCTTCTCGGCTTCTTCAATAATATATAATGCTATTCTATCTTTTGAGGAATGTCCCGGATTAAAAGCTTCTACCTTTGCGTAGAAATTTCCTTCTAACTCTTCGGTGACTTTATTTAGCTTAATAAGTGGTGTATTACCTATTAACTCTAAAACATTATTATAAGCATTTATTTCTTCTTTCATAAAAAAATAGTTAATCAAAGGCATTTTTAAATAACCTCGATAGGTTGCAAATTTAACAAAAAAAATCTAATTAGCTTTTAATTTTTTCTAAATCTAATAAAAAACTAAATTCCTTTGCTAAGTCTTTTAGTGCTTCAAACCTTCCTGAAGCACCGCCATGTCCGGCATCCATATTGGTATCTAAAAACAAAAAATTATTATTTGTTTTCATTTCTCTCAATTTGGCTACCCACTTGGCTGGTTCCCAATATTGCACTTGCGAATCATGCAATCCTGTAGAAACGTACATATTTGGATATTGTTGCGCTTTTACATTATCATAAGGCGAATAAGACAACATATAATCGTAATACTTTTTATTGTTTGGGTTCCCCCATTCGTCATACTCTCCTGTCGTTAATGGAATACTATCATCAAGCATTGTTGTAACAACATCAACAAAAGGCACCTGAGCAATAACTCCGTTATACAGTTCCGGGGCTTCATTTATGATAACTCCCATCAATAACCCTCCTGCTGATCCTCCTTCTGCATACAAATGTTTCGAAGAAGTAAATTTTTCGTTAATTACAAATTTAGAGCAATCGATGAAATCTGTAAAGGTATTTTTCTTTTTTAACAGTTTCCCGTCTTCATACCATTGTCTTCCTAAGTCTTCTCCTCCTCTAATATGGGCAATTGCATATACAAATCCACGATCTAACAAAGAAAGTCTTGTAGACGAGAAATAAGCATCCATTGTCATTCCGTATGAACCATATGCGTACAACAATAAAGGATTTTTACCATTTTTCTCGAGTCCTTTTCTGTAAACGATAGAAATAGGCACTTTTACACCGTCTCTGGCAGTAGCCCAAATACGTTCTTCGATATAATTTTCTTTATCAAACTTCCCTCCTAAAACCGCTTGTTCTTTTAAGATTTCTTTGGTTTTAGTTTTCATATTAAAATCAATCACAGACGATGGCGTTGCAAGCGATTGATAGCTATAACGCAAAATATCAGTATCAAAATCAATATTTGTTGTCGTATAAGCACTGTACGTTTCGCTTCCAAAAGGCAGATAATAATCCGGTTCGTCCTTCCAAGGCATGATTCGAATATGATTCAATCCATTGGAGCGTTCTTCGACAACCAGATAATTTTTAAAAATCTCAATGTCTTCCAACAAAACATCTTCACGATGCGGGATAAGATCTGCCCAGTTTCTCTTTTCTGTTCTGTTTTCAGGCGTTTTCATCAACTTAAAGTTCGTTGCCTTATCTTTATTGGTTAAGATATAAAACGAATCTTCGTAATGCGAAATACTATATTCTAAACCACGTACACGGTGCTGAAAAACCTCAAACTCCCCGTCCGGATTGTCTGAATTCAGGATTCTGTGTTCAGTAGTAAGTGTACTTCCGGATCCGATTACAATGTATTTTCTTGATTTTTCTTTGCTGATGGAAACATTAAAGGTATCATCTGTTTCATTAAAAACCAGTACATCTTTCTCAGAACTTGTATTTAGTTTATGTCGGAATACTTTATCGGCTCTTAAGGTAACTTCGTCTTGTTTGGTATAAAAAATAGTATGGTTATCATTTGCCCAAACAGAACCGCCTGTAGCATTTTCAATTTTATCTGCCAGAATTTCTCCTGTTTCCAAGTTTTTAAACTGAATCGTATAGATTCTTCTCCCCACAATATCCACTCCAAAACTGGCAAATTTATTGTCCGGACTTATGCTTAAACCTCCTAGTTTAAAGTAAGCGTGACCTACTGCCAATTCATTACAATTGAATAAAATTTCTTCAGCAGCAGAAAGGCTTCCTTTTTTTCTTGAAAAAATAGGATAGTTCTGTCCGGTTTCGAAACGAGTTATATAATAGTATCCATTATAAAAATAAGGAACCGATGAATCATCTTCTTTAATCCTCCCTTTCATTTCTTCATACAAGGCATTCTGAATTTCCTTTGTATGTGCTGTCATACTTTCGTAATAAGCATTTTCCTGATTCAGATAATCTATTACCTCAGGATTCTCACGATTATTCAACCAAAAATAGTTGTCGATTCGGGTTTCTTTATGCTTTTTTAATTTCTTTTCAATTATTTTGGCCTTTGGAGCCGTTATATCATTTGGCATAGATTGAGCATTAGTTTTTAAATAAGAAGGAGCAAAAGTAGCACAAACACAATAAAACAGAATTAATTTTTTCATAAAATATTGTATTGAAATACTAGAGCAATATACTAATTTTGTACGGAATAATTTAAAAATCAACAAAAATGGATTTAATGGGAATGATGGGCAAACTTAAAGAAACCCAACAAAAAATTGAAGATACAAAAAAGCGCCTGGATACTGTTTTAATCGACGAACAAAGTGCTGATGGATTATTAAAAGTGACCTTAACTGCAAATAGAAAGATAACTTCCATTTCAATTGACGACTCTTTATTGGAAGACAAAGAGCAATTAGAAGATTACTTAATTGTAACAATCAATAAAGCGATTGAAAAGGCTACAGGTGTAAACGAAAGAGAATTGGACGCCGTTGCAAAAATGGATATGCCAATGATTCCGGGAATGGACAACTTGTTTAAATAAGAATGTTTCAAGTTTCAGGTTTCAGGTTTCAAGTTATACGTATTACGAAAAACCTGAAACTTGAAACCTGAAACAAAATTTAAACTCTTTTTTTCTTAAAACTTCGAAAGTGTCTCCAAAACATACGTATGCATCACTTCTCTATAATCCAGATGCGTTACGATTCGGAGTTTATTGTGTCCCATTAAACTTATTGAAATATTTTTCTGTTTCAATTTTTCTACTAAGAGCTGGTCGCTGTAGTTTTCAGCCAGTGAAAAAATCAAAATATTAGTTTCTACCGGTTCTATTGCCGCTATCCAGGGTTTTGTACTTAAAACTGCTGCAATTTCTTTAGCTCTGCGGTGATCTTCGGCCAATCTTTCAATATTATGAGCCAAAGCATAGAGTCCGGCTGCTGCCAAATACCCCACCTGACGCATTCCACCTCCAAGTATTTTCCTGATTCTCAACGCTCTATGGATATCAGCTTTAGATCCTAACAAAACAGAACCGATTGGCGCACCCAATCCTTTAGACAAACAAACCGAAATAGTATCGAAAATTGCTCCAAATTCTTTTGGATTTTGTCTTTTTGCTACCAACGCATTCCAAATTCTGGCGCCATCCAAATGAAACTTCAAATTATTGGCATCGCAGACTTTTTTTATCTCTCTTAAATCTTCTAATTCGTAACAAGCACCACCTCCTTTATTGGTTGTATTTTCGACACAAACCAAACTTGTTAAAGGACTATGATAGAATTCAGGATCATTAATCGCTGCTGCTACCTGAGTAGCATTGATCATGCCGCGATGTCCATCTATTAAACAACAGGAAACACCACTATTAAAAGAAACACCTCCTCCTTCATAATGATAAACATGCGCGTATTTGTCCGCAATTAATTGTTCTCCCGGTTGGGTGTGTAATTTGATTGCAGTTTGGTTAGCCATAGTTCCGGATGGAAAAAAAAGCCCGGCCTCCATTCCAAAAAACTCCGCTACTCTGGTTTCAAGCTCAATGACTGTCGGGTCTTGTTTGTATACATCATCACCGACTTGGGCATTAAACATATACTGCAACATTTCCAGAGAAGGTTTGGTAATGGTATCGCTAATTAAATTTATTTCCATATTCTAAAAACTATGTCTTATTTTTGCACAACAAAATTACGTATTACTGACAGTTATTCGAGATAAGTTTTAATAAACTTTAACTAGTGAATATCCCAGAACCAAATTAACGTAATATTTATAAAAAACATATAAAACTTGTATTAATTTATGACAACTACCGAACAAATTAAAGGTATTGTGGAGCGCCTTGGTGCGTTGAGGAGGTATCTTTGACGTTGATGCCAAGCTAATCGAAATTGCCAACGAAGAAGAAAAAACCTTCGCACCTGACTTCTGGAACAATCCTAAAGAAGCTGAAATCATTGTAAAAAACCTTCGGAACAAGAAAAAATGGATCGAAGATTATGACAAAGCCATTGAACTTACAGATGAATTACAGCTTGCTTATGATTTCTATAAAGAAGGGGAACTTTCAGCCGAGGAATTAGACGAGCATTACAACACTACGCAATCGCATATTGAAAACATAGAATTCAAAAACATGCTTTCCGACGAAGGTGACAGTTTGAGTGCTGTGGTTCAAATTACGGCGGGTGCCGGTGGAACTGAAAGTTGTGACTGGGCCGGAATGCTGATGCGCATGTACATCATGTGGGGCGAAAGTTACGGTTTCAAAATAAAAGAACTGAACTTTCAGGCTGGCGAGGTGGCAGGAATCAAGACTGTTACTTTAGAGTTTGAAGGAGATTATTCTTTTGGGTACTTAAAAGGAGAAAACGGCGTACATCGTTTAGTTCGAATTTCGCCTTTTGACAGTAATGCCAAACGTCATACGTCATTTGCATCAGTTTATGTATACCCACTTGTTGACGATAGTATCGAAATCGACATTAACCCTGCCGATATCGAGATTACAACTTCCCGTTCGAGTGGTGCCGGAGGACAAAACGTAAATAAGGTAGAAACCAAAGTACAATTGGTTCACAAACCAACCGGAATTCAGATTCAATGTTCTGAAACCCGTTCTCAGCAAGACAACAGACAACGTGCCATGCAGATGTTACGTTCTCAGTTATACGAAATTGAGCTTAAAAAACAACAAGCCCAACGTGCTGATATCGAAGCCGGAAAAATGAAAATCGAATGGGGTTCGCAAATCCGTAATTACGTTATGCAACCTTATAAATTAGTAAAAGATGTTCGTACAGGTTACGAAACCAGCGATGTTGATGGCGTAATGAACGGAAATATTGATCCTTTCCTAAAAGCATTTCTAATGATGATGGGCCAACGGGAGGAGGAATAGTTTTTTTAGTCGCAGTTTTCAGTCGCAGTCGCAGTTTTACTCTTTGATTAAATTCAAAAGCAAAACCGTCAAGTAAACTGAAAACTGAGACTAAAAACTTGAAACCTGAAACTTGAAACCTGAAACTTGAAACTTGAAACTTGAAACTTGAAACTTTAAAAAAAAACTACTTATGATCAAATGGGCAGATGTAATTCGTTTTACAAATAAAGGAAATCCGGCTCCTGAAAAGAGAGTGGAAAAAACAGAAGAAGAATGGAAACAACTTCTAACTGCTGAAGAATATCAGGTAACTCGTTTAAAAGGAACAGAAAGATCTTTTAGTTCTGAGTTATGCAGTTTATTTGATCCCGGAATTTATGAATGTAAATGTTGTGGTACGCTACTTTTTGATGCCAGTGAAAAATTTGAATCAGGAACAGGCTGGCCCTCCTTTACGCAACCGATTAAAGAAAATGCAATCGCTTATAACGCCGACAAATCTTACGGAATGATTCGTGTTGAGGTAGTTTGTAATACTTGTGACGGACATTTAGGACACGTTTTTCCAGATGGCCCGGAGCCAAGCGGATTGCGTTACTGTATCAATGCTATATCTCTTTCTAAAATAAAAGAGTAATTAATTCAAGTTATAAGTTTTCTTATGCCGAAAGCTAAATCAACTTAAGGTCTGTAAAAGCATTTTATTGAATAATCTCCTGCTTTAGTTTGAGGAATATAGTTAAGATGTTTTTTCACGCAGATTTTGCGGATTTTGCGGATTTTTTTTATTTCAATCTGCTAAAATCTGTGGGAGACTTTTTTTGACAATCCTTAACTTAATGATATTGAACCAAAGCTTGAGGCAAATCAAATAGTAAAAAATTCAAAAAGGATAATTATTTACAAACCAATTATTCAGAATAGCGATTCCTTAGTAGTAAGTGAATCGCTTTTTATTTTAGTCTTATAAAGTAAACGATTATTGTAAGTCGCTTTTAAAAGTAATCCGCTGCTAAATCATTTCTTCCGTTTTTATAAATCATACTATTTATACTACTATTTTTTCATACAATCTCCCCATCACTAAAAAAACTTTTTTTCGCCACTATTTTACGCTTCACTCTCATTATGAACGAATTACAATAAAAATCAAAATCAAAATTCGGAATGAGTTCAAAAAACCGAAAATTGTAATTTTTCCGATCTCTCTTTTTTCATAAAAAAGAAACAACAAAGCAGGTAGTACGGCATAAAACATCAAAAGCAACCCACAATAAACACATGATAACCAACAAAATAAAACCTTATTCTTCTTTTTATTTTTTACTGAGATTTACATATTTAAACTACAAAATCAGCAGCGAAATCAAAATTTACACAAACCTGAAAATTGCACAACAATCAAAAAATTAGTAGTTCTAGTATTAAATTTGTAATATTTAAACTATTATTTAGAGAGTAATTTAAAAAACTTAAAAAGAACATTAGGTAATTCGAATCAAATTGATTTTATTTGGCAAAAAATAACCCCTACAATCAATTTAATTCATTCATGAAATCCTATTCAATCCAAGAAATTAACGAAGTCATAAAAGGTGAAATTTATGGCACTACTTCGCAAAGCGTAACTGCAACAGAGCAACTGGAAAAAGCAACAACTACTGAAATTTCTTTCATAGGAAATAAAAAATATGAAAAATTATGGGAAGCTTCAAAAGCCTCAATAGCAGTTGTTAATGAAGATATTTCGATTGAACCTGGAGATAATCGTGCTTTTATAAAAGTAAAAAACGCCGATTTAGCGATGTCTCAAATTCTTGCCCTTTTTGCCCCACCTACTCCAATATTTCACAATCAAATCCACAGAACTGCGGTTATTGACGAAACTGCTATTATTGGTGAAGGAAGTAAAATTGGTGCAGGCTGTTATATTGGTCCAAAAGTAGAAATTGCTGCTAATGTGACCATCTATCCAAATGTGACTATTTTAGACGAATGTACTATCGGTAAAAACACCGTTATCTGGTCAGGAACCGTAGTGCGCGAGCGTTGCCATATTGGTAGCGATTGTATCATTCATCCAAATGCAACAATTGGAGCTGACGGTTTCGGATTCCGTCCTTGTAAGGAGAAAGGATTGGTTAAAATTCCACAAATCGGAAATGTAATTATCGGAAACGGAGTTGAAATTGGAGCCAATTCCTGTGTGGATCGTGGTAAATTCAGTTCAACCATTCTTGGTGACGGTTGTAAAATTGATAATTTAGTTCAAATCGGACATAACAGCAAATTAGGTAAATTTTGTATTATGGCCGGAAACAGTGGTTTAGCAGGTTCTGTAACCCTTGGTAACGGCGTAATAATTGGCGGTAGTGCCTCTATTAAAGACCACACCACTATCGGTGACGGAGCCATTGTAGGTGCCGGTTCCGGAGTTGTTGGAGATATCCCTGCCGGAAAAACAATGTTGGGTTATCCTGCTGTAGAAGCTCGTGATGCTCTAAAACAATGGGCAATCCTAAAAAGATTGGTTTGCGAATCTAAAAAATAATCGTACGATTTATACATATACTAAACAGGAGTTCGCTCCTGTTTTTTTTTGCTCTTTATTTACAAAAAAGAAATCAAATTTCAATTTTAAATCCATAATAGTTTATTTCAATTGATTTTGTAAATTAGCGCAGACTATTTTGTAAAAAAATCAATTTCTTATGGATTTAAACTTCAATAAAAACGAAGATCACAATAAATTACTACTTTCTGAATTAAAACACAGATTTGCTAAAGTCAAATTAGGGGGAGGTGAAAAGCGAATTGCAAAACTTCATGCAGAAGGCAAAATGACAGCCCGCGAACGTATCGATTATTTACTGGATGAAAATGCTAAAAGTATCGAAATCGGAGGATTTGTCGGAGACGGAATGTATGCCGAACATGGAGGCTGTCCTTCCGGTGGTGTGGTTATCAAAATAGGATACATAAGAGGAAAACAATGCATTGTGGTGGCCAATGATGCTACTGTAAAAGCAGGTGCCTGGTTTCCTATTACAGGAAAGAAAAACTTACGCGCTCAGGAAATCGCAATGGAAAACAGATTACCTATCATCTATTTGGTGGACAGTGCCGGTGTTTATCTGCCATTACAAGATGAAATTTTTCCTGATAAAGAACATTTTGGACGTATTTTTAGAAATAACGCTCAAATGAGCAGTATGGGAATTACCCAAATAGCTGCCGTAATGGGCAGTTGTGTAGCCGGTGGTGCCTATCTGCCAATTATGAGTGATGAAGCTCTAATTGTAGACAAAACCGGAAGTATTTTTCTTGCCGGAAGCTACCTGGTAAAAGCGGCCATTGGTGAAACGATCGATAATGAAACTTTGGGTGGCGCAACAACACATTGCGAAATTTCGGGTGTAACCGATTATAAAGCAAAAGATGATGCCGATGCCTTAGATAAAATAAAAAACATCGTAGATAAAATAGGTGATTTTGATAAAGCCGGATACAGTCGTATCAAAGCCGAAAAACCTGCTTTAGAACCAAAAGATATTTACGGAATCCTGCCAAAAGCCAGAAACGAACAATATGACATGATGGAAATCATCAATCGTCTGGTTGACAATTCTGAATTTGAAGCTTATAAAGATGGTTATGGACAATCTTTGATCACCGGCTATGCGAGAATCGATGGTTGGGCAGTTGGTATTGTAGCCAATCAAAGAAAAGTAGTTAAAACCAAAAAAGGAGAAATGCAATTTGGAGGGGTTATCTACTCTGATAGTGCCGATAAAGCAACCCGTTTTATTGCCAATTGCAACCAGAAGAAAATTCCCCTTGTCTTTTTACAAGATGTGACCGGTTTTATGGTTGGATCAAAATCAGAACATGGCGGAATTATAAAAGACGGCGCGAAAATGGTAAATGCTGTGAGTAATTCAGTAGTTCCGAAATTTACCGTAATTGTGGGTAACTCATATGGAGCCGGAAATTATGCCATGTGTGGAAAAGCCTATGATCCAAGATTGATTTTTGCCTGGCCAAGTGCGGAACTTGCCGTTATGGGCGGAACTCAGGCCGCAAAAGTATTGGCTCAAATTGAAGCCTCTTCGCTTAAAGCTAAAGGAGAGATTGTAGATGAAGCCAAAGAAACAGAATTGTTTACCAAAATAAAAGCACGCTACGACGAACAGACGTCTCCATATTACGCTGCTTCGAGATTATGGACAGATGCCATTATTGACCCTTTAGATACCCGTACATGGATTTCTATGGGAATTGAGGCTGCCAATCATGCTCCTATTCAAAAACCATTTAATTTGGGTGTAATTCAGGTATAACTTTTAAGGGATTCTTAAAATACGTTAAATTAAAAGTAAAAAACTTATTTTAAGTCCCTTAAAAATATTTATCTAATTAAAAATTAGTAACTTAGTGTGTAATTTTTAATCAGGTAACATCATGGAAAATGTAAAAAGCTTGAATAAATGGGCTAATTCGCACACTTATTTGCCAGTAGATTTAATACGTATTGTATTGGGCATTTTTTTATTTATGAAAGGAATTTCATTTGTAACCAATGTTCAATATCTGCATGATTTGATTTCACCAATTGACCAATTTGGAGGCGGAATGTTTCTCTTACATTATATTGCGCCAGCCCATATGATTGGAGGAATCATGATTTTCTTTGGATTACTCACCCGTTGGGCAATTGCCGCGCAATTACCCATACTATTTGGAGCTGTTCTCGTAAATTCCATGGGACATATGCACTCTGAAAATCTGACTGTAGCCATAGTCGTTTTATTAGTTTGTATTTTCTTTTTGTTCTACGGAGGCGGAAAACACTCGGCTGATTATTATTTCAAAATGCAAAAATAACCTATAGTTCATTTAGAGAATATTCAAAAAAATCATTAAAAAGGTATTTTTGAATAGCCATTGGTTTTAACCAACGGATTTAAAAAGGACAATAATGCAGGCTTTAGCCAAAACTTTACACTTAAGGTTTTTGGCTAAAGCCTTTTGACGTAAACATATACGACCGTTGGTTAAAACCAACGGCTATTCAAATCCGGATTAATTAGTTGCAATGGAAAGGAAAATTTTAATATCAATACTCGGTATTGACAATAAAATAGGCACTCTGAAAATCTGACTGTAGCCATAGTCGTTTTATTAGTTTGCATTTTCTTTTTGTTCTACGGAGGCGGAAAACACTCGGCTGATTATTATTTCAAAATGCAAAAATAATATTGTTTTATCCTCAATTGTATCGCAAAACTGTTGAGGATAAAATAATAACACCTTTCTTTAGCGTTAATTAATTCTTTAAAATTTCTTTAATTGTCTTTTATGAATTAAATTCGCCGCTATGAACGGGATTCGCAGAACCATTATCTTTTTTTCACTTTTAATTATAAGTTTCTTTGCTTGTCAGGGGAATGAAATTACTGTTGAAAAAACTCAAACGGAGAAAAGAGATCCTGCGTTCTCTATGGAATCACCTGATTCTTTAGCTTTCATACAACCTCAGGCAAGCTATCAATTTGTTGCAAATATCAAAACCAACTATCCAAACATAGTTAAATGGTTTGATGCTATATTGATGCCCATTCCAAGACATCAGGCCGTAAAATCAGCATCCAATTTTGCTAATCAACATTTAAATCAGAGTAAAAGAATACTACTTCTACTCTATCCTTTCCATCATTTTTGGTAATTAATTTTTGAAATTTCAAACGGAAGAAGTTCGTTCTTCTCCAATCATTAAACGGTTTTCCTTATGAAAGCGGTTTAACTATTTCATTCAATTAAACTTCAAAAACAAAATGGATACAAGTGTAACTATTATTGGTATTGTGATTGCGATCATAGTAGCCATCCCTATATATTTTTCTGCAAGAACAAATGCCGTAAACAAAGCAAAAATTTTAGACATAAAAAAAAGATTCAACCCAAATCACCCACAGGACTTCGATTTAACGGAATCTCAAAACAATAAAACGCTTACTATTGATCAGAAAAACGGGAAATTTATTTTGATGAATTTCAATCCAAATCAACAGGAATCTACCTACGTGGATTTAAAAAACATTTCTTCCTGTAAATTGGTTCCGACTACTGAATCCGGTTCAGATACCATCTTGAAAATCGATTTTGAGTTTCAGGAAAAAGAAACCTCCAAAAAAATTACAATTCCATTCTATGATTTTGATGACGATCGCATCAAACAAATAAGTGCTTATCAAGATCAGCAGTTTGCAAAAAAATGGCTTAAAATCATTCAGGATTCTATTTAATGTTAGTTATTTAATTCACCGAAGAGGCTCAATTGAGCCTCTTTTTTTGTGCCGGTCGTATGACATTTATCATTTTATATGTTGGCCTCGCTCCTTAATTTTGATAAATCGAAAATCCATTTTTATGAAAATTTCACTCACACAGAAATACAATGTTCCCGGTCCAAGATATACCAGTTACCCTACTGTTCCGTATTGGAATGAGTCTGATTTTACAGAACAAAAATGGATAGAGTCGTTTCAAAAAGCCTTTTCAGAAAGTAATACCCAAAACGGAATTAGTTTGTATATCCATCTCCCTTTTTGCGAAAGCATGTGTACTTTTTGCGGTTGCAACAAACGAATCACAAAAAATCATACGGTTGAAGAAACGTATATAAAAGCACTTTTAAAAGAGTGGAGTTTGTATTGCAAACTTTTCACAGAAAAACCACTTATAAAAGAAATACACTTGGGAGGAGGTACGCCCACTTTTTTTTCTGTAAACAATTTAGAACACCTCATCAACGGAATTTTCTCTTTTGCCAATAAAGCAGATCATTATGAATTTAGCTTTGAAGGCCATCCCAACAATACAACTTACGAACAACTCAAAAAATTATATGAATTAGGTTTTCGCAGGGTTAGTTTTGGTGTTCAGGATTATGCAGAAAAAGTGCAGAAAGCAATTCACCGCATTCAGCCTTTTCATAACGTAGCCAAAGTATCGTTTTGGGCAAAAGAAATCGGATATACTTCTATTAGCCACGATTTGATCTTTGGATTGCCTTTTCAGAATGTGGAAAACATAATTGATACGGTCGAAAAAACAAATTCTCTAAAACCGGACCGATTGGCTTTTTACAGCTATGCTCACGTGCCGTGGATAAAAGGGAATGGCCAACGTGGTTTTAATGATGAAAACCTCCCAAAAGATGCCGAAAAACGACAACTGTATGAGATTGGAAAACAATTACTTTCTGAAAATGGCTATCACGAAATTGGTATGGATCATTTTGCTTTAAAAACAGATAGTTTGTATAAGGCTTCGCAAAGCAACCAATTACACCGAAACTTTATGGGATATAGCGCTTCTAAAACCCAACTCATGATTGGATTGGGCGTTTCTTCTATTAGTGACAGTTGGTACAGTTTTGCTCAAAACACCAAGAATCTGGAAGATTATTACCAATTGTTGGAATGGGATAAATTGCCTGTTGTTAAAGGGCATGTTCTTACTGATGAAGATCTGACAATTAGAAAACATATTTTAAATCTTACCTGTGAATTTGAAACTTCCTGGAATAATAAAACAGGCTATTTTAAAGAACTTCCCGCTGTTTTATTTGATTTGAAAGAGATGGAAAGAGATCATTTAATTGTAATAGAAGAGTACAGAATAAAAATTACGGAAGCCGGAAAACCTTTTGTTCGCAATATTTGTATGGCTTTTGATCTGCATTTAAAAAGAAAGTCACCGGAAACAAACTTGTTTTCGATGACCATTTAAGTTTAATGACAATTGGGCGTTTGCTGTACAAATAAACTCATATTTGATGGTGACAGGTACGGAATTCCGAGCCCCAAACCCCTTAAGATAAACAAAACTCCAATAAGCACCGCTACGTACGGAATGACTTTCTGAATTCTGTTTCTGAAGGATACCGTAATTATCGAGTTGATGTACACTACAAGGGTCATTAACGGCACTGTACCCAGTCCAAACAAAAGCATATACAAAACTCCTAAACCGGCACTTTGCATGGCCATTGCTCCAAATAAAGCCACATAAACCATTCCGCAAGGCAGGAATCCGTTTAATAAACCGATTAGAAAAAGGGATTTGTAACTCTTGTTTTTAAAATGACTTCCTAAACTTGATTTTATTTTTGAAATGATTTTGTAAACGGGTTTCGAAAAATTGTATTTAGAAATTGTTTTCTCCGGAATCAAAACCACAAGTATCATGGCGACACCTATAAAAATGGACATTTTTTGCTGTAATCCTGCCAAAAAGAAAACTCTTCCCAGTAGTCCAAATAGTAATCCTATAATGGCATAAGCTGTTAATCGCCCCAAGTGATAGGTCATAATCTGGGCGCTCTTTTTGGCTTCATTGGTACGATCTACAGGTAACATCATCGCAATCGGGCCGCACATTCCTATGCAGTGAAAACTACTGATGAGTCCGAATATAAAAGCTGAATATAACATCTTGCTTCGTATTAATTGACATAAATCACTTCTTTTGACAAGTATTTTATTCCATTATACTGCCATTCCATATGGACATCCCAGCGTCCTTTGATTAATTTTTTCTGCGGAATTAACAATGCATTATTGGTCAAGGCGATTTCTGTATCAAAATCAAATTTCTTGTTTGATGGTCGATACAATAGTACATTTCCTTTTATTTTTTCATTTTCAAATGTATTCGGAAAAGCTATTTTTAAACCCTCAGCGGTATAAATCATAGAAGGTTTATTCTTTAGATCATGGGCATTCTGAATTCTTGCCATCTCGTCCTGAAAATGCGAATCGTGTTTGTAATATTCCTCGACAACCAGATCGTTATCGTATTTACTATTCGATTGTACTTCAAAAACAAAATATAAAATAAAGGTCATAAATAATCCAAACGCGATTACTATTCCTGTTCCCCAATTGATTTTCATGGTAGTATTATTTTAATTATTTTTTTTCACGCAGATTTTGCGGATTCTGCGGATTTTTTTTGTTTCAATCTGCCTAAATCTGCGTGAGACTTTTTTTGATGATTCTTTACTTGATGACGTTGGGCTAAAGTACGATGTCATTGAGTAAAGAGATTTTTTTCACGCAGATTTTGCAGATTCTGCGGATTTTTTTTATTTCAATCTGCTTAAATCTGCGTGAGACTTTTTTTGATGATTCTTAACTTGATGACGTTGGGCTAAAGTACGATGTCATTGAGTTAAGAGGTTTTTTTTTACGCAGATTTTGCGGATTTTGCGGATTTTTTTTATTTCAATCTGCTTCAATCTGCGTGAAACTTTTTTTGATGATTCTTTACTTGATGGCATTGTGCTTTAGCCTAAAGAATTACGGTATATTTTGGCTAAAGCCATTTTATTTTTAATCCCAACAACATTTCTACAGCTAAAGCTGTAGGCAATTCATAATGATCCTTTTATAAATCTTTTAATTTTTAATCTTTAATTTTTAATTCTTAATTCTTACAGTATTACCATTCAGAAAACGAGGTATAACTTGTTTCATTTTAGGGATAAGCCACCAAAACTTGAATTAATTAAAACTTCGTGGTCCCAAAAAATTTGTCGTGGCTGTTTCCAGTAACTGATTTCCGTTATAAATTCCAATTTTGACTTTAGTTTTGTCGCTTTCTAAAAGTGTTTTGTCAATTTCTATAAAAAGAGTTCCTTGCGAAATTCCTTCTTTCAATACTTTAAAATGTTGCTTTCCGACGTTTTTAATTGCTCCTTTTTGGTCTATGAGCTCAAAATGGATATAGGGATACTCTTTCATCGTTTTGTTTACAATCTTATAAGTATACACATTACTTATTTTATCGCCTTTGTGCTGAAAAAGCTGTCCAGGAAGTCTCAAAACAATCGCCTGAACATCTGTTCTTAAAAATAACATTCCAACAAAAACACTCAACAATATCAATAAAACGGCGGTGTAGCCTTTCATTCTGGCGGTAAATTTAAAAGGTGCTTTTTTCTCAATTTCATCCTCAGAAGCGTATCTGATAAGTCCTTTCGGCAAACCTACCGTTTCCATTATAGTATCGCATTCGTCAATACAGGCAGTACAATTGGTACATTCTAACTGAGTGCCGTTTCTGATATCAATTCCCATTGGGCAAACATGAACACATTGATGACAATCAATACAATCTCCTTTTCCTATGGTCGCTCTGTCTTCTTTTTTACTGAATTTTGCTCTGCCGGTTTCTTTTTCGCCACGAACAAAATCATAGGCCACATTTATTGATTTATTGTCTAAAAGTACTCCTTGCAAACGACCATAAGGGCACGCAATGATACAAACCTGCTCACGAAACCAGACAAAAACAAAATAAAACACCGCTGTAAAAATCAGCAACGCAATAAAGTTACTGGCCTGTTCAAGAGGTCCTTGTTCAATCATTAAAAACAAGGTATCACTCCCTACTAAATACGCCAGAAAGACATTTGCAATTCCAAAAGAGATTAGAAAAAAGACGATCCATTTTAAAACTCTTTTGCGAATTTTTTCAGCATTCCATTCTTGTTTTGACAATCGCAACTGAGCGCCACGATCTCCATCAATCCAATATTCGATCCGACGAAAAACCATCTCGAGAAATATGGTCTGCGGACAAATCCAACCGCAAAAAATCCTTCCAAAGACCACGGTAAACAGAATAATAAAAACGATACCGACCAGCATGGAGATCACAAAAAGATAAAAATCCTGTGGCCAAAATGGAAATCCGAAAATAGTAAACCGACGTTCCAAAACATTGAACATCATAAATTGATTTCCGTTTATTTTTATAAATGGGTTAGCTATTAAAATGGCTAATAACACATAGCTAACCCATTTTCTATACTCATAAAATTTACCCGACGGTTTCTTAGGAAAAATAAACTTCCTTTTACCACCTTCATCAATAGTTCCAATGGTATCTCTAAATGTTTCGTCCGGTAAATTTGACATGGTATTTCTTTTATTATTTAACTTGCGTACTGTCTGCGGCTTTAGCAACCGCTGCTTCTTTTTTGGGAGCCGCTTCATCTACCCAAATTTCACCCTCTGATTCTTTCGGGTCTTTTGGATTGCTTCCTTGTAAAGACAAAATATAACTGGCTACTTTTTGAATTTCTTTAGGTTTTAAAGTTCCTTTCCAGGAAATCATTCCTTTTCCGTCACGTCCGCCGTTGGTTATGGTGTGAAATAAATTTTTAATTCCTCCACCCAATATCCACTGATTATCTGTCAGGTTTGGTCCAATTTGCCCACCTCCATCAGCACGGTGGCAAGCGGCACAGTTGTTGGTAAAAATCTCTTTTCCGGCATCGAGACTTGGTGCATCTGTAAGCAGGACAACTGTTTTTTCATCCATTAAATCGGGGGCAGTCTTTAGGTATTCTTCTACATCAATTTTAGCCTGAGCCATCTCCATTTTTAGCTCCGTTTCCTGATCGTCACCACCAAACAATTCATATCGGGCGACATATATTACTCCGAAAATGACACAGATATAGAACAAATAGACCCACCAGGGTGGCAAATTATTATCAAGCTCTTTGATTCCGTCATAATCATGATCCATCAATAAGTCACCCTCTTTTTCTATGGGTTGAGTCTCGGTCAATTTTTGCATTAAGTTTTTGTACCAATTGCTTTCTGTCAGCGGCAGACTCTTTTCATACTCTATTTTTGCTTTTTCTTCGGGAGACAATAATTGAAACAAGACCCGATTTACAGCACTTAGTGTAATTTCTATTGCAATTAAAATGAATAAAAAGACCAGTAGAAAAACAGTAACCATCGGATATTTTACAAAAGCGGGCCTATCTCCTGAATCAATAAAATACTCCATCAAACCGAAAACGATAAAGAAAATCACGGGGACTCTTAGATATACGGGGAAAAACTTTTTCATTTTATTTGTCTTTTGATATTACACAAAGTCCTTCATCTAAAGGGATTGCACTCATTTCTCTAATTTTTTCTTTTTTATAGGAGAAAACCCAAAGGGCCAAACCCACAAAAAAGAAAAAGAATATCAGGAGGGAAAGTATCGGGTAAATTTCGATACCCGATATGTTTTCCATGTTGTGTTTAATTTGTTCGAACATAACGCTTAGTTTTTGGCAGTTTCTTTTACTTTAATATCTGTACCCAGTCTTTGGATGTAAGCAATCAGCGCTACAATTTCTCTTTCGTTCATAGGAACGAATTTTTCGCCTTTTGCAGCTGCTTTCTTCTTACTGTCTTCGTAACTTTTTACAAAATCAGGATCGCTTTTTAGATTGTACTCGATCGCTATTGCTTGCGTTCTCAAAGTCTTTTGCGCATTGGCTACATCGGCATCGCTATAAGGAACACCCAGCGAAACCATGGCTTTCATTTTCGTTTCAATTAAAGAAGTATCCATTGGTTTGTTATCAAACAACCATTTGTAACCCGGCATAATTGATCCTGCCGAAGTACTTTGTGGATTCCAAAAGTGATTGAAATGCCAGTTGTCGTTATATTTTCCTCCCACTCTCAACAAATCAGGTCCTGTACGTTTTGATCCCCAAAGAAATGGATGGTCGTAGACAAATTCTCCGGCTTTGGCTTGTGGTCCGTAACGTTCGACTTCACTTCTAAACGGACGAACGGATTGAGAATGACAACCAACACAACCTTCACGAATGTATAAATCACGTCCTTCCAGTTCCAACGGACTATATGGTTTCACACTGCTTATCGTAGGTATATTTGATTTTACCATAATCGTTGGCACAATCTGAATAACTCCTCCTATTAAAATAGCGATCGTAGCTAAAATGGTTAGCTGGATTGGTTTTCTTTCTAGCCAAGAGTGGAATTTTTCTCCGCTAAGTCTATTGCTGTTTATTACCTGTAAAGCAGGAGCCTGAGCTAATTCGTCTTCCACTGGTTGACCGGCTCTCACTGTCATGATGATATTATAAACCAAGGTTAGCATACCAATCAAATACAAGGTACCTCCAATGGCTCTCATCCAGTACATTGGCATAATTTGCGTAACGGTTTCCAGGAAATTTCCGTAAGTTAAAGTCCCGTCCGGATTAAATTGTTTCCACATAGAGGCTTGAAGAAAACCGGCTACATACATCGGAACGGTGTACAGGATAATCCCTAAAGTGCCAATCCAGAAATGGAAGTTTGCTAATTTATTTGAAAACAAAGTGCTTTTTGTCATTCTTGGAATTAACCAATAAATGATACCAAATGACATAAACCCATTCCATGCTAAAGCTCCAACGTGTACGTGGGCGATAATCCAGTCTGTATAGTGTGCAATGGCGTTTACATTTTTAAACGATAACATTGGTCCTTCAAAGGTTGCCATACCGTATCCTGTAATGGCGACTACAAAGAATTTTAAAACCGGTTCTTCACGAACTTTATCCCATGCTCCTCTTAATGTTAAAAGTCCGTTGATCATACCTCCCCATGATGGGGCAATAAGCATTACAGAGAATGCAACTCCTAAATTTTGTGCCCAGTTTGGTAAAGCAGAGTATAACAAGTGGTGTGGTCCTGCCCAGATATAGATAAATATTAAAGACCAGAAATGTATAATTGATAAGCGATACGAGTAAACAGGTCTGTTAGCTACTTTCGGAACGAAATAATACATTAATCCTAAAAATGGCGTTGTAAGGAAAAAGGCCACGGCATTATGTCCGTACCACCACTGTACTAAAGCGTCCTGAACACCCGCGTAAACAGAATAACTTTTTAAGGCTGAAACCGGAATTTCGATATTGTTGAAAATATGCAATACGGCAACGGTAACAAATGTGGCCAGATAAAACCAAATGGCTACATACAAATGACGTTCTCTACGACGCAACATCGTACCAATCATATTAATCCCCATTACAACCCAAATAAGCGCAATAGCAATATCAATTGGCCATTCGAGCTCTGCATATTCTTTTGAAGAAGTATACCCTAACGGCAGCGTAATTGCAGCAGCAACGATAATAAGCTGCCATCCCCAGAAATGAAGATTACTTAAAAAGTCGCTAAACATTCTGGCTTTCAGCAATCGTTGCAGCGAATAATACATCCCTGCAAAAAAGGCGTTACCTACAAAGGCAAAAATAACCGCATTGGTGTGCAAAGGTCTTAATCTCCCGTAACTCAGCCAGGAAATCCCGTCTGTTATATTGGGAAAGAGGTACATAACCGCTAAGGTCAGTCCTACTAACATCCCTACGACTCCAAAAAGGATCGTAGCGTAAATGAACTTCTTTACAATTTTGTTGTCGTAATAAAACTGTTCCATTTCCATAATTATACTTGTTTTTCTTCTGTATTTGATTTATTCTTTTTGGGGGTAATATTGGTCTCATCGTCAAAAAGCATTCTGACCGAGGGGGTATAATCATCGTCGTATTGTCCGGATTTGACAGCAACGATAAAAGCAATAAAGAATCCAATTGCTACGAAAATACTTACTGTAATTAGTAGATAAATGACACTCATACTCTAAATTTTATGTTACCAAAATTATTGTGTAACGAGCGTATAAAAAATGATATTTATCATGGTAAGGGAGGAATGTTGACTTTATAAAAATACCTTCCGTATATTTTTAGTTTACCGTAGATTCTTAGCACTAAAATAGTTAGTAGCAAAAGTTACAAATCCAACTATAGTAATCGTACTTAAAGGCATAATTATAGCCGCCACTAAAGGAAGGAGATTGCCCGTAACAGCAAAAGATAAACCAATAATATTATAGAGTAAGGATAAAGCAAAACTCATCTTTATAATAAGAATAGATTTTTTCGAAAGTTTTAAAAAATAACCTAAGCGGGCGAACTCCGACGCATCTAAAATGGCATCGCAGGCGGGGGAAAAAACATTCACATTCTCTGAGATTGAAACTCCGATATCACTTTGCACCAAAGCACCTGCATCATTCAAACCATCGCCAACCATCATCACGTTTTGCCCTTTTTCCTGGAGTTGTTTAATGAATTCTAATTTCTGCTCGGGTTTTTGATTAAAAACCAATTCTGTATTTTCCGGCAGGATTGCTTCTAAATTGGCTCTTTCACCATCATTATCACCCGAAAGTACTTTTATCTGACACTTTTTGCTTAATGCTAAAAACAATTTTTCTAAACCCTCCCGATATTGATTTTGAAATGTAAATCTGCCATAATAAATACCGTCAATTTCGATATGAAGCGAAGTTTTCCCGGTCTGCGTCTCTTCGGAAACAGGAACGTCAAGAAATACTGCTGAACCTATCCTGATTACCTTATTAGCAACTGAGGCCTGAATTCCTTTTCCGGTTATTTCGCAGAAATCATCGATTTTAGTTTTTTTATTTTCAGGTAAAAAGTCATACAACATTCGGCATAACGGGTGATTTGATGCACGAAGTACATTTTTTATAAGTGCATTATTTTCTTCTGAAATTGACTTCCCGTCATACTTGATATTTGCCTTTTTACTGGTGGTGATCGTCCCCGTTTTATCAAAAACTATGGTATCTACTTTTGCCAGCTGCTCAATTACCAGCGCATTTTTGAGATAGAATTTTTGTTTTCCTAAAATCCTGAGGATATTCCCAAAAGTAAAAGGCGCTGTCAGTGCCAGGGCGCAAGGGCATGCTACGATAAGCACCGCCGTAAAGACATTAAAAGCAATGTTTGCATCAATAGCGATCCAATATCCAAAACCTGCCATTGCAATTACTAATAATATCGGCGTAAAATAACGACTAATCGTATCCGTAATGGTTTTATGTTGCTGCAGTACCTTTTTCTGAAAAATCTCATTGCTCCATAATTGTGTCAGGTAACTTTGTGAAACCGAATGTAAAACTTCCATTTCGATGACTTTCCCGATTTGTTTTCCTCCGGCAAAAACTTTATCCCCTGATTTTTTGGTAATCGGAATGGCTTCACCCGTAACAAAACTATAATCGATCTCAGCTTTTTCACTAATCAAAATACCATCAACGGGGATCAATTCCTGATTTCTGATTATTAATCTATTGCCTTCTACGATATCATAAACCGGAACACTTTCTTCAGATCCGTCAGCATCAATTCGGGTGACGGCGATCGGAAAATAGGATTTAAAATCTCTTTCAAAACTTAAAAAACTATAGGTTTTAATCTGAAACATTTTCCCCAGGAGCATAAAGAAAACCAGCCCCGTTAAACTATCAAAGAAACCTGAACCATAATCCATTACAATATCAAAAGTGCTTCGGATGAACATTACAATAATACCCAGGGCTATTGGAATATCAATATTTAACATTCCGGCCTTTATACTTTTATAAGCCGAAACATAATAACCACTTGCTGAATATAAAAAACTGGGCAATGATAAAATCAAAATCAAAACCCTGAAAAATGGTTTGTAATTGTCTAACCAAAATTCCTTTATTTCGAAATACTCCGGAAATGACAGTAACATAATGTTTCCAAAACAAAAGAAGGCAACCCCTAATTTATAAGTAAGACTACGATCTACATTATTTTTTCCGGTTTCATAGTTTTCTAAACTTATATAAGGTTCATATCCTATTGAGCTTAACAGGTAAACGATAGTTTTAAGAGAAACGAGTTCAGAATTAAAGGTAATTCGAACTTTCTTGTCCGGAAAATTAACTTGCGAGTTACTGATTCTGGGTTGCATCCTATTGAGGTTTTCCAGAATCCAAATACACGAACTACAATGGATGTGCGGAATACTTAAGGATACAATAGCGGTATTTCCTTCCTGAAATTCTAGTAGTTTAGATAGTATGGCTTCATTTTCCAGGAAATCATATTTGCCCTGAATATCTTGCGGTGTAGCTCCCGGTGCTTTTTCAAAATCATAATAAGAGGTTAGATTATGAACGCTGAAAATTTCGTAAACAGTCTGACAGCCTTTGCAACAAAACTTTTTTTCATCAAAATTGATCTCTTCGTCTTTAGAAATGGTTAATCCGCAATGAAAACACCCTTGCTCCTTCATAATTTGTTATTTTAACTTATGCAAAGTTTATAAATCACAAAAGACTTTAACTATGATATTTATCATTCGCAGCTACCGGATAATTACAAACCCGTAGTACATTTAGAAAACCAGCCAAAAAAGCACATATAGCAAATCAGGAGAATTTTTTATTGCAAATACTATCTGTAACTTCTAAAATTGGCACTTCCCACTGTAAATAATCAATCCGGATTTGAATTGCCATCGGTTTCAACCAACGGTACTTTAGGTCCTAGTTCGGAGGCTTTAGCCAAAATTTTATTCTTTAAGTTTTTTACAAAAACCTAATGTCACTAAATTAAAATGTTTTTTCACGCAGATTTTGCAGATTTCGGGGATTTTTTTTTATCTGCTAAATCCGCTAAATCTGCGTGAGACTTTTTTGACAATTCTTAGCTTAATGATATTGGGCTAAAGCCTTACATTAGCACCTTTTAAATCCGTTGGTTGAAACCAACGGCTATTCAAAAAATACAATGTTACTTAAATGTACTGCACGCAATTACAATTCTAACTTTACAGAAATAAAAAATACTGGCCATCAATAATTTTTTGCTGTTATTTTTCCAGTATAATTGGAGCATGATATTAAAACTCTTACATACGATTTTGGATAAAACACAAAAAGTAAATCAGGAGAATTTTTTATTGCAAATACTATCTGTAACTTCTAAAATTGGCACTTCCCACTGTAAATAATCAATCCGGATTTGAATTGCCGTTGGTTTCAACCAACGGTACTGTAGGTCCGAGTCCAGAGGCTTTAGCCAAAATTTTATTCTTTAAGTTTTTTACTAAAGTCCAATGTCACTAGATTAATTTTTTTTTTTCACGCAGATCTAGCTGATTTAGCTAATTTTTTTTATTATTATCTGCTAAATCCGCTAAATCTGCGTGAAACTTTTTTTGAGAATCCTTGGCTCAATGATATTGGGCTAAAGCCTTACATCAACACTTTTTAAATCCGTTGGTTGAAACCAACGGCTATTCAAAAAATACAATGTTACTTAAATGTACTGCACGCAATTACAATTCTAACTTTACAGAAATAAAAAAATACTAGCTATCAATAATTTTTTGCTGTTATTTTTCCAGCATAATTGGGGTTTTGAATACGAATAATCGTAATTTTGCAGTAAATTTTTTTGCTATGAACAAATGTGATCAATGCATCGTAAGACAGCTTACTTCTCTAAAAGCACTGAATAAAGATGAGGTTATTAGATTAGCAAATAGCAAAACAACATTAAGCATAAAAAAAGGGGATGCTATTTTTGAAGAAGGTGAAATTACCAATGGTGTTTTTTGTGTAAAAGACGGTATTGGAAAACTTTCTAAGTTAAGTGCTAACGGAAAAGATCAGATTGTAAAACTTGTTAAATCAGGTGAACTTTTAGGGCAACGCTCGATGATCAGTAACGAACCCGCAAATCTAAGTGCAAAAGCTGTCGCTGACATGGAAGTTTGTTTTATTCCAAAAACAGAAATCATCAACTTTTTTAACAACAACAATCAGTTCTCCATGAACCTGATGCAATCGGTGTGCGAAGATTTGAAAGAATCTGAAAACGACAAAATCGCATTAGCACAAAAGACCGTAAAACAAAGACTGGCCGAAACTTTATTATACTTACTGGCTACTTTTGGTGAAAACACAGACAAAACCTTAAAAGTTCAACTTACTCGTGAAGAATTAGCCGGAATGATTGGTACTGCGACTGAAAGCTGTATCCGTTTATTATCTGACTTCAATAAATTGGGACTAATCGAATTGGTTGGTAAAAAAATTGTGCTTAAAGACATCAATTCCCTAAAACGATTGGCAGAATAATTGACTCAAGTTGCTAATTATTGCTTTTCAATATGCTGCCATTTCAATAGCCTTCTGCTTTGGCTCAATTTCATTAAGCCAAGGATTCTCAAAAAAGTCTCACAAAGATTGAAACAGATTGAGACAAAAAAATCCGCAGAATCTGCAGAATCTGCGTGAAAAAACATCTTAACTTAATGGTACTGAGATTTATCTGATATTAAATATTTAATAATCAAACCACTAATCTGAGTCGAAAGAGGTGTAGTATATTTTGGCTAAAGCCCTTTAATCTTAACGTATTCCTCCAGCTAAAGCAGGAGGCAATTCAAAAAATGAGGTATCACTGGCTTCATTATTGGGGTAAAAAAAAACACAACTTGAATTAATTACTGTTTTTTTGCTTCATTCCAAAACACATCCATTTCTGCTAAGGTCATATCCATTAAAGGTTTGCCCATATCACTTGCTTTGCTTTCTAAATATTGAAAACGCTTAATGAATTTTTTATTGGTACGTTCTAAAGCATCTTCGGGATTCACATTTAAAAATCGGGCATAATTGATCATTGAGAATAAAACATCTCCGAATTCGGCTTCTATTTTATCCTGATCGCCTGCTTTTACTTCTACTTGTAATTCTTCTAATTCTTCCTGTACTTTATCCCAAACCTGGTGCGGTTCTTCCCAGTCAAAACCTACACCTTTTACCTTATCCTGTATTCTGCTGGCTTTTACCAAAGCGGGTAAACTTCTCGGAACGCCTTCTAAAACCGATTTTTTGCCTTCTTTAAGCTTTAGTTTTTCCCAGTTTTGTTTGACTTCTTCTTCATCTTTTACAACCGTGTCGCTGTAAATATGAGGATGGCGATGAATCAGTTTATCGCAAATTTCATTGCACACATCAGCCATATCAAAAGCATTGGTTTCACTGCCTATTTTAGCATAAAAAACGATATGCAATAACAGATCTCCAAGTTCTTTTTTAACTTCATTCAAATCATTATCCAAAATGGCGTCTCCTAATTCGTAGGTTTCTTCGATTGTAAGGTGTCGCAGGGTTTGCAAAGTCTGTTTTTTATCCCACGGACATTGCTCACGAAGTTCATCCATAATAACTAATAATCTTTCGAAAGCCTGAAGTT
Source organism: Flavobacterium sp. ABG (assembly GCF_001027725.1). Classification (NCBI taxonomy): domain Bacteria; kingdom Pseudomonadati; phylum Bacteroidota; class Flavobacteriia; order Flavobacteriales; family Flavobacteriaceae; genus Flavobacterium; species Flavobacterium sp. ABG. The sequence continues at coordinate 227,665 of NZ_LEKS01000007.1, forward strand.
GAAGTTCTTTGCTCATTTTTGACGTTTTTTTGATTGTATAACCGAACGGTGTAAAAGTAAAAAATCCTGTCAAGAAAACATCTTAACAGGATTATTATATTTGAATCTAAAATTTACTATTCTTCTTTTTTAACTTTTGCTTTTTTAGGAGCTGCAGCTTTTTTTGGTTTTTCCTCAGCAACAGGAGCTTCTTCAGTTTCAGTTGGAACCGGAGCTAAGTCTGTCACTAAACCTTTTCCTTGAAGAGTGTTGTACCAGTTTAATACTTTTTTAATATCAGATGGGTAAACTCTTTCTTCATCATAATCAGGTAAAACTTCTTTAAAATAAGCCGTTAAAGTTGCATTATCTTCTTTATGAGAAATCGCCTGACCTTTGTTTTCTTTAACCGCAATGCGTTGCATTACTTCAGTCAACGGTTTTTCACCATCTTGTGTATAAATTGAAATTTCAGACAATAAACTTACATTACTTTTTAAGCTTACAGTGATTTTTTTTCCATCAGTTAATGATTCAGCTACAAATCCTGTACGAGTCTGTACTTTTAAAGCATATAAACCTGGTTTCCCGGAAACAGCTAATATTTTTTCTAAATTCATGTTTATTATAATTTGTATTAAGAATTTCGTTTATTTTTTATTGTCTCTTTTTTTATCAAAAATAATTATCTGCCTTTTTTGGCAGCAACAAATTTCATTTTATAATCCTGAAAAGTCTTGCCTTCTGTAATATTTTTTAATTTCTTTTGAATCAAACGCTTTTTTAAAGAAGATATTTTGTCTGTAAACAACACTCCTTCAATATGATCGTATTCGTGCTGAATAACTCTGGCAATCAAACCGTCAAAAACCTCTGTTTTTACAACAAAATCTTCTTCACAATACTCGATTGTAACGGTTGGTTTTCTGTAAACGTCTTCACGAACATCAGGAATACTCAAACAACCTTCGTTAAAACTCCACTCCTCGCCTTCTTCTTTCACGATTCTGGCGTTGATAAATGTTTTTTTGAAACCTTTTAATTTATTTTGTTCTTCTGTTGAGTAATCTTCATCGTCACTAAAAGGAGTTGTATCAATTACAAACAAACGAATTGCTATTCCAACCTGTGGCGCAGCAAGTCCAACACCATAAGCGTTGTACATGGTTTCATACATGTTTGCTAATATCTCTTTTAAGTTTGGATACTCCGGTGTAATTACCTCACACACTTTTCTTAAAACTGGATCACCGTATCCTACAATTGGTAAAATCATTTGTATTATTTTTTGTATTATCTACTGGAAAACACTGAATTTTATTCTCCTAATTCAGCTGGCAAAAATAGTAAAAAATAGTCAATGAATAATTCTAAACAACATATTAATCTCATTTTTGCATGCTTATTAAAAACTCAGCTATAATTGTGCCAAAAGAATTCGTACAATTCTTACCTTTGCTCGTAAACCATACTATATGTTTAATCGTATCTCCAAATTTACCAATAGTACCTCTTTTCTAAATGCTTCTAAAGTAACTATTGCTTCTGTTGTTCCTGTTCTGATCCTGAACTTTCTGGGACATTTTGAAATTGGTTTTACGATTGCCTTAGGTGCTTTTTATACCTATCCGAGTGATATTCCGAGTACTTTAACGCATAAGATAAAAGGTCTTATTGTGGCCTCCTTAATCGTTTCGGGTGTAAATCTTCTGGTGAATCTTGCTTATCCGTTCCCGATATTATTTTATCCGTTTTTGGGATTGTTACTGTTTTTATGCTGTATGATTTCTGTTTATGGACAGCGCGCTACCTTGGTTTCCTTTTCTGCATTACTTTCAATTTCTTTGTCTTTTGGCCATTTACATGAAGGCTGGGATGCGGTTGAATATTCGGGTTTTATTTTTATTGGTGGTATTTTATATCTCATTGTCTCGCTTATTTTTCATTTTGTACAACCTTATAAATATGTTGAATTACAAATTGCTGAAGGCATAAAACTAACGGCAAAATATTTAAAACTAAGAGGAGATTTATGGAGCCCTGAAGCAAATCGCGAAAAAATAACTCAAAAGCAATTGGCTGTTCAGGTAGAACTAAACCAAATCAACGAAGATTTAAGGAAAGTGTTAATTGGAAATCAAAGCACTTCCGCTGCCACCAGTCAGAATCGCAAAATGTTACTTGTTTTCATAACGCTTGTTGAAATCCAGGAATTAGCATTATACACCTCATTTGATTACGACAAACTTCATGAAAAGTTTGACAAACATCCTGACGTTTTAAGAACGTATCAAAATGTGGCGTACAAACTGGCTTCCACTTTAAAAAAACTATCCAAAAATGTACATCATATTGCCGCTTATGTGGACAAAAATGATCTGAAAAATGAATTGGACGCGCTCGAATTTGCCATTTTTGATTATGAAAAAAGCTTAGGAAGAGAAGAAGCAAACGAAGGAGTTCTCATGCTGACCAATATGCTGAAATATGCTAAAAATCAGGTTGGAAAAATCAAGATCATACAAAGGGCTTTTTCACTTGCCATGCAATCTTACAAGTTGAAAGACAAAGACAAGGAACTGGAAAAATTTCTGACACCTCAGTATTATCCGCTCCGTACACTTATTGAAAATATGAGTTTTTCTTCTTCTATTTTCAGACATTCGCTCCGACTGACCATTACGATTCTGATTGGTCTTGTTGTAGGGAACTTTCTTCCTTTTCAAAATGTCTATTGGATTCTACTGACCATCGTTGTCATCATGCGTCCGGGTTATGGATTAACAAAAGAGCGTTCGTATAATCGAATTTTTGGAACTGTACTTGGTGGACTTCTGGCATTCGGGATTGTATCCCTTATTCAGAACCATGTGGCGTTGAGTATATTCTCTATTGTTTGTATGTTACTGGGTATCTCATTTACACAGATTAACTATAAAATAAGTGCCACTTTCGTAACCATGTATGTGGTTTTTATTTACGGAATCCTAACGCCAAATGTTGTAGAAGTAATTCAGTTCAGAATATTAGATTCGCTTGCAGGAGCTATTTTAGCTTTTATTGCCAATCAGTTTTTATGGCCGGCCTGGGAGTTTATCAATACTCCGATACACATTGAAAATTCGATTCGCGCCAATCGAAATTACCTTAAAGAAATTGCTGATTTTTACAATAAAAAAGGAGAAACACCAACGTCCTACAGATTGGCCAGAAAACATGCTTTTGTCGAAATTGGCAATTTAACGACCTCGTTTCAACGCATGATGCAGGAACCTAAATCAAAGCAAAAAACCCTGCCATTGGTCAATAAACTGGTGGTTTTGAACCATTCTTTGCTATCGGCTTTGGCTTCTTTGTCAACTTATATTCAATCGCATCAGACCACATCTGCTTCGGAATCATTCAATTATATTATAAAAACGATATTATTGAATCTCGATCATTCTATTTCGGTTTTAAAAAACGAAACGATTATAACCGATACCTTTTTTGATAAGGAAGATGTAACCCTGCAATTCGAAGAATTAAAACGCATTAACTTTACGCGTCTGGCGGCAGACGATGAACTTGATAAAGAAACCCGTCAGGCTAAAATGCAGGAGGCTCAGATGGTCATTGAGCAATTGATCTGGATGAGCAATCTGGCAGAAAAAATTCTAAAAATTACGAAAGAGCTAAAAGCAACAAATCCAGATTAATTCATCTGGATTTGTTGTTTATAATAGTAAGTAGTTGATTCTAGTTTTTCAGTTTTAAAACTTCAGAAGTATATTTTCTCATTTCTTCTAAAAGCTCCGGTGTTTCATTCAGGTTTTTACCGTAAGAAGGAATCATGATTTTCATTTTCTCTTCCCATTCAGGTGATTTACTTTGATCTGCAAAACATCTGCTAATTAAGTCCACCATAATAGAAACAGCAGTAGAAGCTCCCGGAGAAGCACCTAATAAAACCGCTAAAGTTCCATCATGTGTATTAATTACTTCTGTTCCAAATTCTAAAACTCCACCACCGTTTTCGTCTTTTTTAATCACCTGAACACGTTGTCCGGCTCTTTCTAATGTCCAGTCCTTAGAACGTGCTGTTGGCAAATATTCACGAAGTGCTTTCATTCGGTCTTTTGGAGACTGACGCACTTGTTCGATCAAATATTTGGTTAATGGAATATTATGAAATCCCGCTGATAACATTGGAATTACGTTGTTTGCTTTTATAGACAAAGGCAAGTCCAGATACGATCCGTTTTTTAAGAATCGTGTAGAGAATCCGGCGAAGGGCCCAAAAAGAAGCGCTTTTTCACCATCAATGACACGGGTATCAATATGCGGAACGGACATTGGAGGCGCTCCAACACTTGCTTTTCCGTACACTTTTGCCTGATGTTTTGCAATCACTTCAGGATTAGTACATTTTAACCATTGTCCGCTTACCGGAAAACCGCCATACCCATTTCCTTCCGGAACATTGGCTTTTTCTAATAAAGGTAATGAACCTCCACCTGCTCCGATAAAAACAAACTTGGTATAGGATTTTCTTTTTTGTCCTGTAGCTAAATCGGTAATTTTAATTCTCCAGGATTTATCTTCACGTTGTCTCATTTTTTGAACCTCGTGATTGAAATGCAGCGACACACCATCCAGTTTTTCCAGATAATTAAACATACTTCTGGTCAATGCACCGAAGTTTACATCGGTACCAATCGGCATAAAGGTGGCTGCTAATTTTTCATTATTTTCTCTGCCTTCCATTACAAGAGGCATCCATTGTTTCAATTGTTCAAATTCAGTACTAAAAGTCATTTGAGCAAAAATTGGATTACTTTGTAAAGCTTCAAAACGTGTTTTAAGATATTCAACGTTTTTATCTCCCCATACAAAACTCATATGCGGAACACTTTTTATAAAATTGTCGGGAGAGGGAACTTTATTTTGTTGCACTAAGTAGGCCCAAAACTGACGGGAAACCTCGAAAGATTCCGCTATACTTATTGCTTTTTTAGGATCAATACTTCCGTCTGCCTTTTCCGGAGTGTAGTTTAATTCACAAAAGGCCGAGTGACCGGTTCCTGCATTATTCCAAGCATCAGAGCTTTCGGCTGCAGCAACATCTAATCTTTCGTATATTTCAATTTTAATATCCGGTTGTAACTCTTTCAAAATTACTCCAAGAGTGGCACTCATAATTCCAGCTCCAATGAGAACTACTTCACTATTTGAACGTATTGTTTCGTCAGGCATAACAAATTTATTTTAAAACGCAAAGGTACTTTTTATAATTGCAAAAAAAAACTAATTTCATAGGATAAAAGTTAGGAAATTTAAAACACTAAAATCCTTGAAGATTCCGAAAAAGAAAATCCTAAAATCGTTTCGAAGAAAGATAATCCTGAAGCATTATGGTAGCCGAAATTTCATCAATCAACCCTTTATTCTGGCGTTGCTTTTTGCTTAATCCGCTATCTATCATCGTCTGGAATGCCATTTTTGAAGTAAAGCGCTCGTCTACACGCACTACTTTCATATCCGGAAAGATATTTGAAAAATGCGTTACAAATCCTTTAATTATCGAAGCACTTTCAGACGGAAGCCCGTTCATTTGTTTGGGCTCCCCAATTAAGACCGCTTCTACTTTTTCTTTAGTGAAATAATCTTTCAGAAAATCTATTAAAGTATTCGTCGGAATCGTTGTCAAACCCGAGGCGATAATCTGCATTTCGTCTGTAACGGCAATTCCGGTGCGTTTTTGTCCGTAATCTATAGAGAGGATTCTTGGCATTTTAGTAATTTTTATCAAAGATAGAAAGGAAAATTCACAAACCTGAAAAAAGAATTATTTCATTTTACAAAAAAAGAGTCCGCCTTGATTGCTCAAAACGAACTCATCCAACATTAAAACCTAAAAAAATGGGGTTATCTACCAAATAAACGACTAAAAAAACCTCTCTCGTCTTCTTCCTCCTCTTCCTGTTGCTCTTGGTGGAAAGACTTAGATTGTGCTCTTTCGTGGTCTAAAATCAGTTCCTTGATATATTCTACATACGATCTCTTTTTCTCTTCTAAAAATCCGATCAGGTATTTTTCACTGAACTCCACTCCGCTCGCGTTTTCTATTTGCAGTAATTTTTTATACAAGGGTTCAATATGCAGGGCAATGACTTCTTGAGGAATGGCCTGTCTTCTTCCAAAATAATTTACAATAACACCATTTTCGTCTTTGGCAATTTCAAAATCAGTAATGACCCAGTAATATCTCCCTGACTTGGCAAGATTTTTCACAACGGCATGAAAGTTTTTACCTGCTTTAAGATTTTCCCACAAAACTTTAAAAATTACTTTAGGCATATCAGGATGCCTGACAATATTATGTGGCTGCCCCATAAGCTCGTAATCTTCATATCCGCAAACGTCTATAAAAGTTTCATTTGCATATTCGATGATACCAAATGCATTGGTTTTACTCATAATCACCTGAGTTTTGTCCCACGAGACTTCTTTATCTATTATGGTTCGGTTTTGGAGCTGATTTTCGCTATTCATATCTTAGTAGATTAATTTGTTTTGGATTGATACTGACAATTCTTACTTTATATTGTCCGAATTAGGATACAAAACTAACAAGAAGTAAAAACACAAAATCTGACTTTTATCATATTATAACAGTAAAAAAACGTTTACAGACCATTATTTTAATTTTTAGATATAAGAAAGTTGTACTAAAAAACCCGGAAAAGCATCGTTTTATACTTTGATTTACAAATCATTTTTTTGTTTTCGTAAATTCTCTACAGACTTAAAAGCCTTCCCAAATAATCTATTTTACGAATATAAACTAAACATCAAAGCATATCAATTTTTAAGAGGATTACCACTTTGTCAGGTTAATTTTGAAGCTGTTTTTAATACAAAAACCTACAAATAAATGAGCCGTTACAAACAAAGCATTTCTTTGCTCTTAAAAAGAGTTCTTATCGTTTTATTACTCTATCAATTCACCAGAGTTCTTTTTTACTTCTTTAATATTGAATTGTTTACCGAATTTACTTTTCAAACTTTTTTGGGAGGACTGTCTTTTGATATGTCGGCTATCGTATACATAAACAGTATTTTTATAGTTGGTCATTTACTTCCCGGTAACTTAAAATATAATACGGCTTATCAGCATATTTTAAAGGTCTCGTTTTATCTTGTAAACCTTCTTTTTATCGCTACCAATTTTATTGATATTATCTATTACAGATTTACAGGAAAAAGAAGCACTCTTGCCATGATCACTGCAAAAGGAATGGAAAATGAAACATTAGGACTAATCCCTTCTTTTTTAAAACAGTTTTGGTACGTTACGCTCTTTTTTATTATTATTAGTATTTTATTCTGGTTCTTACTATCGAATTTTAAAAACAATACAAATCCAGAACATTCAACAAAGAAAGACCGTTTTAAAGAATATGCCTGTTTTATTATTTCACTACTTGCAATTGTAATTATAGGACGCGGAGGATTCCAAAAAAAACCAATTAAGGTCGTAGATGCAATTAGATACAGCACACTTAACAATACAGGCTTAGTCTTAAATACCCCTTTCTCCATTCTTACAACTCTCTTTAAAAAAGAGGATATTGACAAAGTTAATTACTTCAGTGAAAAAGAATTAATTTCAATTTACAACCCGATAATTTCACTAAAGCCTAACCAACCTACTATAAAGAAAAATGTAGTAATTTTAATTTTGGAAAGTTTTGGGAATGAAAATATCGGACGAGGACAAACTCCTTTTTTAGACTCACTCATCACAAAATCTTATTATTTCAAAAATGGTTTTGCAAACGGGAGAGTTTCTATAGATGCGGTTCCCTCCATAATTTCGAGTTTACCAAGTCTAATGAATAATGCATTCATATTATCCAGTTATTCATTAAATAAAACAAATAGTCTTCCGCAAATTCTTAAAAAAGAAGGATACAATACCTCTTTTTTTCATGGTGCTTTTAATGGTAGTCAAAACTTTAATCAGTATGCACTAATATCCGGTTTTGATCAATATTATGGAAAAGACCAATATACAGGACATGATGCCTTTGATGGAAAGTGGGGGATTTTTGACGAAGAATTTTTACAATTTTACGCTCATAAATTGAACACTTTTAAAAAGCCATTTTTTAGTTCTTTATTTACAATTTCATCTCATTTCCCGTATACAATTCCAAAAAAATATCAAGGAAAATTTCCAAAAGGAACTACTGAAATACAAGAAAGTATAGCTTATACTGATTACTCTTTACGAAAATTTTTCAACACTGTTAAAAAAGAAAAATGGTATAAAAACACCTTGTTTGTTCTTTCATCGGATCATACTTCCGGCGGAGATAAAAATACAGACAAAACAAATATTGGAATATACCGAATTCCAATACTATTTTTTGATCCTTCCAACCCCGAATTAGTTGGCGTTACTAAAAAGAACTTTCAACAAATTGATATCATGCCCAGTATCCTCGATTACTTAAATATAAAAACTGATCTAATTAGTTTTGGAAAAAGCTACAGATCTAAAGACGACTTTGTAATCAATTATCTTCAAGGAACTTATCATTATATACAAGGCGATTATTATATAAATTTCGCTAATAATCAAATAATTGGCTTATACAACTGGAAAAAAGATGTTTTATTAAAAACAAATTTGATGCAATCAGACAAGACCAGAACCAAAAAAGCTACAAAATTTCTGAAAGCATATATTCAATCTTTTAACGAAAGGGTCATTGACAATAAATTGACTCTTTAAATCAATCAAATTTCACTTCTTTCATTGAAATTTAGCACTACATATTCAAAAAAAACTTCAAATAATTGTGATAGAGCGTTTCTTCCTGAAAAACAAAATATTACACATTACTTATTAGAATAATTAAATTATGCAATTGAGAAACACAAAAAAACTATCCGTTATCATTCTTACTCACAATGAAGAGTTTTACATTAGTGAAGCAATAAAATCGGTTTCCTTTGCAGATGAAATCATTGTTTTAGATTCATACAGTAATGACAGAACTCCAGAAATTGCTTCGGGCTTAGGAAGCAATTTAATTTTCAGAGAATTCGATAATTATTGTAATCAAAGAAATTATGCCATACCCTATGCCACGGGAGATTGGATTCTATTTTTAGACGCTGATGAGAGAGTATCTGAAAAACTTAAAAGAGAAATATTAAAAAGCATCGAGTCAAATAAATTTAGTACTTATAAAATCTGGTTTCCTCATTTTTTCATGAATCGATTTTTATTTCATTATACAGATAAAACTGTTCGTTTGATGAAAAATGACGATCTACTATTTAAAAATGAAGTACACGAAAGATTAGTTCTTAAGTCAAAACCTGGTGTATTACGAAATCACATGATACACTATACCTACAGAGGACTTTTACATTTTATAAGTAAAAAAGATAAATATGCTTGGTTTCAAGCAAAAATGTGCATTTCTAAAGCACAAAAAGTAACTTTGTTTTTGTTGATTTTCAAGCCCTTTTATCGTTTTTTCCACACCTATATTATCAAAAGAGTATATCTTGATGGCGTTCCGGGTCTTGCTGCTGCAGCAATAGATGCATACGGGGTTTTCTCCAGATATGCTAAAATGATGCTCATTGAAAAAGACTCAAAATAGTCTTAATTTCCCCCATCTTATTTTTAATCTAAAGATCATTAAACTATCGTGCCCTTCAATACTAATTCGTTTTATCTCATATTGATCCTTAAAAGGAAAATAGTTGGGGCGATTACCAATTTTTAAACCAAATTTCATTTTATTTTCAACGATTACGCTCTTAAATTCTGCTTTTTCCTTGTTTTCCCTCGGATAATTACCGTAAGGATACGCTAAGACCGGGAAAACTTTCAAATTGTTCTTTGTCATCACTTCTTCACATTTTAAAAAATCATTTTCTATTTCCAAAGCAGATAATGAACTGTATTTTTTATGTCCAAACGAATGATAACCTAATTCTATTTTATCTCTATTAAGACATTTCAATTGATCCATAGTCATTATTTTCTCTCCAGGGAACTTTGAGTTTTCATTCCATAAGTCTATTTTACCAATATAAGAAAAAGGAATAAAGAAACTGGCCTTTAAATTGAACTTCTCCAATAACGGAACTGCATAAATCAGTTGATTCTCTGTAACGTCGTCAAAAGTAAGAACAATACTTTTCCGGGGAATAACCTGCATCTTTTCCAATTCACCAAAATGAAATGTTCTGTAGTTATTGTCTTTTAAAAATCGAAGTTGCTCTTCTAAATTTCGTGCTGAAATAGTCAGTTTATTGCTTTCATTTTCACACTGACAGATGTTATGATACATTAAAATGGGAAGTTTAGACATTTTTAATTTTATTTTAAAAAATTATTAAAAAAATACGTATTTTCATACAAAAATATTTTATGTTATCCAGTATACCAACTCCCAAAATCAGTGTTATTGCCTTTTGTACTAACGAAATAAACGATATTAAAAAACTTATAGACAACGTTTCATTTGCTCATGAAATCATTCTAATAAACACTAATAAACGTAACAATGCTATCCTACCACTTGTCGAAAAATGTGGGGCAACTCTTGTACAACAAACTATCACAAATAAAACCCAACAACAAAATCTATTAATTAACCAAGTACAAAACGACTGGATACTGCTATTAGATCTAAAAGAATATATTTCTACTGAACTTAAAAATGAAATTTTACTCAAAATTTCTAATCCGCAAGCAAATAGAATTTACTACATCAAACAGACGTTTCATTTTTTTAAAAAGAAAATAAATTATGGCGAATTTATATACCGAAAAAGGGTCTTCCTTTTTAGAAAAAAAGTAGAAATCTCTTTATCTAATAACAGGAATAAACCTTCTATAATTGCTTTCTTTAGAAAATCTGAAATATTAAAAAACAGAATCGATTCATACACTTATAAAGATTTCGACGAATACAACTTGCGATTAAGTTTAAAAAGCAAAGAGGAAGCAATACTTTTACATATGAAAAACATCAAACCCAATATGTATCATTTTCTTGTAAAGCCTTTTTTTAATTTTATGAATCAATATTTTGCAAAACTTGGTTTTTTAGATGGAAAGGAAGGTTATATTCTTGCTTACATAAACTCGTTTGCCATTCTAAAACGTTATTTATTCCTTTGGTTATTACGCAATAAACTGGAATAATTTTATCTGTAATCAGAAAATTTACTAGTCCTTTTTTTTTAGAATCCTTATAAGATCTCCAATAACAGAGTGTATTTTTCTTTTTCGATTTATTCCCTCATTAGTCAGAAACACTCTTATTGTCGATGCCAAAAAAGTACTTTTTACTTAAAAATTTAATTCTCTGTTCAAAATTTTTAAACCAAAGCAATGAAGCAGACCTGTTAAGTCTATTTTCTTCTCGAATAATGTCTATTATTTCGCTTATTGTTTTTGTAGGAAAAAAAGCTAATTTCTTGCATCTTTTAGGTTTTAAATAATGAAAGTCTCTGTATTCCTTATAATTATTTTCATTAACCTTCAGCCATTTTACCAGGAACCCATTGTCAACTTCTGCATTATGCCCCCAACTTTTAAGTTTAAAACGCAAATCTTCTTCTGTTCTGGATAAAGACTCATGCAAGACTATATTGTTAGTATAAATTTGACGCCCGTAGGTTCTGCGTCCAAACATATACTCGGGGTAATTTGTAGCAAAAATTGCTTTCTGAGGTTTATCTACATATAGAATTCCATTATCTGTGTATTTATAAAGCATGATCAAAAAAGCACAAATCTGAACCGGTTTTTTCTCCGGATTTTCAAGATAAGAATCGTATTCTCTTAAATCGTAAACAAACTGTTTGAAATTAACAAAATACTCGTCACTATCAATTTGAATTAACCAGTTTCCTATACCCATCTTCTCCGAAAGCATTTTTCTTTCCCTAATTTCGCACTCCATCGTTGTTAAGGTCGGAACGTAAAAATCCTCTTCATAAATGACAATCTTATTTTCGATATCAAAATTATCAATCCATTGAAAAAATGATTCTTCTATAAAAAAAGAATCTCCCTTCCATGTAAGTCTTTTTTTATCAATTGCAAAAAAGATAGTATCCGCATCCTGATAGATAATTGGTATTGATTTTTTTAATAATTCGTAATCATATGAAACTAAATAACCTATTTGTATTTTCCCTTTCATTCTTTCCATATTAAATCTGTTGCAAGATACAAATTGACGCTCAAAAGTTTAACAAGAAAAAGACACGATTATAAATCTTTACCTGCCATTTATTTGCTCAAAACCAAATTTGCGTCAAGAATTACGGTACAAATCCAACTAAATAATAAAGCTTCTTTAAGTCAGCACTTATTTTTTCAAGTTCAATTAAAAAAGTACACCTAAATTTAAAAAATTAGCATCGAGACAGATTCCGTTATTATTCTTAAATTAATTTAGAAATAAATTGCAAAGGTTATTCTGTTATAACAACGAAAAAAAATAGTCTTCTTTCATATACTATAATTTTTAGTACGCAATTTTGTTTATCAAATTAAACACAAAATGTTATATTTATAACACTTTCAACCGGTTTTACCTTTTTGCTTTTGGCCAAATACGCTATCTTTGCCAAAAATTAAAACTTATGAATTCTTTACAAACGATAATCGAACAAGCTTGGGAAAACAGAGCTTTATTACAAGAGACTACTACAACTGATGCCATTAGAGAGGTTATAGAATTATTAGATACAGGAAAATTACGTGTTGCTGAGCCGGTTGGTGAAGGATGGCAGGTAAACGAATGGGTAAAAAAAGCAGTAGTAATGTATTTCCCAATTCAAAAAATGGAAACATTAGAAGCGGGTATCTTCGAATACCACGACAAAATGTTACTAAAAAGAGGTTATGCTGAAAAAGGAATTCGTGTAGTACCAAATGCAGTTGCACGTTACGGAGCTTACATTTCAAGCGGTGTTATTTTAATGCCAAGTTATGTAAATATCGGAGCGTATGTTGACGAAGGAACTATGGTTGATACCTGGGCGACTGTTGGTAGTTGTGCACAGATCGGTAAAAATGTTCACTTGAGTGGTGGTGTTGGTATTGGTGGTGTTTTAGAACCATTACAAGCTGCTCCGGTAATTATTGAAGATGGTGCTTTTATCGGTTCTCGTTGTATTGTAGTAGAAGGTGTACATGTTGGTAAAGAAGCCGTTCTTGGTGCTAATGTTTGTCTTACTGCATCAACAAAAATTATAGATGTTACAGGTGACGAACCAGTTGAAAGAAAAGGTTATGTTCCGGCTCGTTCTGTTGTAATTCCGGGAAGTTATACTAAAAAATTCGCTGCTGGAGAATTTCAGGTTCCTTGTGCCCTAATCATTGGTACACGCAAGCCTTCTACAGATTTGAAAACTTCATTAAACAATGCACTTCGCGAATACGATGTAGCTGTTTAAATTAATGTTAACAAAATATTAATTTTTTTAGGTTTTTTTTAAAATTGGGTTTATACTTTTGCGCAAAAATTAAAATCCCATTTTTAAAAAAAACCTAAAATTTTTAAATGAACAATATTAATCAAAACGTAATTTTATTTTTAAAAAGATTTACTTTAATATTACTGACCTACCAACTTAGCAGATTTCTATTTTTCATTATGAATATAGAACTGTTTGAACAATTTACCTTTAAAATTTTTATCGGAGGACTGCTTTTTGACTTAGCTGTTATTGCCTACATAAACTGTATTTTCCTTATACTACATATAGTTCCGGGTAATTTTAAATACAAGCCGTTATACCAAACGACATTAAAAATTACTTTTTTCGCAGTTAATCTTCTGCTTATTTCTACCAATTTTATTGATATTATCTATTACCGCTTTACGGGCAGAAGGAGTACTTTTGGACTGATTACTGCTACGGGTATGGAAAATGATATTATTCGTTTAATTCCTTCCTATTTAAAAGAATATTGGTATGTTGGTGTTTCTTTTTTAATGACCAGCATTGTGCTTTGGATGTTGATGCCAAATCCAAAAGATAAAATTGTTATCAACAATTTAACCAAAAAGAACTATTTGAAAAAATGTTCTTACGGGATTGCATTGCTGCTTGTTATTTTAATTATTGGCCGCGGCGGGTTTCGAAAAAAACCACTCCGAATTGTAGACGCTATTGAATATGGTGAAGTCAACAATGCAGGATTAGTGTTAAATACTCCTTTTTCTATTTTAAAAACTTTATTCAAAAAAGAAGGCAATACTTTTACACACTATTACGACAGCAAGGAACTGTCTAAGACTTACAATCCAATCATTTCCATAAAATCAAATCAGGCACCGCTACGAAAGAATGTTGTCATTATAATTTTAGAAAGTTTTGGAAATGAAAATGTCGGAAGAGGTCAAACGCCATTTTTAGACTCTCTTATTACAAAATCATATTATTTCAAAAATGGATTTGCAAACGGAAAAGTATCAATTGACGCTGTTCCTTCGATCATATCAAGCATCCCGAGTTTAATGAACGATTCTTATATATCGTCCAGTTATGCTTTAAACAAAGTACATAGTTTACCCCTGATTTTTAAGGAACAAGGATACACTACTTCTTTTTTTCATGGTGCTTTTAATGGCAGCCAAAACTTTGACAAATACGCAAAAGCGGCAGGCTTTGATGAATATTACGGAAAAGATCAATACCAAGGAAAGGATGCTTTTGATGGAAAATGGGGCATATTTGACGAAGAATTCCTGCAATTTTACGCTACGAAACTAGGCACATTTAAAAAGCCGTTTTTCAGCTCCATATTTACTATTTCTTCGCATATCCCTTACATTATACCGGAAAGATATCAAAATAAATTCCCTAAAGGAACAACTGACATACACGAAAGTATAGCGTACGCTGATCATTCTCTTCGTAAATTTTTTGATACTGCGAAAAAACAGAAATGGTATAAAAATACATTGTTTGTTATCTCATCAGATCACACTTCATCTGGCGGAGATCGGGAAACAGATCAAACTAACATTGGAAAATTCAGAATTCCAATCTTATTTTTTGATCCTTCAAATCCGGCGTTAACAGGTGTCAGCGAGAAAAATTTCCAACAAATTGATATTATGCCGAGTATTTTGGATTATCTGCATATCAAAACCGATATGGTGAGTTTTGGAAAAAGCTACAAATCAAAAGAAAATTTTGTTGTGTACTATCTTCAGGGAACTTATCATTATATTCAGGACGATTACTATGTTTCATTTTCAGACAATAAAGTAATTGGACTATATAATTGGAAAAAGGATGTTTTATTGAACAATAATTTAATGAAAATTGATAAAGCCCGAGCCCAAAAAGCAGAAAAATTCTTAAAAACCTATATTCAATCTTTTAATGAAAGAGTAACAAATAATCAATTGGTAATTTAAAAAGAAAATTACTTTTCGAAAGACAAATAAAATTCCAAATTCCAATCAATAAAATAATTGGAATTTGGAATTTTTTGCTTCAATTTGTATTCTCAAAAAAAAATCTATTTTTCTATATGAAGATACTTGTAATTCAGCAAAAAATGATTGGTGATGTTTTGGTTAGCAGTATCATTTGCAACAATCTGCGTATTGCTTATCCTGACGCCCAGATTGATTATTTGGTTTACAGCTCAACAACTCCTGTTCTCGAAGGCAATTCAAGTATTGATAATATTATCCTGTTTGAAGAAAAACATCGAAAAAGCAAAAAAGAATTACTTCAGCTTGGTTTACAGATCAGAAATGAAAAATATGATGTATTAATTGATGCCTACTCCAAATTAGAAAGCTGGGTGTTGGTTCTCTTAAGCAATGCCAAACGAAAAATCTCGTACAAAAAACCGGGCAGAAATTTTCTTTACACAGACAATATTCCGTTTGAATCTTATCCAAAAACCAATCTGGGTCTGGCGATTGAAAGACGCCTTTCTTTACTGGAACCGCTTGATTTACAAATAAAAACAGATCCTATTCCGAAATTATTTGTTTCGGACAAGGAAAACCAAGATGCCATTGCGCTTTTTGAGAAACATAAAGTCCAAAAAGGCCGAAAAACAATTATGATGAGTCTTTTAGGAAGTGAAAAACTAAAAACATATCCTTTAGATTTCATGGCCAAAGTTGTCGATTATATTGCGGATCAGGAGGATGTAAATATTCTTTTTAATTATTTCCCAAAGCAACTTGAAAGCGCCAAAACCGTATTTAATGCCTGCAAATCCTCAACTCAGCAAAAAATTTATTTTGATTTACTAGGCGATGATTTAAGATCCTTTATTGCCATTATGAATCAATGTGATTTAATTATCGGAAACGACGGAGGTGCAATCAATATGGCAAAAGCCTTAGAAAAACCCTCTTTTATTATTTTCTCTCCTTGGATTGAGAAAAAAATATGGGCCACTTTTGAAGATGGAATCCATCATCTCTCAGTGCATCTTAAAGATTTCCGACCGGACTTGTTTGTGGACAAAACGGAAAAAATACTCAAAAAAGAAGCCTTATCTTTATATGAGGAGTTCAAACCTGATTTTTTTAGCGATACAATCAAATTGTTTCTAAATCAAAACATAAGCAAGTAACAAAATGATATTGCCTGAAAAACAACTTTTATCGGCCTTGCTTATCACTTATAATGAGGAGTCAAATATAAAAGAAGCGCTTCTCAATCTGTCTTTTGCAGATGAAATAATCGTTGTTGATTCTTTTAGCACGGATCAAACAGTAGCAATTGCCTCAAGCTTTAAAAATGTAAAAGTTTTTCAACATACGTTTGACAACTTTGCTTTGCAACGAAATTATGCGCTGAGCCTTGCTTCCAATCAATGGATTCTTTTTATTGATGCGGATGAAAGAATAACTCCGAAACTGCAGCAGGAAATCAAAGCTATAATTAATGAAGCCGACAGTTGTCCTGCCTATTTCATGTATCGCAATTTCATTTTCGAAAACAAAAAATTACGCTTTAGTGGCTGGCAAACAGATAAAATCATTCGTCTTTTCAAAAAAGAAAACGCCATTTATAACATCGAAAAGATTGTTCACGAGAAATTAATTGTAAACGGAAAAACCGGCAAATTAAAACACAAATTGATTCATCATTCGTATTCCAATTATGAGGACTACAAGCAAAAAATGATTTTTTACGGGAAGTTAAAGGCACAGGAAGAACTGCTAAAGAAAACCAATCCTAACTTTTTTCATTTTTATATTCGTCCACTTTACCAGTTTCTGAATCAATACTTGCTTCGCTTTGGTTTTTTAGACGGTAAAAAAGGAATTATAATTTGTTATCTTAATGCCATGAGTGTGGCTATACGCTTTCAGGAACTTAAAAAAATCCGAATGACGTCTTAGGACTTCCAGAATTTAAGTTTCTTTTTAAGTCTTTTCTTTTTTGCAAACTCTTCCTGAAACTGCGTTGTATCTTGCCACATCAGCTCAAAAATCTCCAGCTCAGATTTAGCGGTATAGAACTTTGAATATTCATTACTCATCACCGCAATCATTTCTTTCTTCGGAGTTAAACGTCTGAAATTATTCATACGTTGTTCAAAACTCATATTTTCATGAAAATTCATTCGATTTAAGTCGACCAGAAAAAAATCATATTGATTGGCCTCCTTTTTCTTGATTAAAGTATTTCCGGGTGAATGATCTAAGAACTCTACTCCTTTTTCATGCAAGTCAAAAGTAAATTTAGTAAACTGTCGCAAAATGTTCTCATAATCCGGATAATCCGCGATTTCTACCAGTTCTCTATAAGTCAATTCCGTTACCAAATGCTGGCTTACATAATAGCTGTCCCTTAATCCAACCCAGCTAAAATTTTCAAGAAATGCAAGGGGCGTAGGAGTTCCAATCCCTTTTTCTAATAAGATAGTAGCAAATTCAAAAGATCGCTTGGCTTTTGATTTCCTAAAGTATTTATAGGCGATTTTATTAACGATATTGGGGATTTTAAATGATTTGATATTAATGGTCTCCTCATTTAAACTAAAAAGCTTTATTTTATTTCGATCTCCATTACCAAAAAGAGTTCCTGAAGTATTAAATGTTTCAATATTTTTAAGTATTGACTCGGTACTATTTTTAAAAATCGGATTTATCTTGAAATTCATTCAGTTGTGTTTTACGAACAAACAAAAATACGCATAGAATTTTAGACTTCAAATTATTATTGTATTTTCGTAAAAAAAAGAATTAAATGTCCAGCAAAAAAAGTGTTTTCTTAGAGACCCATAATATCAACAACAGGGCTACTGGCTTAGGCACTTTTAATTATGAACTAATTAAAGGTCTGCAACATCTTAATTTTGAGGATTTAGAACTGCATCTCAACGCAGGACAACCTAAATTATTAAAAGACGAATTTGGTGATTCATTCAAATACCATAAATACAGGTCGTTTCACAGGTATAAAACCTTCAGACCGCTACATAAATTTGATTTATGGCATTCTGTAAATCAAAACTCTAAATTAGAACCCAGATCGTATTCTAAATATCTTTTAACGATTCATGATGTCAATTTTCACGAAGAAGTTTCTTCTGACATGAATCATAAAAGAAACCGACTTTTTACGGAGAAACTAAACAAAGCAACTGCTATTACTTATATTTCTGAATTTGCAAAAAAGCAAACTCATGATTATTTTGATGTACCGAATGTTCCGGAACATGTTATATACAACGGAAATCCAATTTCTACCTTATTAGATACTTCGGGTTTTGTAAGTACCGTTCCTGTAAACAAACCTTTCTTTTATACTATCGGAGATTTTATCGAAAGAAAAAACTACACCTCTATTATCAACATGATGAGGTTAATGAAAGATTTCAATTTGATTATTTCCGGAAATAACGACAGGAAATACGGGCAGGTAATTAAGGATCTTATACAAGAAAACGGGCTTCAGAACCAGGTTTTTTTAACAGGTAAGATCAGTAATGAGGGAAAACAATTTTACATGAAAAACTGTACTGCATTTCTTTTCCCGTCTATACGAGAAGGATTTGGTTTACCTCCTATTGAAGCAATGAGTTTTGGCAAACCGGTCTTTTTATCTGACAAAACTTCTTTACCTGAAATTGGTGGTGAAATGGCTAATTATTGGTCCGATTTTGATCCTGAATACATGAAAGAAGTATTACTAAACGGACTGGATCATTTTGAAAATAACAAAAACCTAATCGAAACAGAAATGAAAAAAAGAGCAGCAAGTTTCGATTGGAAAGTTGCTGCTGCTGATTATTTGAAAATTTATAAGGATATTCTAAAATAGAATTACTTAAATAAATGTTTGAACCATTGTCCGAAGTTTTTCTTTGAGATGTACGAAAATGTTGGAAGTACATTTAGGAAATCTAAATTTTGCTCAATTTCTTTAAATGTGGTCCCTTTTACGAAAGCCAGTTTTTTCCATTTTTCAGGCTCCATATAGAAGAAATTGCGCATCTCTTTATAATTACTCTCATTTACAGCTTCCCACTTTTCGAGAAACTCGTTTTTATTGATATCGGTATCATGTCCCCAATTATTGAACTTCATTTGCAGCTCTTCTTTTGTTCTGGAAAGGCATTCATGAAGCACGGCACCTTTGTAATAAATAATTCTTTTACGGGTTTGACGTCCGACTCTATAACTTGGATAATTGGTGGCAACCATAATTTTTGTTGGTTTTTCAACATACAGCACCCCATTCTCAACCCATTTGTACATATTAATTAAAAAAGGAGAAATCTGAACCTGCTGTTTTTTAGGATTATCCAAATAATGATTTTTAGATCTCAGAAAAGAGACAAACTCTTTAAAATCCAAAAAATATTCATCGGCATCCAATTGGATCAGCCAATTTCCAATTCCCATTTTTTCTGCAAGGATTTTACGCTCGCGAACTTCGCATTCCATACTTGTTAATTCCGGACGATAGAAATTATCTTCCACAATTTGAATTTTTGAATCAACATCAACTGATTTAATCCACTGAAAAAAACTGTCTTCAACTGTAAAAGACTCTCCTTTCCAAGTCTTTCTATCCTTATCAATTGCTAAAAAAATTGAATCGGACTCCTTATACACCTGAGGTATAGCATTTTTAAGCAATTCGTAATCATATGAGACCAAAAAACCAACTTGTATTCTTTTCATTATAAAATTTTGTTAAAAAACAAAGATAGAAACATTCGCAAATTATCACACAAAATTACTTTTGAATTATATAAAATAGACTAAGTTAATATTATATATTTGTCATTTTAATAATAAACTAAGTTTATGGCAACTCCCGAAATTTCTGTTATAATGCCCGTTTACAATGCAGGTATTTTTTTAGCTGAAAGTATCGAAAGCATTCTAAAGCAGACTTTCACGAATTTTGAACTAATTATTCTTAACGACAAATCTACCGACAATAGCCTGGAAGTAATCTCTAATTATCAACGAAACGATTCGAGAATTATTATAATCAACAAAGACATTAACGTTGGTCCGGCAAATCTTAGAAATGAAGGTCTGAAAATCGCTAAGGGAGATTTCATCGCTTTGATGGATGCAGATGATATCGCATTGCCTACACGTTTTGAGAAACAAATTGCAGTTTTAAAAAACAATCCTGAAATTGGAGTATGCGGAACCTGGTTTACTTTTTTTGGATCTAAAAAGAACAAACTCATAAAACACAGCGAGAAACCAGATGCTATAAAAATTTCATTTCTACACAGCTGCGTTATAGGAAATCCAACTGTGATGCTTCGAAAAACAGCCTTAAACAACGCTCAATTCGAAAACGAATATGTACCTGTGGAAGATTATGATTTATGGAGCAGATTATCGGCTAAAACAGCCTTTTATAACATCCCCGAATCCTTGTTAGACTACAGACAGCACGATAACAACATCAGTAAAACCAAAATTGACAATGTAAACCGATCGGTAAGAAAGGTTAAAATCAATCAACTGAGCCAATTTGGAATTGAAAACTCAGACTCAAAAATTGATTCTTACTTAAATGCGGTATCGTTAAAAAAAGGGTTGTCTTCGGAGGAAATACTTCAGGTTATTACAGCAGCAAAACATTTGATTGAACAAAATAACAAACTTAACAATTACAATCCCGAATTACTTGAAAGCCACATTACTAAAACCTTATTACGTACAATAAGAAATGCAAGTAATTACAATCTGACTTTCTACAATCAGTTAAAAGAAACCGACAAAAAGTTGTTTGGAAAAATAAATGGTCTTGATAAAGTCCTTTTATTTTTCAAATCTTTAATTGGCTGGAAAAAGTAGTTTTTTTTCTACTTCAGTAATCCGTTGGAGATAATTCAGGTAACTATTATTTAACACATAAAAACATAATTTTAGAATTGACGATTTAAGGTGTTTCAAAAAAAATATCTTTTTTTTACATAGTCTAATGTAATGCATTCTAAATAAAACGCCTTTTTAGTCTTTATTATCTATGCTTCTATGCGGTCGAATCAATTTACTTTAGTATTTTATTCTTTACAGAACGCATAAAAAATTTGATTCGGGTTCCAATAGAAGCCTGATTTAAGAACTCTTTAATTGCATTCTTTTGATTTGTGTTATCAATTGTTTTATCGTGCACCGTTTTTAAAGCTTCATTTGCTGAGGCTTTCAATAATGATTTCACAACACGCTTTATATTTGCCGTTCGCGACTGAGGAATGAATTCGTAAATTTCTTTAACATTCTGATAGGATGAATAACGCTGAACAAAAGGCTTCTGCAAAGAGTATATTCCTCCTGCATGCCACCTGTAAACGGAACTTTGGAAATTCATATAAGCTCCTTTTCCATTACACAACACCAACGCATAAAGCGTATTATCCTTACTATGAACAAATTTTCTATACTCAAGAGGATCAACAGCCGTTTTTCTAAACAGTGATGTTAAAGTATAGGTACAATAAGGATCAAATAAATTATCAAAGTCAATTGTATAGATATCCGGTAGTGTATCTTTAAAGTCATTCGGAACCATTTCACTTTCCTTTTTCGTAAAAAAGTCAGTCCATGTGATGACATAATCTGCATTGTTTTCTAAGAAATCAACTTGTTTTTGCAATTTTAAAGCATCGATCCAATAATCGTCTCCTTCACACAGCGCCATGTATTTTCCTTTTGCTTCAGGAAACGTAATGTCGCTCCAAATATTAATGTCTTTTCTGGAATACTGATTAACTGTTTGGTAAATCGGTTTAATGATTAACGGATATTTAGCTGCAAATTCTTTAACAATAACCGCAGTACGATCTGTGGAAGCATCATCATGTACAATTATTTCAAAAGGAAAATTCGTTTCCTGAATTAAAAACCCCTTTAAAGTCTCACCTATAAAATCCTCGTGATTAAAAGTAGTACATACAATACTTACTAAAGGCTCTCCTCCATTATTTATCCAATTTGAAATAATAGCATTTTGATCTTTCATACCAGATACTTTTTGTTTTTGTTTTTTTTTAAGCCTAGAAACAAGGCACTATACATAAAGAATTAAAACTCTATTTTCACAGCTGTTTTGTGATCTTATAAATTCTCCTGAGGTTCTTTAATTGAATTAAAACTCCATCTTTCTGGCAGGAACGCCAAAAACCGTAGTATTTTCTTTTACATTTTTTATTACCAAACTGGCTGCTCCGACTGTTGCTCCTTTTCTGATAATTACATTTGGTAAAACTGTTGCTCTTGTATTTAGGCAAACCTCGTCTTCCAGTATTGCATATCCGCCCGTAAAGCTGTAAGCGTTCAGATGGCACCATTTTCCAATTTTAGAATCGTGTCCGATAGCGACAAAGCCTTGTATCGTTACAAAGTCACCTAAAACCGAATCGTTACTAATATTAGAATACATAAAACAGATGAGGCCTGTGCCCAGTTTTACATTGGTATGAATAATTACGGTAGGATGTATTAAATTAATAAACTTTCCTCCTTTAGCAATGATTAACTCGATATAATGCTTTTTCCATTTTACGCTGCCTAAAGCGCAGCAAAAGACATCATTCTCCTCAATTACATAATCTTCAACAGTACCGATAATTTCAGGATATCCTTCAAAACCAACTAAGGCATCCGCTTTATCGTCTAAAAAACCTTTTACTACATAGTCTTTTTCATAACCTTCACACTGTAGGGCTAAATTATAAACTTCACGTCCATAACCTCTTGCTCCTATTATTATTAAGTTTTTCATTATTCTATTATTAAATTACAGGCTCCCCAAGAATATCCAACTCCAAAACCAGCCAATACCATATTTTTACGATGCTCCAACTTTCCTTCTTTTAAGGCTTCATATAAAGCAATCGGAATTGTTGATGAAACGGTATTACCGCAATGTTGCATACTGATATAAAACTTATCTTCTGTTATTTTTATTTTCTTCCTAAGATAATTCAGCATGTATTTATTGGCCTGATGAAAAACAAACAAATCAATATCATCTTGACTCAAACTTGCTTTTTCAAGCATTCCCTGAATCAATTTCGGAACAAATTCACCTGTGAAATTAAAAATCTCACTGCCATTCATAAACAAATTTTTATCGTTTCGAACATTTCCGAATTCATCACTTATATCTTCATTATCCTCTAAAACCGGAAAACGCATTCCGCCTTGTTTTACTATTAAGTTCTCAGCGCCTTTACCGTCTGTTCCAAAAACAAAATTACCAATGGAGCAAAACCCTTTTTCACTGGAAATTAAGGTTGCAGCAGCAGCGTCTCCGAAAATCGTTTTATTGCTTTTGTCTTTTGGATGTATAAACTTGGTATAGGTTTCTGAAGTAATCAGCAAAATGTTTTTAGCCATTTCGCCCGCAATTAAACCCTTAGCGAGACTTAAACCATATACAAAACCGGAACATCCTAAATTATAATCTAATGCGCCAATTGTGGTTTCAAGACCTAATCTCTCCTGAATTATACAGGCGGTTGTTGGTAAAAAATAATCCGGACTTTGTGTGCAAAATAATAAAAAATCAATTTTTGATCGATCGATATTGTGCTCTTTGAATAATTTTTCGGCAGCTTTTACAGCCATATCGGACGAAAATTCGTCTTTGGCACTAATATGTCTGACATTGATGCCTGTTTTAGAACTGATTTTCTCAATGTCCCATTCCGGAAATTCCTGATTAATCAAATCATTAGATAAAATTTCTTCTGGCAAATAATACGAAATAGCTTGAATATTAGCTTTCATGCTGTAAAAATTTTAAATACGTTTTTTGAAAATGATGTACACGTTCTTCCTCATCCGATAGTTTTCCGGACAAATTCGTGTGTCTTACTCCTTGCTGAACTAGTTGACAAACTGTTTTATCTTCATCAAATACTTGTCGGTTGAAGTTGATTAATGATTCTTCAAAACCTTTAATCAAAATCGATTTTTCCTTCGTACTTTCAGTTGATGCTGTAAAAACATAACTTGTAAATTTTGAAATATCCGGCGAAACTGGCTCAATAACAGAATAATTATACGATATACCGTGTGTAGTTGAAATCAATAAATTTGGAAAAATCAATATGTGCTTATACCCTCCAATGTCGTAAACTCTTGGTGAAAAATAAGTATCTATTTTTTTATAACCTCCTTTATCTCTTGCAATATTCAATTCACTGGTCCAACTGGAGTTGTTTTCGTCAAATTCGAAGTCTAATCCGGATGGCTCTAACTTGGCAAGCGTTTCGGCATGAACCAAACCTACATGATAACTTTCTAAGGTATTTTCAACAATAACTTTCCAATTAGATCTAATTTCCATTGTATTAACGTCTATTTTATCTCCTAAAGACAAAGACATTTCTTCCAATTCATTATAAAAAACACCTATAAAATCTTCAAGAGGTTCTACATTTTCATTTGCGGAAACAAAACATAAATTACCACAAAATGAAACTTTAAATTCTTTAAGTTTCATTTCGCAAAGCTCCTCTTTAGAAAACTTTTTAAACAAGGGTTTCTTCGGAATTCCACTTGGAATACCGTCTTTATCGTATGCCCAGCCATGATACGGGCACATTAAAGGTCTGTTCCCTGATTGTTCTTGCTGAATTATCGAAAACCGATGCGAGCAAACATTCAAAAAAGCTTTAATATTTCCTCTAACATTTTGAACTACAATCGGGGTATCTGAGATCTTTAGTGTAACAAAGTCATTGTCTTTTTCAAAATCAGATTTAAACCCTACAAAATGCCACACTTTATTAAACAGCATTTCGCTTTCCTTGGCGAAAATAGCATTGTCATAATAATGTACAGCAGGTATATTTGAATTCATATTCTTTTATTTCAGTGTAAATCCTCCATCAATAATCAGATCAGAGCCTGTCATCCATTTACTTACATCACTTAGCAAATACATGATTAATCCCGCAACATCGGCCGGTTCGCCATAACCTAAAGGATACTCCAATTCTGCTTTCTTTAATTCTTCATCAGACACTACATCACTTGCCTGCTCAGTCATTGCCGTTTTTATAATTCCGGGGCTCACACTATTAGATCTTATCCCTTGTGATGCCAATTCTGAAGCCAGAACCTTTGAGAAAGCACTCAAAGCTGCTTTTGATGCGGTATACATTGCGGTACCGGGAACTCCTAATTTTGAAGAAATGGACGATACAAATACTAATGATCCTCCTTTTTTCAATAATTTACCTTTCATTAATTTCTGACTCAGCACCACATTACTGTCAAAATTGGTACCAAAAACAGCATTTATTTTATTCTCATTTAAGAATTTAACCGGTAAATATTCTACCACACCGGCATTAAAAACAACACCGTCATAAGGAGTACTTTCGCTTATTAAGGTTGCTAAATTAGCAGAATCAGAAAGATCGATTATATGTACTTTATGATCATTTCCTTTTAATAAAGATAATGTTTCATTTAATTTCTCAACATTTCTTCCGATAATGGTCAATTTTGCACCCAACTCAGAAGCAGTAATAGCGATCTGTCTTCCAATTCCTGAAGAAGCACCGGTAACCAATATGTTTTTATCTTCTAATGTAATCATAATTTATAATTCAATTAATTCTAGAGATTCTATTTTGCAGTCTTTTGCTAACATTGTACCCCATGATAAACCTACACCAAAGCCACACATGATTAAATTTGACGGTTTATTTAAAACTGCTTCTTTTAACTCAGAAACAATAGTCAGCGGAATGGTTGCAGAAGACGTATTTCCGAAATTTTTCAAAGAATACGGAACTTTCTCTAGTGGTAGTTTTAATTTTTTTGCGATCATTTTGTTCATCATCATATTGGCCTGATGAAAAACAAAATAGTCAATCTGATCTTTATCAAGTTCAAATGCAGCAATAAGTTTGTTGACGGTTTTTGGCGCTTGTGTAATGCCAAAGCTAAAAACATCCATTCCGTCTAAAACCAAATCGCAAGAACTTCTTTCTATTCCTTTTTCGATTGTTTGTACTTGTAGTGAATCAGAGTTGATTCTGTTTCTTGATCCTCCGTCGGGAACAATAATGGTTTTATAGCCCGATCCGTCAGAACCTAAATCAAACAACAATTCTGCATTATCTGAAAGTTCTAATGCAGTTGCAGATCCTGCATCTCCAAAAAGAGGTAACGTACTTTTGTCTGTTTTTGAAACAATCTTACTGATTGTATCTCCTGCCAGCAATAATCCTTTTTTAATGCCGGTTGTTTTCATCATACTTGCCAAAATCGACAAACCATAAA
Source organism: Flavobacterium sp. ABG (assembly GCF_001027725.1). Classification (NCBI taxonomy): domain Bacteria; kingdom Pseudomonadati; phylum Bacteroidota; class Flavobacteriia; order Flavobacteriales; family Flavobacteriaceae; genus Flavobacterium; species Flavobacterium sp. ABG. The sequence goes on from NZ_LEKS01000007.1 coordinate 254,454, forward strand.
CATAACCGGAACATCCTAAAGGCACATCAAAAGCAATACAGCTTGTTGGCAATCCCAGTCTGTCCTGAAGTATCGCCGCAGAAATTGGTAAAATATAATCGGCCGTCTGCGAAACAAAAACCAAAATTTCTATTTCTTCTTTTTGCCAGTTCAGGTCTTTAATTACTTTTTCAGCAGCCTCACAGCACAAATCAGAAGTACAGATTTCTTTAGCGGCAACACGTCGCTCTTCCACTCCGGTTACATCTATAAATTTCTGAATTTCATCTTCTGCCAATATATCTAAATCTATATTGCGCTCCGTATTTTTCGGAACACAACATGATATACCTTTTATTGCAATATTATTTACTGAAAAAGTAGCCATTTCAATTACCCTTTATTTTTGATTATTTCGAAGATATCATTTAATGTATTGGAAGATTTAATATCATCTCCCGTCAATTTCACTGTGTATTCTTCATCTGCCATTGCGATTAACGACAAAGCCGTAAGAGAATCCCATTCTTCCAAATCTCTAAAAACAGTTTCTTGTTTTATTAATGTTGCATCTGTATCATCTAAAATGTCTGCAAAATTTTGCAAAAAAGTGTTAATCTCCATAGTATTCCTAAATTTGTATTATTTTAATTCTGTTTTTATTTTTGTACCAAACAAAAGGGAAATCCTTTACTTTATTCTAAGAAAACGATTCTTAAAATATTGTTTTTCAAAGCCTCAAGTACATCTAATAAAGGTTCTCTTTTTTATAATTCCCGCTTATGCTGATAAATCAGCATTCTTTTGTTATTTTTACCCCGCAAATATAACAATAGTTTGCCCTTAAAGGTTAATTAAACTTACTAAATCCATAATAAAATGATTCCTGTTACCAAAACTTTTCTACCTCCACAAGAAGAATACAATTCTTATGTAAAGCGTGCCTGGGATAAAGTTTGGCTCACAAATCGTGGTGAACTCACATTAGAACTTGAAGATAAACTTAAAAAATATCTCGATGTTCCTCATATTACAATTACTAACAACGGTACAATACCGCTGCAAATTGCCTTAAAACTATTTGGCAAAGGCGGAGAAATAATCACTACACCTTTTTCTTACGTAGCTACTTCGGCTGCTATTGTATGGGAAAATTGTACCCCTGTTTTTGTTGACATCAATCCGGAATACTTAACGATAGACGAAACTAAAATTGAAGCTGCTATAACTTCAAAAACAACTGCCATACTGGCTACTCACGTTTTTGGAAATCCATGTCATATTGAGGCGATAGAAACTATTGCAAAAAAACACAACCTGAAAGTGATTTATGATGCTGCACATTGTTTTGGAGTGACCTACAACAAACAATCAGTATTTAACTTTGGGGATGTAAGCACTTGCAGTTTTCATGCCACCAAATTATTTCATACCGGAGAAGGTGGTGCCATGTTCTGTAATGACGATGCAACACAACAGCAATTGTTTTACAGTCATAATTTTGGACATAACGGACCATTAGCCTTTCACGGACTTGGAATTAATGCTAAGATTTCAGAACTGCAATCAGCCATGGGATTAGCTCTTTTTCCTTATATGGAGCATATTATTGCAGAAAGAAAAAAGGTAACTGATTTTTACAATAGTCATTTGAATTTCGAAAACCTTAAAAGCATAAAAATCAGAGAAAACACCGAGTGGAATCATAGCTATTACCCTTTACTTTTCGAATCTGAAGCTGTCTTATTAAAAGTTCAGGAGGCATTAGCAGAGGAAAACATTATACCAAGACGTTATTTCTACCCTTCCTTAAATACCATTACTTATACTAATGGTGCTGAAATGCCGGTATCAGAATCTATCGCCTCCCGAGTAGTTTGCCTGCCGTTATACGTTGGTCTTTCTACAATTGATCTGGAGAAGATTGTCGCTATTATAAACAAATTAACTTCATAAAAAGCAGTATCGTTTTTTGCGAAGTATTACAATTACAAAGTAAATTTTTCAATTATGAGTCAGGATATCAATCAGGAAATAATCAACGCCTACGAAGTTATTAAAGAAGGCGGAATCATCCTTTACCCTACCGATACGGTTTGGGGAATTGGTTGTGATGCCACCAATCCGGAAGCAGTTGCCAAAATATACAAACTCAAACAACGTGCAGAAACACAAAGTATGATTGTTTTGATGAATGGAGAAAAAATGATGTACAACGTTTTTAAAAACATTCCTGAAGTTGCCTGGCAGCTTTTAGACTTGTCTGAAAAACCAACTACCTTAATTTTGGATGAACCGAGAAATGTTGCTGCAAATATAATTGCAGCTGATAATTCGCTTGGAATCCGCCTCGTAAAAGAACCTTTTTGTTTTAAACTATTAGAGCGAATGAAAAAACCATTGGTTTCTACTTCTGCTAATATTTCAGGACAACCAACACCCATCGCTTTTAAGGATATCAGTCCCGAAATTGTAAAAGGTGTTGATTATGTGGTAAAATTAAATCAGGATAAACTTGCCGGAAAACCATCAACGATTATCAAATTAACGAACGATTCTCAGGTGAAGGTTATTCGCAAATAGATTTTTGTGTAAAATGTAAAATGGTCTTGGTTAAATTGTTGATTTGAAAAATGTAATGACGTGATTTAATCAAGGTTCGCAAAGTTTAATTATAACATTACGACTTCTTTTTAATTTTACACCTATTTTTTTTGCACGCAGATTTAGCAGATTAGGCTGATTTTATTTACTTTTTATAAAAAATCTGTGCAATCTCTACCAAATCTGCGTGCAAAAGAAAATCTTTCCGAACCTTTTTAATCGTAAAGTAAAAACAAGGTTTTACGCAAAGTTAGCTATACCTATACACCTAAAAACCTCAGAAACTTTGAGCCAGCAAACCTAAAAACTCAGAAACTCAGCCTCTCAGAACCTCAGAAACTTTAAAAAAAAACTAAACCGTTTTCAAACTCTCAATCAGCCAGTCAATATCTTCTTTGGTGTTGTAATGGCTGAATGAAATTCGTAGGTTTGGCAGTTTTAAATCTTCTTCTGAAAGCATTTCTTTTAAAACATGGGAAGGTTTAATACTTCCGGATTGGCAGGCACTTCCTCTGGAAACTGCGATTCCTTTCATGTCTAAACTAAACAAAAGCATAGCAGTTTTATCGGAAGAAAAAGGAAGAATGATATTGATGATATTGTAAAAATCTTCTTTTTTACCGTTGATTCTAAAGCTTGGGAAATGAATTTCAAGCTGCTCAATAAGGTACATTTTCAAATCTGAAATGTATGTTCTTTCCTGATCTAAATTTTCATAAGAGAGCGCCAACGCTTTTGCCATTCCCGCAATTTGGTGCACGGCTTCTGTACCTGCGCGAAGTCCTTTTTCCTGCTCTCCTCCAAAAATAGAAGGCTGTAATCCCGAATTTCTTCGAATAAAAGCAAATCCGACTCCTTTGGGACCGTGAAATTTATGCGCACTAGCCGAAATAAAATCAACAGGCGTTTTTTGCAGGTCTATTGCTGTTTTGCCGACAGATTGCACCATATCAGAATGAAACAAAGTATTGTATTGCTTACAAATAACACTTACTCTATCCAGATCCAGAATAGTACCGGTTTCGTTATTTACATGCATTAAACTTACGATAGTCTTCTTTTCTTCAGACAACAAATTGGACAAATGAGTCAAATCAATGCTTCCATCGGGATTGATTTTTACATAATCAACCTGAATAGTATACTCCGCTTGCAAAGCCAAGGCGGTATACAAAACAGCATGATGCTCAATTTTAGTCGTAATAATACGTTCTATTTTAAGATCCTTTACTGCAGAACGCAAGATCCAATTATTGGCCTCAGTTCCTCCTGAGGTAAAAATAATTTCCTGTGCAGAACAGTTTAGGTATTTGGCAATACTTTTTCTGGAAAGCTCCAGAATTGTTTTACCGTTTCGTCCAAAGCTGTGAGTTGAAGATGGATTACCAAAATCATCGGTCATGACTTTTGTTATTTCCTGAATAACTTCAGCACGCATAGCAGTTGTCGAGGCGTTATCGAGATATACTTTTTTCATTGCGGCAAAGTTAAGAAATATCAATTGTGAATTCTTAAATATCAATTGCCAAATTTTTCACTATTTTTGACCCAAATATATTTATGATGAGAAAATATGCATGCCTTCTGTTATTCGCCCTTATATTAAACGGCTGCGATGATGGTGATGTAACTGTTGAAACATTAGATTTTAGCGACATCAAACAAGCTTCTAGTTGTCCTAGTAGTAACAATCAATTGGTTTATAAAATTAAAAGTCAGGAATCACTGCTTTTACAATTGGATGAGGACACCTTCGAAAACGAACCAACACTTCCTGGTAAACCAAATACATATCAGATCGATGATAATAAATTCAAGCTTTACTATAGAAGTTACGACGGACCTGTAGGAATACCAAACATTTGCGACTTCATTCCTCCCACAACACCAAATGTGATTAATGAATGGTATGCAAAATCCGGAAGAATTGAAATTGCGACTACAGCAATAACATCTACAAACTCAACCACCAATGCTATCACAATTACAGGATACAGTCATAATATTGTCATCAAAAATATAACCTATTCAGTATCCAGTCTGGATATCACACAACCTCAGGTTGTTTTTGGTGATTTTACAACAACCGTAGCTGATGTGGATAAACTGGATTTAGCCTTCACCAGACCACTAGTACAATGTCCTACTTCAAAACAAATCTACACCTACAATACCAAATCTGCAATGACAATTGATGCTATTGATCCTCTATTAATTAAAAATGAAGCAACAGCTGCAAATTCCCCAAGAAGAGGATTAATCGGGTCAACTGTAAACAAGCTTTTGTATAAATTATTTACTGGCCCTCCAGTTAGTGACGATTACTTTTGTGGTACAACTATACCAACTACACCTACAGTAAAAGAGACCTGGACCGGAGTCGATGGTGTAGCTAATACAACTGGTATTATAGAGGTAACCACAACTACAGCTGTAAACAATCAGTTCAAACACACAATTGTACTTAAAAATACTTCTATAAAAAAAGGAAACAACTTTGTTAATTTAGGAACCAGTTATGTATTGGGGGAACTATTAACGAAATAACCGACCTTAATTCCTGTTTGTAAAAAAGTTTTTTTTCTTACAAAAAAGAAGTCCGTTTTCATGCTAATTTAATTTCAAAATTAGTTCTGAAAACGGACTTTTTTTTACCGTATATTCTGGGTGATCTCACACCCAAAAAGTACTTTACTTGGCATTTTGCCTAAAATAAACTTCGGTCGCTCCTAAGCCATATTTTTGATAATTGGCGTCTTGAAAATCTACCCCGTCATATCGACCCAGCAAAAAGTCAAGTTCTGATTTTAAAATTCCTTCGCCAACTCCGTGAATAAAAACTATTTTCGGAATCCGGTTTCTAATCGCAAATTCTATGTGTCTTTTTGCCGTCTCCGTCTGTAAAGTTAAAATATCATAATTCGACATTCCGCGTTTGTTCGGAACCAGTTTTTCGATATGCAAATCAAATTCCGGAGCCGAAATTTCGCGTTTATCTTTGCGTTCTTTCACAAAACTTCTTGGTTTTGGCTCTGTTTTCTCTTTTGTAATCTCATCTAAATTAATTCTTTTAATAGAATTCATTAAATTACTGGTATCTTGTATTTTAAGTAATTCATTGACAAAAAATGTCATCATGAATCCATCCTCCGTTTCAATCAAAACCTCCTTGTTTTTAACTGAAACCACTACTCCGTTTATGGCCTCGTCTAAAACAGAAACCTTATCTCCTTTACTTAACATCTTCTTCTTCTTTATCCTGGTTTTTACTTGGTGTTTTTGCACTCAACTGCATCATTCCATACATGAAAACCACTATGGCAATTATCATGATATAGATATTTTTCTCTGCTGAAACCTGCTCATATAAAGCGACCGAAATGGCAAGTAGCATTATTAAAATTTTAAAAGCTTTCATATTTTTAAATCATAAGAACTCAAAAGTAAGAAACTTTAAAATAGCAGTTCTTACCTCCGGAAACATTATCATATATTTTTTGTAAAATTGTAAAAATTAAAACCCATGAGTTTAGAACATTATATGCTCCCCTGCCCTTTCAAAACGCTCTTTGGAATAGAGTGTTTAGGCTGTGGTTTTCAACGTGCTTTATTCTTACTTTTTCAGGGTGAACTTTTAGCCGCTTTTAAGATGTATCCGGCACTCTATTCTACGCTTCTTTTTTTGGGTTTTATCCTTTTGTATTATTTCGACAAATCAAAAAACTACACCAAACTACTTTGGATTTCCGGAATCTTAAATGCCCTTTTTATGGTTGTGGGATATTGGTATAAACACTTTTAAATTCAAATATTACACTCCAATTATTTTTTAATCTGATTCAGAATATCATCCATCATTTCGATTTGTACTTTCTGAATTTCGATTAACTCCTGTTGTTGGTGCATGATCAAATGATCAATTTTATCGTGAATCATTCTAATTTCCAATTCCGATTTTAAGTTAATCATATAATCTTTTTTGGCACGATTTCTATCTTTTTCTTCCTGACGGTTCTGACTCATCATAATTACCGGAGCTTGTAATGCGGCAATACAGGATAAAATTAAATTAAGCAAAATAAAAGGATAAGGGTCGAAACCTTTATTCACCAAAATCCAGACATTCAAAGCAATCCAAACGATGATAAAAAACAGAAATGAGATTATAAACGTCCAACTCCCTCCAAAATCAGCTACCTTATCGGCTATTTTTTGTCCAAAACTTCTGTTCTCATCTTCATCCTCAACAATACTCACTATTGATTTATCTTCTTTTAATGACTCAATAACATTCTTTTCAAGATCCGAAAGGGCTCCAATCTCCGTAGATAAATAATTGGAGATGTATTTCTGACGATACGCATTCAATTCCTTAACCGCTATGAAATCACTATCGCAAAAAGCCGGATAATCTTTTACAATAAGGCCTAAAATAGGATCGTGAATCGATTTTCCCGAAATTTTATCCTTTGCAGGGAAAGACAAATTAGAAATAGCACTTTTAAAAGTCGGATTGTTTTTCATTTTAATGTGTTTTAACTGCTAATTTAAGCATTTAACTTATTCCGAATCACAATAAATTAGTAGTCTGTTATTTTTCTTTATTTATCACAAATCCAATTCGCAAAACAAAATTTCTTTAGGCAAATCATGCCTTTGTTTCCAAAAAACACCTTACTTTTAAGGCTTCAAAAATATTCATTCAATTTTACAATTGTGTCAAAAGAACTTATCATACAAAATATAAAAGCGTTAAAAAGTCATTTAAATATAAATTACGGGATCAAAACCAAAACGGAAGACTTTACCGAAAAGCTTTTTTACACTCTTTTTGATTCTAATGCAGCGTTAGACCAAAGTATCCAGGAACTTGAAGTACGATTTAAAGAGATTGCTATTCTGGCCTGCAAAAAACCGGAAAACTTGTGCGAGTCGATCTGGGAACGTTTTCTGGAAAAACTTCCGGGTGTCTTAGAAAAACTAAATGAGGATGCAGAGTATATTTTAGAAAACGATCCTGCCTCTAATAGTATTGACGAGGTTTATTTAGCCTATCCGGGCTTTTATGCCATTGCTATTTACCGATTAAGTCACGAATTGTACCTTATGGACTTGTTACTCTTCTCGAGATTAATGAGTGAATATGCACATCGAATTACCGGAACCGACATTCATGCCGGTGCTACTATTGCTTCACCGTTTTTTATTGATCATGCCACCGGTATTGTTATTGGAGAAACCACCGTTATCGAAAAACATGTCAAAATTTACCAAGGTGTTACTTTAGGTGCTTTGAGTGTAAGCAAAGAAATGAAAAATGCCAAGCGCCACCCAACCGTGGAAAAAAATGTTTGCATTTACGCAAATGCGACCATTTTAGGAGGAGAAACCGTTATTGGCAAAAACAGTATTGTAGGAGGAAATGCCTGGATCACCAAATCGATTCCCGCCGACTCTATTGTAACAAATACCACCACTACAGAAATTAAAATAAAAGAAAAAAGATAATATGGGTCCACAGAAACTGCTAAACCTAATTGGAAACACACCATTGATGGAAACAGTCAATTTGGTTAAAAATAAAAATGTAAAACTGCTATTAAAATTAGAAGGAAATAATCCCGGCGGAAGCGTAAAAGACAGAGCCGCTTATAACATGATTGCATCGGCACTTGAAAGAGGCGACATCAAAAAAGGAGACAAACTAATTGAAGCAACCAGTGGAAATACAGGAATTGCACTTGCGATGATCGCTCAATTGTTTCAAATAGAAATAGAATTAGTATTACCGGAAGATTCTACAAAAGAACGAACGCAGACCATGCGTGCTTATGGCGCTACAGTGATCTTAACACCTGCCAGTGAAGGAATTATCGGTTCGCGTGACTATGCCGACAAAAAGGTCGCAGAAGGCGGTTATTTGATGTTAAATCAATTCGCCAATGAAGACAACTGGAAAGCGCACTATAAAACTACCGGACCAGAAATCTGGAACGATACTGAAGGAACGGTAACCCATTTTGTTTCGGCAATGGGAACAACCGGAACAATCATTGGGACTTCGACTTATTTAAAAGAAAAAAATCAGGACATTCAGATCATTGGCGCACAGCCAAGCGATGGTTCTCAGATTCCGGGAATTCGCAAATGGCCAAAAGAATACTTACCTAAAATTTTTGATGCTTCAAAAGTTGATACCGTTATTGATATCAGCGAAGACGAAGCCCGTCAAATGACCAAACGTTTAGCGCTTGAAGAAGGTGTTTTTGCAGGAATGAGCAGCGGAGGTTCTGTTGCAGTAGCTTTAAAAATAGCAGAACAATTAGAATCGGGAGTTATCGTAGCCGTAATCTGCGATCGTGGGGATCGCTATCTTTCTTCTGATTTATTTGATTAAGAAAAAGAGACTAAGTTTCTGAGATGCTAAGTCAAAAAGTTTTCTTTTCATTGTAAATCAAAATTTATCATTTTAGCCTCTCAGAATCTTATTCAAATTAAACAGAATCTTCCATTATAAGACTAAACGCAGTCACTTCAAACAAAAAATTCCATTCCAAAATTAAACTCAGTACCTTAGCCCCTCAGGAACTTAGTCACTTCAAACAAAAATGCTTACAAAATCAAATTTCAAAGAATGGTTTAACAGGTATAAATATGCTGAATTAGCAAGTACAACAGCAGCACTTCTGACCTCATTCTTCAGCACAATCTACAGCGGATTAACAACAGCCTACCTTATTACCTTTGCCGAATATCTTGCTTTTTACGGGACTATTCTGGTTTCTTCTTATAGAAAAATTGCACAGCAGAATAAACTTCAAAACAAAACAACCACATTTGGTGAGATTGTATCTCTTGTCAAAAATTTAGTTTTAGAGTTTGGATATCCGGCGTTTTTAGATTTTTTAGTCGTTCGCCCTTTTTGCATGTATTGGATGCCAATCTTATGCGGGAACTATTTCTTCGGAATTATTCTGGGAAAAATAACAGCAGATACTTGTTTCTATTTTTTCACCATTATCAATTACGAAATCATCAAGAAAAGATCCTAATCAGAGTTCAAAAACGATTTTAAATTCAGCTCCTTTATTTTTTCCTTCACTGGTAGCACTTAAGATGCCTCTATTTCTCTCTATGATTTTTTTACAGAGATAAAGCCCAATTCCGGTTGAGGATTCTTTTGCTGTTCCTAATCGGCTCATTGTGGTGAACTTTTTAAACAATTCATCAATTTGATGTTTGTCAAAACCAATCCCCTTGTCAGTGACCGTAATGATCAATTCTTCATCTTCAAAATAGATTCTCACTTTAATTTCACTGTCAAAGTAAGAAAATTTTATTGCGTTACTGATCAGATTCACTAAAACCTGAACCAACAAACCTTCTTCGATTCTCAATTTAGCTTCAGATAGCTCTAAACTCAAAGTCAGCTTAATATTTTTATCAATCAGTCGTTGTTCGACCTGCTCATTGATAAAAGGCAAAATATTAGGGAATACAATCGTTTTTAATTCCTGATTCATTTTTACAATCTGATCCTGTTCATTCAACAATTTAATAAAATTATCGATATATCTAAATTGTAAATTAGTGGATTCACAAATCAAACCGGCCAGATGTTTCACCGAGTCTGACGGATTTTCGCTTATAATGAGATTGGCTAAACCCTGAGGATTCCCTGCAAAGTTTTTTAAATCATGTGAAAGCATATAAATTAAATCCTGTTTTTCATTTATATAACTTTCGGCTTCATAAATAGATTCCTGAATATTACACATTAGCAAACCCGCCTCATCGCTGTATTCCGTTGGCAAAACCGATAATCTTCTGTTATTTCTGTAATCGTCTAAAGATTTTGAAGCCTTTGCTATTGGCTCAATTAAATTCTTTAAAACCAAGAGTGTTATCGCAGTTGCCAGTAAGGTCATTATTAAAGAAAAAACCAAAACAGAAGCCGGTGAAATAGAAGTATCAAAATAAAGCACAAAAAACAAAATACCGATAAGGGGAATATGTATACCTATAAAAGCTACAAACAAGAATTTGAATGCGTAACTCTTCTTTAAAAAGCTAATTTGTGAAAGATTGTGATACAACTTCATAAAAAGATAACAAAACTATAGGTTAAAAATGTAGCTTTTGGGATTATTGCTAAAACAAAGTTACTTTTAAAAGTCGATTAAACTAACAATTTAAAAAAAATGGTAAAATATTTTAAAATTTAAATTTATAAAAGTTTACAAACCCTTATTTTTGCGCTATGGGAAGAAAAAATACAGACAAAGTTGTCTTTCATCAAATTCAAGTTCTTGATGCTGGAGCAAAGGGAGTATCAGTAGCAAAGGCTCCTGACGGAAAAGTGATCTTTATTCCGAATGTGGTACCTGGTGATGTAGTTGATGTACAAACTTTTAAGAAAAGAAAAGCCTATTATGAAGGCAAAGCAGTAAAATTTCATGAATTATCAGAGCATCGCATTGATCCTATTTGCGATCATTTTGGTGTTTGTGGAGGATGTAAATGGCAAAACATGAAATACAGTCAACAGCTGTATTACAAGCAAAACGAAGTAAAAAATCATTTACAACGTATTGGAAAAGTGGAGCTTCCTGAATTCGAAACTATTTTGGGTTCAGACAAACAGTTTTTCTACAGAAATAAAATGGAATTTTCGTTTTCTAACAGTCGTTGGTTAACCGAAAAAGAAATTGATAGTACGGAAGATTTAGGAAACAGAAATGCCTTAGGATTCCATATTCCAAAAATGTGGGATAAAATCCTTGACATTACCAAGTGTCACCTTCAGGAAGATCCTTCGAATGCTATTCGTAACGAAATCAGAGCATTTGCCAACGAGCATAATTTAGCTTTTTTCAATCCTAGAGAGCATTCCGGTTTATTGCGTACTTTTATGATTCGCACGGCTTCAACAGGAGAAATCATGGTTTTGATTCAGTTTTTTGAAGAGGACCAAAAGAACAGAGAATTGTTATTAGATCATTTATATGAAAAGTTTCCACAGATTACTTCTTTGCAGTATGTAATTAATGGAAAAGCAAATGATACCATCTACGATCAGGATGTTAAATTATACAAAGGAAGAGATTATATCCTAGAAGAAATGGAAGGTTTAAAATTTAGCATTAATGCGAAATCATTTTACCAAACCAACTCTGATCAAGCGTATGAATTGTATAAAATAACACGTGATTTTGCAGGTCTTTCCGGCAACGAAACGGTTTATGATTTATATACAGGAACCGGAACTATTGCTCAGTTTGTTTCTAAAAAGGCAAAAAAAGTAATCGGGGTAGAAAGTGTACCAGAAGCTATTTTAGACGCTAAAGCCAATGCAGAACGCAATAATATTACCAATTGTGAGTTTTTTGTTGGAGACATGAAAGTCGTATTTAATGAAGCTTTTATTGCACAACACGGAAAACCTGATGTAATTATTACGGATCCGCCAAGAGATGGTATGCACGCTGCCGTTATTGATCAGATTTTGAAAATTGCACCTAAAAAAGTCGTTTATGTGAGTTGTAATTCAGCAACGCAGGCACGTGATTTAGCTTTGATGGATGAAAAATACAAGGTAACACGTGTCCGTCCGGTAGATATGTTCCCGCAAACGCATCATGTTGAAAATGTTGTACTTTTAGAACTTAGATAACAAAAATATACATGAAAAAAATAATCTCTTTTTTATTGCTTTTTGCTTTTGGTTTATCCGGCTGCGAGAAAGATGACATTTGTGATGCAGATACACCAACAACGCCACGTTTAGTAATCTCCTTTTATGATATAACCAATGCATCTATAAAAAAGAATGTAAAAAACCTTAAAGTAATTGGTGAAAAACAAGATAATGGTATTGTTTTTAATAAATCCGGTATTGGTGATGCAATGTACATAACCAATGCTAATTCAATTTCCATTCCTTTAAGAACAGATGCTGACACGACAACTTATACGTTTATTTACGACTCGGGAAATCCGAATTCTCCTGAGTTTAACAAGGATGTACTGGAATTTAAGTACACGCGTCAAAACATTTATGTTTCAAGAGCTTGTGGTGTTAAAACTATTTTTAATCTAGAAGCTTTCATTCGAATAATCCCTGATGCTGACAACCCTTGGATGAAACAAATTAACATAAAAAAAACTAACATTGAATACGAAAATGAGACACATGTTGAAGTATTTTTTTAGTATTCCTCTCTTGTTTTCAATGTTTATGGTTCAGGCACAAGAAACAACCAAAACAAAAGAAACTGTTCAGGAAAAACCAAAATCGGAAATCAAAAAACCAGCTGCTCAGCAGGTTACAACGGACACAATCCCACCAAAAACAGATCGATACGGTCTGCGCGTTGGTGTTGATGTCTACAAACTAACACGTGGTTTTTACGACAAAGATTATAAAGGTGTTGAATTTACAGGTGATTTTCGTCTGACGAAAAAATACTATTTAGCGGCAGAACTTGGTTTTGAAGACAAAACCACTGATGACGACAGAGTAAACTCCACCGCAACAGGAACGTATATAAAAGGAGGTTTTGACTACAATACGTATCAAAACTGGCTTGATATGGAAAACCTTATCACTATAGGCTTGCGAGGTGGTTTTAGTACTTTTAGTCAACAATTAAATACTTATAAAATCTATAATCGAGATCCTTACTGGTCATCACAAGAATCAATTGTTTCAGGTGAGAAATACAATGGTCTTACTGCTGCCTGGCTCGAAGTCGCTATGGGAGTTAAAGCAAAAGTTTTCAATAACGTATTTGTTGGTTTTGGTGTTCAGCTAAAACTTTTGGTAAGCAATAAAGAACCAGGGAATTTTGAAAATCTTTATATTCCCGGTTTTAACAGAACCTATGACGGAAATTTTGGAGTAGGTTTTAATTATACCGTTTCTTATTTTATTCCGCTTTACAAGAAAAAAGTAATCATTCCGGAGATTAAAGACATTCCGAAGAAATAGGTTTTTCTTAAGTTGCTAAGTTCCTAAGTTGCTAAGCTTCTAAGTGGCTAAGTTTCTAAGTTTTTTAACTGAGAAAAATATAGCAAAAAAATAAGCCCCAGATTCATGAATCTGGGGCTTATTTTTTATGAGAGAAACTCAATCTCGAACGAATCAAAACCAAAAATTATGATACACTTTGTCTCGTTTTAGAATCTCGCAAAGACGCAGAGTCGCTAAGTTTTTTTCTTAGAAACTCAGTCACTTAGAAACTTAGTCACTTAGAACCTTAGCACCTACCCTATTTCTCTAATTCCTTTTATAAAAATCCATTTCATAAAAAGCTTTTCACCGTCTTTGGTTTTTACTGCTTGAAATTTAGGCGAAATCAAAGTCGCGGCAATAAAAGAGGTCACCGGAATCCAAAGTCCTGTTAATCCGGTATAGCTTGCTACCAAATACCTTCCCGCTATAAACAAAATAGCGAAACATCCCAACTGATATAAAAAACCTCTTACTTGTAGTTTTGTCATTTTTTTTAAAGTTGCTAAGGTTCTCAGATACTGAGTTTCTAAGATTTTTTTAATCTGGTAACTCAACATCTTAGAACCTTAAAATTATTATTTTAAATTGTATAAAAAAGCTTAGCACCTCAGAAACTTAGTCCCTTAGAACCTTTTTTTCTACTCATTAACCTGAAACTTTGTTCTCTTACTTCCCTCGTACATTTCGTACTTCACCAAACGCGCTTCTAAACTTGCGTTGAAAAGTTTGATTTTTCTGGACGGTTTTAATCCAACAAATTTCAGTGCTTCAAGATTGGCTGTAATAAACCAAGCGTTTGTTCCCGGGTAGCTTTTCTTCAAAGTATCCCCAATATTTTTATAGAATTCTTCCATATGAATGTCCAAACGTTCATCATAAGGAGGATTGAAAACCATGTGTAATTTACCTTCAACCGCTTTTTCGCTATCAAAAAAGTTATTTTCCTGAACCGTAACGTAATCTTCTAAATTAGCGTTTCTGATGTTATCTTTAGCTTTATTTACTGCACTTGGTGCTTTATCAAAACCTTTTATAGTGTAATGAAATTCTTTTGTCTTTTTCATCAGACTGTTTACAATCTGATCAAATAAATCGTTGTCCCAGTCTTTCCATTTCTCAAAAGCAAACTCTTTACGATTAATGTTTGCCGGAATATTACAAGCAATCATAGCAGCTTCTGCCAAAAACGTTCCCGAACCACACATTGGATCCAGAAAATGACTTTGTCCTTCCCAACCTGACAACAATAAAATTCCTGCTGCCAAAACCTCATTAATCGGTGCAATATTCGTAGCAGTTCTGTAACCACGTTGGTGCAATGAATTCCCTGAAGTATCCAACGCAACCGAAACCTGATCTTTATCAATATGAATGTTAATTCTTAAATCCGGAAAAGCTTTATCAATACTCGGACGCTGCCCTGTTCGCTCTCTAAATTGATCTACAATCGCATCTTTACACTTTTGAGAAACAAACTCAGAGTGATTAAAATAAGTAGAATGTACTGTAGCATCAATAACAAAAGTCTGATTGGCATTCAATAATTTAGACCAGTTTACACCTGAAATTCCTTTATACAATGCCTGTTCATTATTCGCTCTGAAAGAATATATAGGTTTCAAAACTTTAAGAGCAGTACGCAACGACAAATTGGCTTTGTACATAAATCCTTTGTCGCCTTTAAAACTAACCATTCGCACTCCTTTTTCTACATCCTGAGCACCAAGCGCACGCAACTCATTTTCCAATATTTCTTCAAAACCAAAAAAACATTTGGCTATCATTCTAAAATTTTCTTCCATTTTTTCTCTAAATTAAAACAGATTTCTTATCAATCTCAAATCTGCATTAAAAATTTCACCTTACACACAATGATTCACGAGGTATCATTGCGAAATAGTTATTTTTCGGCAAAAATACACTAAATTTGCGGGACTTTTGAATTAATTGAAATAGAATAAATGTCTGACGCATCGAACTCATCCACACCGAATCAGGAACGTAACACCGAAAATTGGTTTACTTCGTGGTTTGACACTCCCTATTACCACATTCTTTATAAAGATAGAAACTACCGCGAAGCTCAGATTTTCATGGATAATCTTACACATTATCTAAATTTACCTGAAAAAGCAAAAGTACTCGATCTTGCCTGCGGGAAAGGCCGTCACTCTATTTACTTAAACCAATTAGGTTTTAACGTAATAGGAGCCGATTTATCTGAAAACAGCATTGCTGAAGCAAGCAAAAACAGTAATGAGACACTTCATTTTAAGGTGCACGATATGCGTGAGCCTTTTGAAGAAAAATTTGATGCGATATTCAATTTGTTTACAAGTTTTGGTTATTTCGAAAGTGATGACGACAATCTAACCACCTTAAAAGCCATAAAAGAAAGCTTATCCGAATATGGTTTTGCTGTAATTGATTTCATGAATGTAACTCAGGTCTTAGAAACTTTGGTTCCCGAAGAAATTAAAACAGTAGACGATATCGATTTTAAAATCAAAAGATATCTACAAGACGGACATATTTTTAAAGAAATAGATTTTGAAGATAAAGGCCAGCATTTTCATTTTACCGAAAAAGTAAAAGCCTTAACATTAAAGGATTTCGAAGAGTTAATGAATGAAGCAGGTATTTTTCTTTTAGATACTTTTGGAGATTATAAACTAAAAAAGTTTCATAAGACTGAAAGCGAACGATTAATCATGATTTTTAAATAAAATGGTTTAATTGCCTCTTTGTTTAACCGTTGCATCGATTAAACAATCCAACAGTTAAACGATTAAACTTAACAAACGATTAAACAAAAAATGAACTACTTATTACCTTTATTTTCGGTACTTCTGGGCTATATTGTAGCTTTGTTTTTAAAGCCAAAAAACAAATCCAATCTAAAACTTTTATTAGCTTTTAGCGGCTCGTTTTTACTATCCTTGACGGTTATGCACCTGTTACCGGAAGTTTACGCGTCACACAATCATAATATTGGTTTGTTTATCATGGTGGGAATCCTGTTTCAGATCATTCTGGAATTTTTCTCACAAGGCGCAGAACACGGTCATGTTCACGGGCACGAAAAAATGAACCAAATCCCGTGGTTGCTTTTTATAAGTTTGTGTATTCATGCTTTTTTAGAAGGTTTCCCTGTCAGCCATCATCATGATTTAGCGATTGGAATTGCAATTCATCATCTGCCAATTGCCATTATATTAACGACATTTTTTCTAAACGCAAGCTTAAACAAAAAAGCCATTTTTGCTTTTATGCTAACTTTTGCAGTTATGACGCCGTTAGGTACAATCGCATCAGAATATTTGCCGATTTTAAACGAATACTATACAGAGATTACAGCAGTTGTAATCGGTATCTTGTTTCACATCTCCTCTACTATTATTTTTGAAAGTAGCGAAGGGCATAAATTTAATGTCGCTAAAGTGTCGATGATCGTTCTTGGCGTTCTGTTGGCTTTTTTCTTATAATTAACAGCAACAGATCTTAACAAGAGATTTTATTTGACAAATCGCTTACAATACCCACATTTCATAAACATACAGGAGCAGGTTGCTTCTAATTCCTCACAAAAAACTAATTGGTACAAATATATTTCGTTGTTATAAGCCTTAAAACTTTGTAACTTTGAGGCTTTGTAACACAGCACATAAAAGATACCATGATTTTTACAAAAACTACAGAACAAGCATCAAAATATGATCATTTAGAAAAAATGTCTGTCCATGAATTGCTTGCTAATATCAATAACGAGGACAAAACCGTTCCGCACGCTGTTGAAAAAGCGATGCCACAAATTGAAGCTCTTGTAGCACAAGTTGTAGCCAAGTTAAAACTAGGCGGAAGAATGTTTTACATCGGAGCCGGAACATCAGGGCGCTTAGGCGTTGTTGATGCTTCTGAGTGTCCTCCTACTTTTGGCGTTCCGTTTGATCTAGTAAACGGAATTATTGCCGGTGGGGACACTGCAATCCGTCGTGCCGTAGAAAATGCCGAAGACGATGCAGCACAAGCCTGGATTGATTTACAAGCAAATAATATTGGAAAAAATGATATTGTTATAGGTATTGCCGCTTCTGGAACGACACCTTATGTAATTGGAGGTTTAGAAACTTGTAATGAGAATAATATTACCACAGGATCTATTACCTGTAACGCAGGAAGTCCATTAGCCTTAACTGCACAATTTCCAATTGAAGTGGTCGTAGGACCTGAATTTGTTACCGGAAGCTCCAGAATGAAAGCCGGAACTGCACAAAAATTAGTTCTGAATATGATTTCGACTGCAGCCATGATCCAAATTGGAAAAGTAAAAGGAAACAAAATGGTCGATATGCAGCTCAGCAACATCAAATTGGTGGATCGCGGTGTCAAAATGATTATGGGAGAAATCCCTGTTTCATATGAAGAAGCCTCTGATTTGTTGAAAAAATATGGCAGCGTGAGAAATGCTGTTGACAACTATAATTTGTAAAATGTGGAAAGCTTGTGAAATGTGAGATGTAAGATGTTTTTGGTCAGAGTACTATCGATTTGTCATTTCGACGAAGGAGAAATCACATTCAATATTCGACAAAGATTAGCGATTTTCATAACGGAATTTCTTGTGTGATTTCTCCTCCGTCGAAATGACAAGATTGCGAAAAACTTGAAGCCTGAAACCTGAAACAACTTTAAACCTGAAACACTTTTAAACCTGAAACCTTAAAAAAATATGTCAACAAATAAAGAACTACTCGGAAAAGGCATCAAATACGTGACAGGTTCATTACCGTTACTATTCATTGGACCATCCCTAATTTATAACGCTTTTATGAATCAGCATACGAACTGGCACTATTTGGTTTTAGGAATCGGAATTGTAGCTTGTTTAAGTGCCATGTTTTTAATTTTTTATGGATTGAAAATCATCATGAAAGGTTTGTTTAATGATTAAATTTCTAAAATATATTATAAACCTAACAGGTTTTTAAAACCTGTTAGGTTTGCTAAAAAACAACCACAAAATTGTATGGAAAGTCTAATACACATTCAGAAAACATTTGACAAAGTCATTTATATTGATAAAAAAATAAACAATCGCGAGTTTGAAGATTGTGTATTTAAAAATTGTGATTTTTCCAACAGTAATTTTGCTTACAATACTTTTTTAGACTGCGAATTTATAGACTGCAATCTCTCCATGACCAGTTTAGCCGGAACGAGTTTAAAAAATGTGACTTTTAAGAATTGTAAACTTTTAGGAATTGCCTTTAATGAGTGTGATGACTTTTTATTTCAGGTTTACTTTGAGGAAAGCACTTTAGACTACGCTATTTTTTCGAACAAAAAAATGCCCAAAACTAAGTTTATAAACTGTTCGGTGAGAGAAGTAACTTTTATAGGAACCAATCTCACAAGCTCTTCTTTTGATAATTGCAATCTTGAGGGAGCTATTTTTAACGAAACTCAATTAGCGGCGGTTGACTTTAGAACAGCTTATAATTACAAAATTGATCCCGAGTTTAATCCAATGCGAAAAGCACAATTTGCAACTCAGGGAATTGAAGGCCTTTTAGACAAATATGACATTAAAATTGTTTAGTTATGGATGCAACCGAATCGTATTTAGAAAGTGTTAAAAAGCAATTTTTATATTACAAAATCTTAGGAGAAAAAGCAATGGCCCAACTGGAACCCGAACAGCTTTTTACTGCCATAAATGAAGACACGAACAGTATCGCTACAATCATAAAACACATTTCGGGCAATATGTTATCACGCTGGACTGATTTCCTAACTACCGATGGCGAAAAAGAATGGCGCAATCGTGATGCCGAATTTGAAAATGACTTACAATCAAAAGAAGAAGTTTTGGCGGTTTGGAATAAAGGATGGGATTGTTTTCTGACTACTTTAGAAAATTTAAAACCCGAACAACTTTCCCAAATAATCTACATCAGAAACGAAGGTCATACGGTCATTGAAGCCATCAATCGACAATTGGCACATTACCCCTATCATATCGGACAAATTGTTTTTTATGCCAAACAATTAAAAAAAGACGATTGGAACAGTTTATCAATTCCGAAGAATAAATCGGGAAATTACAATGCCGAAAAGTTTGCCAAAGAAAAAGAAATTAAGAACTTTACGGATGACGAGTTAAAAAAATTGAAATAATCGTATTATCCGTCTAAACGAAGTCAAATGTCGGTCTGAACGAACCCGAATGTCAGTCTGAGCGAACCTGAATGTCAGTCTGAGCGAACCCAAATGTCAGTCTGAGCGAAGTCGAAGACCTACTAAAACTCCTTCGACTTCGCTCAGGATGACTCAAAAAATAACATAAACAAAAAAATGAAAAAAATTATATTCTTACTTCCGTTATTAGCATTAGTATCATGTTACAACGCAGAACACAACTGCAAGGACTTCAAAAACGGAAAATTCAAATTTGAGTTTGAAGTAAACGGTGTAAAAAAAACCACAATATTTGAACGAAAAGACAATATAGAAATTGAAACTTTCGATGGCAAAACAGATACATCAACTGTACGCTGGGTAAGTGATTGCGAATACATTCTGCAAAAAAAACACCCAAAAAATATGGCGGAAGAAAAAGCAATCAGCATGAAAATCCTAAACACTACAAAGGATTCCTATACATTTGAATTTGGAATGGTGGGCTCTGAAGAAAAACAACGCGGAACAGTTCATAAAATAGAATAAATTAAAAGCTCTTAAAAATGGAAGTATTCTTAAACCCCGATGCCTGGATTGCACTCTTAACGCTTACTTTTCTTGAAATTGTTCTGGGAATTGACAATATCATTTTTATATCGATTGTAACGGGCAAACTTCCGGAAGAAAATCGCAAAAGAGCTACCAGAATTGGTTTATTTTTAGCCATGTTCATGCGTATTGCCTTGTTGATGGGGATTTCTTATCTAATTGCGATGAAAGCCATTCTGTTCAGCATAAACTGGGGTTGGTTAAATGCCGATTTTACTGGACAGGCACTGATTTTGTTCTTCGGAGGATTGTTCCTTATCTATAAAAGCACCAAAGAAATCAGCGAAAAAGTAGATCATAAAGGCGAAGAGGAAAAAAACATCAAGACGGCAGCAAAGCAATCCTTCTCCAATGTTATTCTACAAATCTTATTAATCGATTTAATCTTTTCGGTTGATTCAATCCTGACTGCGGTTGGAATGACAAACGGAGTAAATGGCGCTTTGACTATTATGGTAACTGCCGTTATTATTTCGGTGGCGGTAATGATGTTATTTGCAGTTCCGGTTGGGAATTTTGTCAATCAGAATCCTTCTATACAAATATTAGGATTGTCTTTTTTAATCCTTATTGGTTTTATGCTGATTACGGAAAGCATGCACTTATCTGAAGCCACACTTGCAGGAGAACACATTGGCGCGATTCCGAAAGGGTATTTGTATTTTGCTATAACATTTTCGTTGGCTGTTGAATTTGTTAATATGAAAATTCGAAAGAAACAATAATATCTTTCTTAAAAATAAGCTTCTTTTCGGGGAATTTTAACCGCAAAGCGCGCAGAGGGTTTACGCAAAGTTCGCAAAGTTTAGTTATAGCTTTGCGAACTTTGCGTTTTTTCTTTTGCACGCAGATTTAGCAGATTAGGCCGATCTTATTTACGTCTTAAGAAAAACTGTGCAATCTGCTAAATCTTCTAAATCTGCGTGCAGAAAATTAGGTATAAAGTTAAAAAAGTGCCGTAATACTATAATTAAACTTTGCATACCTTACCGTTTAAACTTTGCATACCTTACCGTTTAAACTTTTTAGCTCAAAAGAGACAAAATCATTTTTAATCTTTAAAATCTGTGGCTACTTTTTCTTGCCACAGATTAAACGTATTGGATGGATTTGTTTTTAGGATTGTTTTTTCAATTTCGCACCTTTACTCTTGTAGCAGCATACTCTATTTTTTTTCGCAGTTTATTATAACTTCCCCACAAGTATAAAATTTACAATTAACTTCCAATATTTACGATTTAATAATATATACCTTATAGTTTATTAGCAATTATAAAAAACTGACATAACATGTATTTTGTTTTTGAGGGATAGCTTTGCTCAAAATAAAAAAACCAAAATATTATGAAATTTAATTTTTTAAGATCGCTAGCATTGCTTGGTATTACAGGTCTTTCTGCAATCAGTTGTCAAGATGATGACAACAAAGGTGCATCTAACGAGGTAAAGTCCTCTATCGATTTCACATCACACTCAAAAGTCCCTGCTTTTGTTTTTCCGATGACTGGTTTCGAAAACCTTCAGATTAGCACCTTGATCAGTAGTGCGGACGTTTTACCGGAATCTCCGAAATTTGTTTATGGAGCACAGCCAGATGGAGCCGGGTTCATGAAAAATCCAAACGGAGAAGGTTATATCTTAATTACCAACCACGAAATATTACAATCTGTCTCAAGAGTTTATTTAGACAAAACTTTTAAACCAGTAAAAGGAGATTATCTAGTAGACGGAATTGGAGGTTTAACACGTTTGTGTTCAGCAACTTTAGCCACTCCTGAAATTCACGGATTTGGTCCAATCTTTTTAACTGCCGGGGAAAGTGGTCAGGAAAGTATGGTTCATGGAATTAATCCACTGGGATTATCTTCAGACAAAAGCAAAACCGACAGAGTTTTACCTGCTTTAGGAAAAGCGAGTATGGAAAATGCGGTTCCATTACCAAAAGAAGCGTATCCTGGAAAAACAATTATCATGATTGGTGAAGATCAATCTTACGCAACTTCACATGCAAGTGCGGGACAATTGATCATGTATATGAGTACTGTAGGAGATTTATCAAACGGAAAATTATATGCTTTAAAAAGAAATGACGGAAATCAGGTAGAAACTGCCATGACTTTAAACAATTCTTACCCTGTTTCTTTTGTTGAAATTCCAAATGCAAAAAACCTGACAGGAGCTGTAATTAATACTACTGTAAATGCATTAGGAGCTATTCGTTTTTCAAGAGTAGAAGATGTTGACTACAGAAAAGGAAGTGCCAGCAATAACAGAGAGGTTTACTTTACAGCAACCGGACAAGCTACTTCAAACGCTCCTGTTGATGGTTATACCATGTGGGGAAGAGTTTACAAACTAAAAATGGATGCTGCTGATCCTTTAAAAGGAACTTTAGAATTAGCCGTTGAAGGTGATAGTACTCCGGGAACAGGAATCATCAATCCGGACAACCTTTGTGTTACTGAAAATTACGTTTACATTCAGGAAGATGGTGATAGTTATTATGCTGATGCAAAACACGATTCGTACATCTGGCAATATAATATTGCATCAAAACAAAACAAGCCTTGGTTAAACATGAATCACAAAAGAACAGACGCGTCTTGGAATGCCTTATACAATCAAACTGGAGAGACAAGACTTGGTAGCTGGGAATTTGGTGCCATGCAAGATATCTCTGATTTAATTGGTGTACCAAACACTTTTACAGTAAATATTCACTCGCACACTTGGCAACTTGATGCATTCAAAAATGCAGATGGTTCGGGTATCAACACCAACAAAGAAGGTGGACAAACTGTTATTATTAGAAACGTACAACGCTAATAATTTCAACCTAAATTAAATTTACAACCCTTATTTTTTTGATAAGGGTTGTTATCTTTTTATATACTATGATAAAATTAAAATACTTTATTCCTCTGTTTATACTTTTTTGCCTGGCCATTTCATGCAAAGAAAATCAAGATTCTCAAACTACCATCAATCAGGATTTGATCATTGATTTAAACAAATTAAACAATGAAATTGTACAATTTCAAAAATTAGTGACTACAGACCAATCCCAAAAAGAAATTGTAGAACAGTTTAAAAAGTCCCGTCTGGCCTATAAAAAAGTAGAATGGGCAGTTGAATACTTCATTCCTGAAACCGCTCGTTTTATGAACGGCCCAGCCTTAGACGAAATGGAACTGGAAGAAAACAAATCCTTCGAACCACATGGTTTTCAGGTTATGGAAGAACTTATTTATCCGGAATATGAAGTTACAAACAAGGAAGATTTAGTTCGAGAATTAAACATTTTCGCCTCCAACATAAAACAGTTGAAAAGCACTTTTGAAGTCATTACAATTAGTAACGATTATGTCTTAGATGCTGTTCAGCAAAACGTTTTTAGAGTAATTGCCTTAGGTATTACCGGTTTTGATAGTCCAATTTTACAGACTTCAATTCCTGAAGCTGGTGAAAGTTTAATCGGTATTCCAAGTCTACTCGAAAGAATTGATGGCACTAGTAAAACGTTAGCAGATTTAAAAAAACTAATTACAGAAGCGCAAAAATATTGTAAAAACAACAACAATTTTAACGCCTTCAACCGAGCCGTTTTTATAACTCAATATCTGAATCCGATTTCAAAAAAAATAAAAGCTTTCCAGAAAGAAGAAAAGATTCAAAATGTTAAAAAAAGCAGTCCGTTAAAACCCACTGCAACCACTTTTTTCGATAAAGATGCCTTTGACGTAAATGGATTTGTTCTTTCTGATGCGCATAATTTTACCGCTGATAAAGCTACTTTAGGAGAAAAATTATTTTATGACAAAACGCTTTCCAAAAACAATGACCGAAGCTGCGCTACCTGTCATCATCCTGAAAAAGCCTTTACCGATGGCCTAAAAACAAATGTTTCGCTAAATGGCAGCAACCTGATGAGAAACACGCCTACCCTGACCTATGCTTCTTTGCAGAATGCACAATTTTGGGATATGCGCCAATTAGATTTAGAAAAACAAAGTGTAGATGTCATTGAAAATAAAGATGAAATGCATGGTTCCTTAAAAGATATTCATGCTCAGATTTTACTGGATTCCGAATATGTAAAACTTTTCAAAAAGGCATACCCTAAAACAGCAAAACCGGAAGCTTGGCAAATTCAAAACGCAATTGCCAGTTACGTAAGGTCGCTTAATGCTTTTGATTCTAAATTTGACGTTTATATGAGAGGCGAAAAAAATACACTGACCAATCAGGAAATAGAAGGTATGAATCTTTTTATGGGTAAAGCAAAATGTGCGACCTGCCACTTCACACCTTTGTTTAACGGAACTGTACCACCAAATTATTCCAAAACCGAACACGAAGTTATAGGAACTCCAAATGACATCTCAGGAAAAGCATTGAGCCCCGATACCGGCAGATATTTATACAATAAAATGCCTCAGTTAGTTGGAGCTTTCAAAACACCAACAGTTCGAAACATTGCTGTAACAGGACCCTATATGCACAATGGTGTTTTTAAAACTTTAGAAGAAGTTGTTGACTTCTACAATAAAGGTGGTGGAAAAGGATTGGGTTATGCAGTAGACAACCAAACATTGCCTTTTGATGCACTAAAACTAACTAAAAAAGAAGAACAATCGTTGGTTGCATTCATGAAAACACTAACGGATAAAAAATACCAACAAAACTAAAATAACACCTTATCATCAATAAAAAGGATGTCTCGCAGTTAGCGAAACATCCTTTTTTTATTACTTCTTTTTTCTGAACAGCTCAAATTTAGCAAATTTACACCCGCTTTTTTTACCATTTCGATACGAGAAATCACACTAGGTGCTCCAATTTTATTTTCTACAATTTTGTCATACTGAGGAACGAAGTATCTTCACAAGTAATTCCGTAAAGTGAAGTTAAACGCTATCGATTCAGCAAACGTAGATCCTTCGTCCCTCAGGATGACAAACTGTGCGGAGTTTCTTCTATGATTTCTCGTGCCTCGAAATTAACGCTCGCTTTTTATCATAGAAATCGGAATGACAGGTCGAGCCAAAAAATAACTCCAAAAATTATATTGTAAATTGCCTCCTGCTTTAGCTGGAGGCTCCAAAATGCATACAAAAAAGGCTTTAGCCAAAATTGCAGTTTTGGCTAAAGCCTTGAAATCTATACTTTATCTGATTCCTCCAGCTAAAGCAGGAGGCTATTCAAACCTTGCTCTAAATTAAGAATGGATTTTTATGATTTTATCTTTTTAGTAACTTGCTCTACTTCCTTTGTAGTAAGATTCAAAATAACTGCTATTTGTTCTATTGTCATCTTCTGTTTTAGTAAATTGGAAATAACCGTCATTTCAAATTCAATCCTTAAAGACTTTTCTATTTTTGCGGTTTCCTTAAATTCTTTTGCCGATTCTTTTAATTGGTTTGTTGTTTCCTTTAATTTATCCGCTTTTTCTTTCCCTAATCTGATTTCCATTTCCTGTTTGCGGATTATTTCTTCTATTTTATACGGAACAACATATTTTAGGCTTTTTTCTAATTGAGCCATTAATCCAATATCCAAAAAACTAATATATTTTTCTGCACTAATAATAAAATGGTCTAAAAATTTTATATCTAAAATTTTCCCCACTTGTATTAATCGGTCTGTAGTATCCTTGTCGGCTTCAGAGGGAGTCAAATTACCACTCGGATGGTTATGCACAGCGATCACACTTGTAACACCTTTTAATACCGCAACTCTATAAACATTCATTGGTTCTGCTTGTGAAGCTTTTACGCTCCCCATGCTTACCAATTCTATATACACGATTGTATTTGCCATGTTTAGCCCTATCATCCAGAAATGTTCCTTCTCACGGTCTATTTTATTATCACGAAACAAAATCTGTCGCATGATTTCGTATAATTCATCAGGATTCGTTACACTAATTTTATCTTTATCTGTTAGCTTAACATTCATTTTTTATTACTTTTTAAATTCAGTAAGTTACACAAACATAATCAATTTTGGTTGATCAACATCTGTATTGTAGGAATAGATTTTATTACTGTTTCATCTAATAAATCAGATTTCGGAGGCACGAGAAATCACACTAAATGCTCCGCTTCTATTTTTCACAATTTTGTCATACTGAGGAACGAAGTATCTTCACAAGTAATTCCGTAAAGTGAAGTTCAACGGTATCGATTCAGCAAACGTAGATCCTTCGTTCCTCAGTATGACAAACTGTACGGAGTTTCTTCTATGATTTCTCGTGCCTCGAAATTAACGCTCGCTTTTTATCATGGAAATCGGGATGACAGGTCAGCCTAAAAAATGACTCCAAAAATTATATTGTAAATTGCCTCCTGCTTTAGCTGGAGGTTCCAAAATGCATACAAAAAAGGCTTTAGCCAAAATTGCAGTTTTGGCTAAAGCCTTGAAATCTATACTTTATCTGATTCCTCCAGCTAAAGCAGGAGGCTATTCAAAAAAAACTTTTATCGCTTCAGCTTAAAATAAAATCATTCTAATCCATTAATCTGTGGCAAAAAATCTAAATCACTATATAGCTACAAGCAAAAGCAAAAAAAACCGCCTCAAACTGAGACGGTTTACACTAATTATCTTAATCCAGAACCAGACCTATCTGGCCGTCGTCATCTAATTCGGTTTCAACTGAACCATCGTCATTATAACTCACTTTTCTTTCTACAACCTCTTCTATAGGCTCTTCGTAAGGCAATGGCTCTAATAAATTAACCTGTTTCAATTTATCAGTGGTCAATTGATTTCCTAATGCTTTAAATCCTTTTACAGCAATGAAATCCTCAACATCAATATGTAAATCTTCTTTCTGAACTCCTTTTACTTTTGCAAAAACCAATTGCGCAAGCGGACGATAGTCTGTCGATACAATTTCTAATTGCGAATTTGGGTGATCGGTAATAAAAGTTTCTTCCTTGTTTTCGGTTTCTACCAGAAAACGTTTCAGGAAATAACGCTCTTTTTCCCCATCATAATAAATCGCTGAGATCGGTTTCTTTGGTTTCCATTTCTCCAGAACAATCATATCTTCATCAAAATGAGTAGACAATTCCGGAATGATAACTTTTACTTTACCTGCCTGGCTAATGACCAATATCTTATCACTTGGCTTAAATTCGCCTAACAGTTCGCCTCGTGCATCTACATTCAGACGTTTTACCGTATCGTCGAACCAAACTTTTCTTGGCAGTAAAGTTGAAATTCCTTTCTCTTTTAATTCGATTTTTTTAATTGGATATTTAGTAACCAGATTCCCTTTTGAAGCACGTCCTTTAATTGCCAAATTAGCAAAATCAATATCAAATTTCAATTTTTTGATGGTTCCAATCTGGCGCAATAAAATAGTCACCACCTCAGCTTCTCCGTTTGGATTATGCGAAAAATAAACGACCTGCGAACCATTTGTACCATTTGTCAAATCGTAAGGTTTGTCACGTGTAACTCCAGTCACGTTAAAACGTTTTATATAAGAAGGACCCGATTTACCATCACGATACATCATGTTGTAAATTGTACGTTTGTCTCCTTTATCAAAAACGGCAACATGTATAATATCTTTTCCTGTAAATGTTTTGGAGTCGACTTTTGTAATCATTAATGTACCATCACGCAAAAACACAATTACATCATCAATATCAGAACAATCCGCTACATATTCGTCTTTCTTTAAACTCGTTCCGACGAAACCTTCTTCGCGGTTTACGTACAGTTTTGTGTTTCTTAAAACCACTTTTGTAGCTTCAACATTATCAAAAATACGAAGTTCTGTCTGGCGTTCACGACCTTTTCCGTATTTCTCTTTTAATTTCGTAAAGTAGGCAATGGCAAAATCTATCAGGTTTTCTAAATGATGCTCTACCTCTTTCATTTCGTCTTCTAATCTAGCGATAAGATCATCGGCTTTGTCAGAGTCGAAACGCGTAATACGAATCATCGGAATCTGAGTCAGTCGTTGCAAATCATCGTCGTTGATTTCTCTGACGAATGCTTTTTTGAAAGGCTCAAATCGATCGTACATATATTTGTATAATCCATCTTTATCACCATACAGCTTAAAGTCAATATACATTTCTTCACGGATGAAGATTTTTTCTAAAGTAGCAAAATGCCATTTGTTTTTTAATTCCTCCAATTGAATTTCCAACTCCTGACGCAGTAAATCAACCGTTCTCTCTGTTGAAATTTTCAACATATGAGAAACTCCGATAAACAAGGGTTTATTGTCTTCAATTACACAACCTAAAGGTGCTACAGAAGTTTCGCAGGCTGTAAAAGCGAACAAAGCATCAATTGTTTTATCCGGAGAAACGCCTGGAAAAAGGTGAATTAAAATCTCAACATCGGCTGCTGTATTGTCTTCGATTTTCTTGATTTTGATTTTACCTTTATCATTGGCTTTCAAAATACTGTCAATCAAAGTCGTGGTATTGGTCGAAAACGGAATTTGTGTAATCACCAATGTGTTTTTATCCAACTGGGCAATTTTAGCACGCACACGCACACGACCGCCACGAAGTCCGTCATTATAATTGGACACATCGGCAATACCCTGTGTCATAAAATCCGGATAAAGTGTAAACGGTTTTCCTTTTAAAATCTTGATCGAAGCATCGATTAATTCATTGAAGTTATGAGGTAAAACTTTCGTTGAAAGTCCAACCGCAATACCTTCAGCTCCTTGTGCCAGTAGTAATGGGAATTTTACCGGAAGATTGTTCGGTTCAGCACGACGTCCGTCATACGAAACACCCCAATCGGTAATTTTTGGAGAGTATAAAACCTCCAAAGCAAATTTAGACAAACGCGCTTCGATGTAACGCGAAGCTGCAGCACCGTCACCTGTTAGTATGTTTCCCCAGTTTCCCTGGCAGTCAATCAATAAATCTTTCTGACCAATCTGTACCATAGCATCACCGATACTCGCATCTCCGTGTGGGTGATACTGCATGGTGTGACCAACTACATTGGCAACTTTGTTATAACGACCATCATCCAGCTCCTTCAAAGAGTGCATAATACGACGTTGTACCGGTTTAAATCCGTCTTCGATAGCAGGAACTGCACGTTCCAGAATTACGTACGACGCATAATCCAAGAACCAGTCTTTATACATTCCGGTTACTTTCGTAATCGTATCCTGACCTTCCTCTTCCTGATTTTCGTAAAAATGCTGGCCTTCGAAATGTTTGGCATCTACATCAATAATTTCGTCAGAATCCTCATCCTGATTGCCATCAGCTGAGTTTTCTTCGTAATTATTATCTTCCCCGTCCGGAATTATGTTATCGTCTTCTTCGTCTTTCATTATTTATATTCGAAATTATAAATTTAATGTTATCTGTTTTCAATGCGTTTTTTTAATACTGACTCACTAGGTAAAACGGTCTTATACTTGCTGGCAAAAATTTGCTCATTCTTTTCATCTTCCAAATGCTTTTTTTCATCATCAATACACATTAAAAATTGTAGTGCGTAAAACTCAATTTAAAAAACGAAGACAATGTTGGATAATCTAGTTTACTAAATTGCGCAGTCACTGACTGCGTATTTCGAATTTCTAAAATCCGCATCACTGATGCGGAAATTGAGTAAGTCAAATAAAACTTCCTTATTCTTTCCAAATTATCTATCGAAAATCCTTTTCCAAATTCTTAATTCAATCGTTGTAAAAGTCCTGATAAAACCTGCTGTCTAGCGTTTTGAAGCAACTCGACTACTTGTTGAAATACATCTTTATTTTGCAGATTGTTTGACAGTAATATGTTGTTTTTAAGCTTCCTCTTCAATCGCATCCAACTCCACCTTCAAATTCTTGATAATAAACTCTTGTCTGTCCGGTGTATTTTTACCCATATAGAAAGACAATAATTGCTCGATTGAGGTATTTTTATCCATCATAACCGGATCAAGGCGAATGGTATCTCCGATAAAGTTTTTAAACTCGTCGGGAGAAATCTCTCCCAAACCTTTAAATCGCGTGATTTCCGGCTTTGGTTTTAATTTCTCAATCGCGTCTTTTCTTTCTTCTTCCGAATAACAATAGATCGTTTCCTTTTTATTTCTAACCCTAAAAAGTGGCGTTTGCAAAATGTATAAATGTCCTTCTTTTATTAATTCGGGGAAAAACTGAAGAAAGAACGTAATCAACAACAAACGAATGTGCATACCATCGACATCGGCATCGGTTGCGATTACGATATTGTTGTATCTTAATTTCTCTAATCCGTCTTCGATATCTAAAGCGGCTTGCAGTAAATTAAATTCTTCGTTTTCATACACAATCTTTTTGCTCATTCCGTACGAGTTCAAAGGCTTACCACGTAAACTAAAAACGGCTTGTGTATTTACATCACGCGATTTGGTAATCGATCCCGATGCCGAATCTCCCTCGGTAATAAACAAAGTACTTTCTAAGTTTCTTGGATTTTTTGTATCAGGAAGATGTGCACGACAATCTCTTAATTTTTTATTGTGAAGATTGGCTTTTTTAGCACGATCTGTGGCCAGTTTTCTAATTCCTGATAGTTCTTTACGTTCGCGTTCTGCTTGTAAAATTTTACGCAATAAGGCTTCTGCCGTTGGTGTATTTTTATGTAAATAATTGTCTAATTTGGTTTTCACAAAATCATTTACAAAAGTACGAACCGATACTGCAGGCGTTCCATCATCAGAACCCATGTCCATAGAACCCAATTTGGTTTTGGTCTGGGACTCAAAAACGGGTTCCATTACCTTGATGCTAATCGCACTCACAATCGATTTACGAACGTCTGATGCCTCAAAGTTTTTGTTGTAAAATTCTCTAATGGTTTTTACAACAGCTTCTCTGTAAGCGGCTAAGTGTGTACCTCCTTGTGTGGTATTCTGACCGTTTACAAAAGAATGGTATTCTTCGCTATATTGTGTTTTACTATGTGTTAAAGCGATTTCAATATCATGATCTTTCAAATGAATAATCGGATATTCTAAATCTTCTTCACTAATGGTTTCTTCTAATAAATCTCTAAGACCGTTTTCTGAAAGATATTTTTCACCATTGAAGATAATCGTCAAACCATTGTTCAAATAACAATAGTTTTTGACCATTTTGATTACATATTCTAAACGAAATTTATAGTTTTTGAAAATCGTTTCGTCCGGTGTAAAAGAAACCTTTGTTCCTTTTCGTTTTGTTGTATCAATTACATCTTCTTCTGAAACAAGATTCCCTGCCGAAAATTCTGCTGCTTTCTGTTTCTCATCACGAACCGATTCTACACGAAAACTACTTGACAAAGCATTAACTGCTTTTGTTCCGACACCATTCAGACCCACTGATTTCTGGAAAGCTTTAGAATCGTACTTTCCTCCTGTGTTCATTTTCGAAACTACGTCGACTACTTTACCTAACGGAATTCCACGTCCGTAATCCCGAACAGAAACCGTTTTATCCTTGATCGTCACTTCAATAGTTTTTCCGGCACCCATAACGAATTCATCGATACAGTTGTCTAAAACCTCTTTTAAAAGAATATAAATACCATCATCTGGTGAAGATCCATCACCTAATTTTCCGATATACATTCCCGGACGCATACGGATATGTTCTTTCCAATCGAGTGATCGAATGTTATCTTCGTTATATTGATTTTGCTCTAGCATAAATGAATTTAGGATTTTTGGCTAATGTACCATTTCTGGGTAAAAAATGAAAGCGTATCATTTTAAAGTTATCAATAAAAACGGCTTTTTAGAACTATTTAAACTGATTTTAAAATAATACGGACCTTAAAAATATAAAAAATCAACGTTACAACAAAAAATACTATTTGATTCCCAGTACTTCTTTTGCCAAAGCAATCATTTCAGGCGTTCCTGTATTTTTATTTTTTTCGTCAGAAAGTTTCACAACTCCCTGCCAATGTGTATTATCTGGTTTGGTATCGGTTAATTTGACCACCATATTCATAGACGGAAGGCCTACATCATTGGTGAAATTAGTTCCGATTCCAAAAGACATTCTGATCTTGTCTTTACAGAAATCGGATATCACTTTTACTTTATCAAAATTAAGAGAATCTGAAAAAACAATGCTTTTTGATTTCGGGTCAATTCCCATTTTGGTATAATGCGCGATTACTTTCTGAGCAAATTCTACGGGATCACCACTATCATGCCGAACGCCATCAAAAAGTTTGGAGTATTTTTTATCAAATTGGTTGAAAAATATATCCGACGTATACGTATCTGTAAGCGCAATTCCGAGATCTCCTCCGTACACCTGTGTCCAATGCTCCAAACTCATTGAATTGGCCATCTTAAAGCCGTATTGTGCTGCATGAAACATAAACCACTCGTGGGCATGTGTTCCCAACGGTCGTTTATTGTTAACCATTGCAAAATGCACATTACTGGTTCCAATAAAACTTTGATTACCAAAATTATTCAGCGTTTCATTTACCAACTCCTGCACCTCGTAAGAATGGCGGCGGCGTGTCCCAAATTCCAAAACAGCCACTCCAAGTGTATTGTAATTATCTATTTTATCTTTGGTCAGGCTTTTTATGGCATCATCGTTTAATCGAATCAGAAGATTGGCTTTATAAAAAAGTTCCGATATCAGAGCCATCAAAGGAACTTCCCACAAAATGGTACGGTACCAATAGCCTTCAATAGTAACTTTTAATTCTAATCCTTCCTGACTAATTTCGACTTCTGACGGATCAAAACTATATCCTTGCAAAAAATCCAAATAGGTGGGATCAAGGTAATGGGTATGATGAGACAAATAACGCTTCTCTTCTTTCGTCAATCGCAAATCTGCCATCGCATCAACCGAACGTCGAAGCAAATCAGCAAAACCGGGCGGAAAAACATGCTTTCCACGATTGATAAAAGCATAACGTACCTTTGCTTTTGGAAAAAGTTTAATTACAGCATGCTGCATCGTAAATTTATAGAAATCATTATCTAAAATTGATTTCAGAAAAGTTGTTTCCATAAGTCCAAAACTATTTTTTTATACTTCTTGCTAAGATACGCTATTAAAATAATATTTCGAAATCTCCTTAAAGTCTAAATTGTTTTTGGAACTACTTTAAAAGAAGCAAGAGCATTTTTATCAAGATACAAAGTAATAAAACGACCCTGTTTTCTATTATAAGTAATTTGAAATTCTAATACCCCATCCTGTT
This sequence comes from Flavobacterium sp. ABG, assembly GCF_001027725.1. Classification (NCBI taxonomy): domain Bacteria; kingdom Pseudomonadati; phylum Bacteroidota; class Flavobacteriia; order Flavobacteriales; family Flavobacteriaceae; genus Flavobacterium; species Flavobacterium sp. ABG. The sequence continues at coordinate 288,039 of NZ_LEKS01000007.1, forward strand.
CTTTTAGATTTTCAATTTTAACTTTTTCTTCCTTTTTATCAAGATAATAAAGATCATCCCCTTTTGAAACATTTTTAATCTTAAAAGTTACCTTATCTCCTTCATTAGCATTGATTACACCAGAAAAAGGGATTAAGATCTCACACTTTTCCGCTATAAAATCGTTATAGATAAGTGGCCCATTCAGAAATTCATTTTTATTTCCTGTATTACCTTTGTACATCGCAGCTTCAGGATAATGTTTGGCGTTAAAATATTTTGGCTCCATGTCAAAATAAATAGGCGTAAATTTCCTTACCAGTACTTTACGTTTGAAATCATAAGACCCCTGTCCCCAGGTTACATCAATTAATATCCATTTTCCATCAACCTGAACCGTATTCCAGGCATGATTCGAAAGATAATTTCTTCTTCCAATATCCGGTAAATCTACTTTTGAATCCCCGGTTACTACCTGACATTTTAATCCGGTTAATGCAGCCAAATGTGCATACAAATTCGCAAATCCTTCGCATACTGCTTTTCGGGATCTAAAGGCTTTTTGAGTAGTACTGGCATCGTTTAGTTGTTTTTTTTTAGCCCAATCAGCATCCTCTTTGGCTGAAAAACTTTTTTTATCGGGTGGATTTAAAAATGTCTCTAAATCATATTCTAAATTTAAAGCAATCCAACTGTATATTGCTCTTGCTTTATCATGTTCTGAAGTAAAATCTATTTTAATTCTTTCTGCTAATTTTGTTGTGTTTCCAAAATTCGGATATTTTAATACAATACTATCAATAGCGCTGTAATTTTGGGAATAAGAGGCATGTGAAAAAATCATATTCGCAAAAAGGAATAAGATAAGGAGTTTTTTTTGTGGCATTTAATTAAGGTAATTTTTGGGAAATCTGGTTTTAAGTTTTACTTATTTTTGAATAACTTTAAAGGAAACAATACTGCTTTTGTCAAGATAAAAAGTAAGGTATTGACCGATATTCTGGTCAAATGTAACCTGAAATTCTAAACTTTCTCCTCTTTCTTTTGAGTTTTCGATTCGAACCGTCTGATTTTTTTGATTCAGATAAAAAAGTACCGCTGTTTTTGAAATGTTTTTAATTCTAAAAGTAACCTTATCGCCTTTTTTCACTGCAATAGTACCCGATTGAGGTGCCATAATTTCGTAGTCTCCTTCAATCGTTTTGTTATAAATCAGAGGTGCATTCAGGAAATCACTTTTACTTAATTCATCCCCAAGATAAGTACCTGAATCAGGAAAATGTTTGGCAAAAAAATAGGATGGATTGGTATCAAAATAAATGTCCGTAAAATCTTTGGCCAATTTTCTTTTGCTTTGATCGTAATATCCTTCTCCCCAGGTTACATCTACCAATCGCCATTTTCCATCTGCTAAAACAACATTCCAGGCGTGGTTAGAGGTGGTGTTTTGTCGTCCGATATCATTCAATCTGGTTTTAGAATCTCCGCGGACAATCTCACACTTTAAACCAACCAATCCAGCCAAATGACGGTACAAAAGCGTAAACCCTTCGCAAACTGCTTTTCGGGTTTTAAACACTTTTTGAAGGTCTTTATCATTCTGAAGTTTTATTTTTTGCTGTTTATCCAATTCAGTCGTATAACTAAAACCTCGTGCTCTTGGAGGATTCAGATATGTGGCTAAATCGTAACTTATATTAAAAGCAATCCAACAGTAGATCGCTCTTGCTTTGTCGTAATCTGAAGTAAAATCTTTCTCAATTCTTTCTGCTAATTTTTCAGTACTACTAAATTGCTTTGGGTATTTTAAAACAATATTGTCAACCGCATTATACTTTTGCGAGTAAGCGGATTGTAAAAAAAGGACACTTAGAAAAAGAACGAAAATGGTATTTTTTTTTAATATCATGGACTAGAAACTGGCTTTTATACTCTCTTTTAATTCTCTATCTAACTCTGTATTTGAAATTTTATTTTGCTCGATATCAAAATTAGCATTGAAAGCCGGTAAGGAGAAAGTCGCTTTTATCTGCGCTCCATATCTAGGCAAGGCATTGTTTGCGATTTCTAAAACAGATGCTCCTCCTCTAGCTCCTGGTGAGGTCGCTAATAACAGCATCGGCTTTTGCTGAAAAATTTCTTTCATAATTCTCGAACTCCAATCAAAAAGGTTTTTGAAAGCTGCCGAATAATTTCCGTTGTTTTCTGCCAGAGAAATGACCAAAGTATCAGCACTCTCTATTTTACTCAAAAACAATTTGGCAATTTCGTGCTGTCCTATTTCTTTTTCCAAATCGACACTAAACAAGGGCATTGCATAATCATTTAAATCTAAAACTTCAATTTCTGCATTTTCGAATAAACCGGCTGCGTATGTCGCCAATTTTTTATTGATTGAATGCTGACTGTTACTTCCTCCAAACGCTATAATTTTCATATGTATAAATATTAATTTTTCTTTGTGTTTTTAAACATTTAAGGTACTCATTTTCTAAACCATATAAGTAATGTAAGTTCATTAAAGCTTTGCGCATAGTTTGAAAAGCTTTTTAATATGAACTTACATTACTTATATGGTTAAAAAAAACATGTTATTATCATTCTTTGATTTCGAAAATTTCTTTTTTTATTTCGACTGAGTACTCGTTTGGGACAATCTGTCCGCCGTATGATTTTGCATATACTTTCGTAAATTCAGCGCCAAAATATAAAATAATAGCCGAGTAATAAACCCAGACCAAAATAATAATTACAGAACCGGCAGCTCCGTAAACGCTGGCGATAGTTGAACTTCCTAAGTAAAATCCAATCGCAAATTTACCGATCATAAAGAGAGCCGCTGTGCAGGAGGCTCCTATAAAAGCGTCTTTCCATTTTATGACCCCATCGGGCAGCGTTCTGAAAATAATCGCAAAAAGCAACGTGATACTCCCCAAAACAAGGACTAAATTTATAACATAAAAAAGATATACCGTACTTTCGGGGAAATATAATTTCAACCTGCTGTTTAAAAGGTCTAAAACAGTATTTAACATTAAACTGACCAGCATTAAAAACCCCACAGAAGCAATCATAGAAAACGACATGATCCTGTTTTGAATGAATTTCTTTAACCCTTTATTAGGTTTAGCTCTAAGTCCCCAAATAAAATTAATCGAACTCTGAATCTCCGCAAAAACACCTGAGGCCCCGATAAGCAACATGACCACTCCAAAAACCGTGATAAAAACATTGCTATCCGACAATTGCACATTTTTTATCGCTTCCTGAATCTGAATGGCGGCATCATTTCCTACTAATCGGTTGATTTGCCCATAAAGTTCTCCCGTTACGGCTTCTTCTCCAAAAAAGAAACCACATATCGTTATAATGATGATCAACAAAGGTGGTAATGCAAATAATGTATAATAAGACAGTGACGCACTTAACTTGATCGCGTTATCTTCGTTGAATTCAAAAAAAGTATCCTTCAGTAAATTCCATGATTTTAAAAATATATTTTGACGTTTCACGAGTTTCGGTTTTAGACATACTCTCAAATTTAAGGATTCAACAGAAAAATTACGTTTCGATATTTCTTTTGAAGTTTATCAGATTCCCATGTTAGTTTAAGGTAAATTAAGACGGGAAGCTTTTTTTAAACCATATAAGTGATGTAAGTTCATTTAAACTTTGCGCATAGTTTGAAATGCTTTTTAATATGAACTTACATCACTTATATGGTTAGAAAAAGTGTATTTTTTTTGTGCACGCAGACTTCTTGTATTTAATTTTTTACTTTTTTGAATTCTTGTAAATAACCTAAGTTTTTGATTCTTAAAATACGTCCAAATTCTCTTCGGGTCGGCTTAAGTAAATAAGAAGTTGAATCCAGCATTTTTGATTTAATTAAAGTAACAGAGTCCATTTTCCTGATATCAGTATATAAACAAATGTCTTTAAGTTTTAGGTTGTTTTTTTCGATGCTTAGATTTTGAACAGTCCAAAAAATGGAATCTTTTGTACTCAATACTAAGTTACCATTTATTCGTTTTGCCTTTTGATAATAGGAGAATCTGAAGAGTGTGTCAATCTTTTTTTGAGACATTAACAAAGAATCACCTTGTGATGAAATATCAAATGTTTCATTTCCCCATTTACTTATTAGCTTCCCGTCTATTAGGTTAAATTCTGTTTTCATTGAATCAAGTTCATTTTTATGAATTTTATACTTATAAAAATATTCATATTGAGCTACATCGTCATTAATTCTAATAAAAGTAGAATCTTTACCCATATACAAACCTTTGAATTTCGAAGGAAAATGATCTAATTCGGAATCATTAATAGGTTGTGGCTCTTCGAAAAACACACTTGGCCCTGCTGGCGCATCTTTCTTTCTACATGAAATAACGACTAAGGTTAGAATTAGAATTAAAACGCTTTTTTGCATCAGGAGTACTTTTAAGGTTTATTTATAGATTAGCTTAAAAATCTGTTTGCTAAAACCAAGCCAAACTAATTAAAAGAACAACATCTAATAAATTCTATTTAACAATTCACTCAAATGAATATAATTTTTTTTTTTAAAACCATATAAGTGATGTAAGTTCATATTAAAAAGCTTCACAAACTATGCGCAAAGTTTAAATGAACTTACATCACTTATATGGTTAGAAAAGCGTATTCCTTTTTTTTTGCACGCAGATTTAGATTTGGCGCATAAAAAAACCGCTAAATTTCTTCAGCGGTTCAATCTATATTCTTTATTCTATTCTCTTTATTCTATTCTCTTTATTCTATCTTCAAAAAAATTATACGTTGAAACGGAAGTGCATTACATCACCATCTTTCACAATATATTCTTTTCCTTCTACTTTGAATTTTCCTGCTTCTTTTGCTTTTGCTTCTGAACCGTATTGAACGTAATCTTCATATGAAATTACTTCTGCACGGATAAAACCTTTTTCGAAATCAGTGTGGATAACTCCAGCTGCTTGTGGTGCAGTTGATCCGATATTGATTGTCCAGGCACGAACTTCTTTTACACCTGCTGTAAAATACGTTTGTTGTTTTAACAATTTGTAAGCAGCACGAATTAAAACAGATGCTCCCGGCTCTTGTAATCCCATATCTTCAAGGAAAACCTGACGCTCTTCGTAGCTTTCTAATTCGGTAATATCTGCCTCCGCTCCTACTGAAAGGATGATAACTTCAGCATCTTCGTCTTTTACTAACTCACGAACCTGATCTACATATTTGTTTCCGTTTACTGCTGAACTTTCGTCAACATTACAAACGTATAAAACCGGTTTTGCTGTAATCAATTGGAAAGATTCCATTAGAACCTCTTCATCATTCCCTTGAGGCACAATAGTACGAGCCGACTTAGCTTGTAATAGCGACTCTCTGATTCTGTCTAAAAGCCCTTTTTCTGTTTGCGCTTCTTTGTTTCCGGTTTTAGCGGCACGATTTACTTTTTCCAAACGTTTTTCAACCGTTTCTAAATCTTTCAATTGAAGTTCAATATCAATTGTTTCTTTATCACGAATTGGGTTTACATTTCCGTCAACGTGCACAATATTATCATTATCAAAACAACGTAAAACGTGAATAATAGCGTTACACTCTCTAATGTTTCCTAAAAATTGGTTTCCAAGACCTTCCCCTTTACTTGCGCCTTTTACCAAACCTGCGATATCTACAATATCAACGGTTGCCATTTGTACGCGTTCTGGCTTTACTAACTCTTCTAATTTGTTAATTCTCGGATCCGGAACGTTTACAACACCAATATTAGGCTCGATAGTACAAAACGGAAAGTTGGCACTTTGCGCTTTTGCATTAGATAAACAATTAAATAATGTTGATTTTCCAACATTTGGTAATCCTACAATTCCTGCTTTCATCTGTTGACTCTATTTATTTTTTATGTAATCCCAATTTCATCGGGACTTCCCACCTCATGTTATCCTTATACAGGAGTCACTTTAAACGGGTTATGATTTACGTATTGTTCTTATTCTTCTGTCAAAATATTATTTTTCGACTTTAAAATTTTGCAAATATAAGATTTAATAGCTCGCCAGTGAAGTAAAAATGATGATTAATATTTTTAAAAGCATCCTCTTGAAAATAATTATATTTTTTATTAATTTTTTGTTAAAAAACATTACTTTTATAATATACCAAACAGAAAAAGTAAACCAAACTTAAGTAACTATGAAAAAGATTGCACTATTATTATTTCTATTTAATACGGTATTTCTCTTTGCTCAAAAAGAAATATCGGGAGTTGTAAAAGACAAATCAGGCACACCAATACCGGGAGTTAACGTTCTTGAAAAAGGAACAACAAATGGGGTATCTACCAATTTTGAAGGCGGTTACCTTATAAAAGTAAAAGAAGGTGCTACCTTAATTTTTAGTTATGTTGGCTATACTAATGTAGAAAAATCAACAACAAACCGTATAACTGACGTTACTTTAGACGAAAATGGCGGACAAGTACTAAGTGATGTCGTAATTGTTGGATCGAGAAATTCCAAAAGAACTGTAGTCAATTCTGCTGTTCCTATTGACGTTATTAGCGTAAAAGATGTTACTACCCAAAGCGGTAAATTAGAAATTAATGAATTACTACAATATGTCGCCCCTTCTTTTAATGCCAACAAACAATCCGGTTCTGATGGTGCCGATCACGTAGATCCTGCTTCCTTGAGAGGTTTGGGACCGGATCAGACCTTAGTTCTTATTAATGGAAAAAGAAGACACCAATCGTCACTTATTAATTTATTTGGAACTCGCGGGCGTGGGAATACAGGAACGGATTTGAATGCAATCCCAGCTACGTCTATCAAAAGAATTGAAATTTTACGTGATGGTGCTGCAGCACAATACGGCTCTGATGCTATTGCGGGGGTTATTAATATTGTATTAAATGACAATGTTGATGAACTAACCGGATCCGTAACTTATGGCGTGTTTAATACCAATGCAAAAGGTGATTTCCTGGACGGAACTCCAAATACCAAAGATTTCAGATTGGATCAAAACGGGAATGGAAATTCATACGGCAAAAACCAATCCTTTGATGGTGGATCCGTAAAAGTAGCTGCCAACTATGGAGTTGCTATTGGTGAGAAAGGTGGTTACGCTAATTTCACTACAGAATACATCAACAAAAACAAAACACTCAGACCTGCTTATGATTTTAGAAAAGGTTTTGGAGATGCCGCCATTCAAGGCTTTAATCTTTTTGGAAATTTATCCATTCCTATTTCTGAAAAAACTCAGTTTTATGCTTTTGGAGGCCGAAACTACAGAGATACCGATGCTTATGCTTTTACCAGAAATGGAGGCGAAAGAGTGGTAGAATCTGTATACCCGGGTGGTTATACACCAAGAATTACCTCCAATATTGTGGACAATTCTCTGGCAGCAGGATTTAAAACCAAAACAGCCAGTGGATGGAATATCGACATGAGTAATACTTATGGGAAGAACCTTTTTCATTACTATATAAAAGGAACTATAAATGCTTCATTAGAAGACAAATCTCCAACAGAATTTGATGCCGGTGGACACAGTTTGACTCAAAATACTACTAATTTTGATCTTTCTAAAAATTACGATTCGGTATTGAGTGGTTTAAATCTTGCTTTTGGAGCAGAATTCAGAACAGAAAAATTCAATATTTTTGCTGGAGAAGAGGGTTCTTATGCAACCTATGATACTAATGGAAGACCTATCACGGATCCTACAACGCAACAGGCTCCAACAATCCCAAATCCGGATTATGATCCTAGTAAACCTACTTCGCCTGATAATCCATTAACGATTTCAAGACCAGGAGGATCACAAGGTTTCCCAGGATACAGTCCTGCCAATACGGTTGATAAAAGTCGTACCAACTTATCCTTATATACAGATGCTGAGTTGGACGTAACAGAAGCCTTTTTATTAAGCGGAGCGGTTCGTTTTGAAAACTACAGTGATTTCGGAAGTACTCTAAACGGAAAATTAGCTGCCAGAATAAAAGCAGGAGAACATATTAATTTCAGAGGATCTGTAAGTACCGGTTTCCGTGCTCCGTCATTAGCACAAATTTACTATAACTTACGTTTTACAAATTTCAATGCAGGCGGTGCTACCGAAGTTTTACTTGCTCCAAATAACAGCCCTGTTACAAAAGCTTTTGGAATTCAAAAATTAAATGAAGAGAAGGCCGTGAACGCCTCTTTGGGTTTCACTGCTACATTTGGTGACTTCACAGCAACAGTAGATGGTTATTATATAAAAGTAAAAGATCGTATCGTTCTTACCGGATATTTTGATGCAAGTGCTTTTAATCTTGGCGTTGACAAAGCACAGTTTTTTGTTAATGGCGTTGATACCAGTACACATGGTTTAGATTTAGTTTTGGCCTGGAAGAAAAAATTCGGAGCCTCACAATTTGGAGTAACTTTGGTTGGAAACATCAATGACATGAAAATTGATAATGTGAAAAATGGTTCTCTGGACGAAGCTACTTTCTTTGGAAAACGTGAGAAAGCCTTTTTATTATCCTCCGCTCCGGACAGCAAATTTGGTTTAAACTTAAACTATTCTAAAAATAAATTTGATGCGGGCTTAGCATTCACACGATTTAGTAAAGTAGTATTAGTGGATTATGGTGACGAAGACGATGTTTACAACGCAAGATTAATTACAGATCTAACAGTTGGTTATAAACTGACAAACAACCTGAAATTAAGTGTGGGTAGCAATAACTTATTTAATGTATACCCAACCAAACAAGACGAATTAGGTAACACCGAAGCCGGTGGTTATTGGGATGCGGTTCAAATGGGGTTCAGCGGTGCTTACTACTATGCCAGAATTGGATTTAATTTCTAATAGGTAATACATAAAAAAATAAATCCGACAGGTTTTTGAAACCTGTCGGATTTATTTTTTTATATTTTTAAAACTACAGCTTAAAATCTAATGCGCTGATTAATACTTTTTCCTCTTCAGTAGCTGTGAATCCTGAAATATCCCAGTAATTAGTCAAAATCTTATTGCGTTTATTAAAAAGGGTTTTCTCTTTAAAAACATCGCTATCTTTATAACTAAACTTTTGCTTATTGAAATTGGTCGTAATAAAATTATTGCGAACATGGATTTTTTTAACTTTATTATCTTTCAGAATAAGATCATACGCAATCTCTTCATTCGAACTCAATAAATAATAGTCTAAGCCATCCAGTCTGTAATTTACTTTCACCACCGATTGGGTAATATTCTTAGCTCCTACTCCTATTTTATCTACTTTTTCAGCTAATGTTCTCGGAGTAATCGTAATCGAAAACTCCATAATTACTTTTTTTACCGGATCGTACACAATTTCGAAATTATCTACTGCAATTTTAGATTTATCGCGTGGACTAATACTCATTATATAATAGTCCGTATTTGAGGGATGTCCTTTGGTAAAAAAATCGTACTCTTTTTTTGCTTTTGGACTTAAGAGTGGATCCAAATAACTTAAATTCGAATAATTCTCCATGATATTATTCAGATTATATCCTTTTAAATCTGCGCTTACATCATTTTCCAATAAACCATACGAACGATTTTGCTCTACCAATAAGGTAGTATTCACTTTCTTCTGGTTCACCGTAAATTGAAAATTAACAAGACCGTCATTATAATACGAATATTTGTTATCAAGACTAAAAAATTCCCTCACATACACCTTTAATCGATAAGGCATGGCCAGTTTCTTTCTGGAACTGGAGATAATTTTTTGCAGTGTTTTTTGAGGAGATTCTTTAGATAAAACAATTTCATCTAATTTGCTATGTCTGTTTTTTAGATAAACAACAAATCCACTTTCTTTTAAAACAGTCCATCGCACGGTTAAATCTTCATGATCCGGTTCTGAAACCTGAACATTAGTGCCTCCATTTAATATAAAAGTAACTTTACCCTCTGCATTACTCAATAAAATTTGCTTGGTTTTCATGATCACAACCGATGCATTTTCTATAGGCAACTGTGTTTCCAGGTCTTTTACAACAATAGAATACTCTGTGTTTTGGGCTAAAACACTGACACTAAAGAACACAAAAAGTAAAAATAAAACTCTCTTCATAGGATGCTTTTAAAATTATCAAACAAAGTGTTAAAAAACATCGCCAAATTAACTAAATTAAATCCTTAAATACCAATACTATACAAAAATAAAATAAGAAATAGCTGGTAAAAAAAATCCCAAGTTCTAAAACTCGGGATTTTTCTTATGTTTAAAACTTGTAAAATATTATTCGTTGTGCAGAAATGCTTGACGCTCTAGTAACGTTTCTTCATCTTCTACATGATTATCATCAGGTACGCAACAATCAACCGGACATACTGCAGCACATTGAGGTTCGTCATGAAAACCTTTACACTCCGTACATTTTCCGGGAACAATGTAATATACTTCATCAGAAATTGGAGTTTGTGCATCACCTGCATCCACTTCAGTTCCATCAGGTAAAATTATTTTTCCGGATAAACTTGTACCATCTTTGTATCTCCAATCATCCGCTCCTTCATAAATTGCTGTATTTGGGCACTCCGGTTCGCAGGCCCCACAGTTAATACATTCGTCGGTTATAATTATTGCCATTTTTGTCTTAGTTACGAGTTAAAAGTTACAAGTCGAGAAATAATCGATTAAGATTTTATTCTCCTTTGCCTTATAACTTAATATAGCTTATTTTTGTGCAAAATTACAATCAAAACAATTCATAAACAAACATTATGACATTAGAAACAAAAAAAAGTGTTTTTGTTGAATTAGGAAAATTCTTAAACCAATTTTCTGAGCAGGATACAATTAAAAAATCGGATGTTTTACACAACGATTTATTTTTTGATGATTTCGAAAAACTCATTCACTTATCGCAATCTCATAATGGCTGGTATACTCCTGAACAGGTTTATTTTGCTCTTCAATCCTGGGCTGCTGCCTTAACGGAAGAAAACATCACAAAATGGCTTTCTGCTTATTCGTTAGACGCTGCTGAAAATGACAAAACGGTAGCTTTGATATTAGCAGGAAATATACCATTGGTAGGTTTTCATGATTTTTTATCTGTTTTACTGACAGGAAATCGCGCTATCATCAAAACATCTTCAAATGATCAGCATTTATTGCCTTTTTTAGCAAAATACATCATTGCGGTCAACCCTGATTTCAAAGATAAAATCACTTTTGTCGAAGGTAAATTAGAAAATTTCGATACTGTAATTGCTACGGGAAGCAACAATACAGCGCGTTATTTTGAATATTATTTTAAAGACAAACCTTCTATTATTCGAAAAAACAGAAATTCGGTAGCTGTTTTAAACGGAAAAGAAACCAAAGAACAATTAGAAGCTTTAGGGGAAGATATTTTCAGATATTTTGGTCTGGGATGTCGCAATGTCTCGAAACTATTTGTTCCAAAGGGATATTCTTTTACTTCTTTTTTTGAAGCAATTTTCAAATATCAGGACGTTATACATTATGAAAAATACGCCAACAACTACGATTACAACAAAGCGGTATTCTTAATGAGTAATTTTAAATTGCTCGATAATGGCTTTCTAACGATAAAAGAAGACCCAAGTTACGCCTCTCCTATTTCGAGTGTTTTTTATGAGTTCTACGAAGATATCGAAGAGCTGGAGAAACGCCTTCAGGCTGATGCTGAACAAATTCAGTGTATCGTTAGTAACGATTTAGTAAAAAACAGTATTTCGTTCGGACAAACACAAAATCCGCAATTATGGGATTATGCGGATAACGTAGATACTATAACGTTTTTGTTAACAACAAAGTAACAAAATGTTCAAACATTTCTAATATTTTATCGCTTTTTCCGCTCCTATTGCCGAAATTTGCGTCTTTAAAATTCTCGACTATTAACAAAAACCATGAAAAAACACAACTACAGCGCAGGACCAAGTATCTTACCTCAAGAAGTTTTTGAGAAGGCATCACAAGCAATTTTAAATTTTAACGATTCAGGACTTTCTATCCTTGAAATCTCCCACCGAAGCAAAGATTTTGTTGCTGTAATGGAGGAGGCGCGATCGCTTGCTTTAGAACTACTTGGCCTTCAAGGAAAAGGATACCAAGCCCTATTTTTACAAGGTGGTGCCAGTACAGCATTCTTAATGGCTCCGTATAATTTGATGAAAGAAAACGGAAAAGCAGCCTATTTAGATTCAGGAACCTGGGCAGCAGCTGCGATAAAAGAAGCCAAAAATTTTGGTGAAACGGTTATCGTTGGTTCATCAAAAGAAGAAAATTACAACCATATTTCAAAAGGTTACGAAATACCAAGTGATGCTGATTATTTTCACTGCACCAGTAACAATACTATTTTTGGAACTCAAATGAATGATTTCCCTACTACAAACGTTCCTGTAGTTTGCGATATGAGTTCAGATATTTTCTCACGTGTTTTAGATTACTCTAAATTTGATTTAATCTATGCCGGAGCTCAAAAAAACATGGGTCCAGCTGGAACAACTTTGGTTGTGATAAAAGAGGAAATTTTAGAAAAAACCGGAAGAACTATTCCAAGTATGTTAGACTATGCTAAACATATTAAAGCAGAAAGTATGTACAATACACCTCCTGTTTTTGCTGTTTATGTGTCGTTATTGACTTTACAATGGATTAAAAATAAAGGTGGCGTTGCTGCAGTTGAAAAATTAAATGACGCAAAAGCAACTTTACTTTATAATGAAATCGACAGAAATCCTTTATTCAAAGGAGCAGCAGCAATTGAAGATCGTTCTAAAATGAATGTTACTTTCTTATTGAACAATCCGGATCACGCAGCTACTTTTGATGCTTTATGGAAAGAAGCTAATATTTCAGGATTACCGGGTCACCGTTCTGTTGGTGGTTACAGAGCTTCTATTTACAACGCAATGCCTATCGAAAGTGTTCAGGTTTTAGTTGATGTAATGAAAGCTTTAGAAACTAAAGTTTAATTGTTAATTCGGTTACTTTTTTAATCGAAATAATGGTTTGCTCAGAATACCGGAAGCCCTAGCCCCGATGGGAGGGAAAATCCTTTTGCTTTTTTCTTTAAAAAGCAAAAGATTGGAAGGAACAGCGGGAAATAGCTCCTGAACAAAAAAGAAAAAATCGTAATACTTGGTTGATCTGTTAAACGATTAGCCATATAAACAAAATAGATACAAATGAAAGTATTAGCCAATGATGGAATTTCTAAAAGTGGAATTCTAGCTTTAGAGAAAGGTGGATTTGAAGTTATAACTACAAAAGTTGCACAAGAACAAGTTGCTAATTTTGTAAACGAAAACAATGTAAGCGTAGTTTTAGTGCGTAGTGCGACTAAAGTTCGTAAAGATATTATTGATGCTTGTCCGGGTCTTAAAATCATTGGACGTGGCGGTGTTGGTATGGACAATATTGATGTTGATTATGCTAAAAGTAAAGGAATTCATGTAATCAATACTCCGGCTTCCTCATCAGAATCTGTTGCGGAATTGGTGTTTGGTCACTTGTTTAGCGGTGTTCGTTTTTTACACGATTCTAATAGAAATATGCCACTTGAAGGAGATACTAATTTTGACGGTTTGAAAAAAGCCTACGCAAATGGTATTGAATTAAGAGGAAAAACTTTGGGAATTGTGGGTATCGGCCGTATTGGTCAGGCTACCGCAAAAATGGCGCTTGGTTTAGGTATGAAAGTTATCGCTGCCGATAGTTTTATTCCGACAGTAGATATTAAAGTGGAGTTTTTTGACGGTCAGTCGATCACTACAACAATTGTTTCTCAATCTTTAGAGTCTTTATTTAAAGAAGCTGATTTTATTACTTTACACGTTCCGGCTCAGGATGGTTACATCATTGGAGAAAAAGAACTTGCGATCATGAAAGACGGTGTTGGAATCGTAAACTGTGCCCGTGGCGGTGTTATTGACGAAGTAGCATTAGTAAAAGCGCTGGATTCAGGAAAAGTTGCTTTTGCCGGATTAGACGTTTTTGAAAGCGAACCAAAACCGGAAATGACTATTTTAATGCATACTAAAATCTCGTTGACTCCTCATATCGGAGCAGCAACCGGAGAAGCACAAGACAGAATTGGAACAGAATTAGCTTCACAAATTATTACTTTATTAAGCTAATTAACTATAATTAAATATCTTAAAAGGGATTTATTAACATCTTTAATAAATCCCTTTCTTTTTTTCATTAAATTTGAGGATACCAATCCAAAAAAAATTTAATCATGTTTGAACAATTAACACAATTAGTGCAACAATATGGAGGAGATGCTGTTGTAAATAACAGTGCTGTCCCAAATGAACATAATGAAGCAGTAGTAAAAGAAGCTGGTAATTCGATATTTGAAGGACTGCAAAAAATTGCTTCAGAAGGTGGTGCAGAGCAATTGGCGGGTTTATTTAACGGAAGCACTCCAATAGACAGTTCAAATCCTGTTGTACAGCAAATAACACAACAACTAACTGGAAGTCTTGGTGAAAAATTCGGACTTAGTAGCGCTGACTCTTCAGGTGTGGCTTCTAATATGATTCCGCAAGTATTGAATTCTTTAGTTAATAAAGCAAAAGATCCTAACGATAGTAGTTTCCAGATTTCAGATATCATCAATTCAATCTCAGGAAACAGCGGACAAGCGTCAGGCATCATGGACACCATTTCTAAATACGGAATGCAATTTGGCCTGGATCAAAATGCCGACGGTAAAGTTGATATTGCCGATGCCGTTGCCATTACTCAAAGTAAAGGTGGTATTTCAGGTCTGCTTGGTAAATTATTCGGAAAATAGGTTCTTCTTATAAGTTGCAAAGGTTCAAAGGCACACAGGAACAAAGTTTTTCTCTTTGTGAACTTCCTTAATACAAAAAGCTGTTTATTTTTTGAATAAACAGCTTTTTACATTTTATTAAAACCTCTGAACCTTTGTACCTTCCTCCAAACCAACCTTCACTTTTTTTTCGTAAATTTAAGATCAAATAAAAAGTCATGAAAAATGCTGTTTACATCCTGATCATTTTAGGTACTATTATTGCGTGCTCTACTGCTAAAACCAATGTAGAGCAGCCTGTAACTAAAAATGTAGCCTTAAGCGATACGGTCAGAATTGCGAATGATTCTTTAGAATATGAAGTTATTATTATTGATAACGGCTTCAGTACGTGGTTAGCTTCCAGAGCTTTTCCAAGACAGTATTATTCACAAAGCTACCTCGAAACAAAAAACAGACTTTACATAACCGAATGGAATAATCGTGTTTTACAACCACAACGTTACAGTCCGAATTTGTACGAAATGAATATTAATTACAATCCAACAATCGATTATGGATATGAAGTAAATTACCTCATTTACAATTACATGATTTATTTTCAAAATACTTACAAACAAAAGCTTTGGGGATATGTTCCGTCCAGATAATGTTGTTATATTTGTAATTGTTATAAATAAAGAATGAAGAGATTAAAAGAACGTTGGGGCATTACCTCAAACCTACAAGCCATAATCATACTTACCGTTTTTGCTATCACAGGATCATCTTCTGCATGGCTTTCTAAACCCTTTTGTGTTTTATTGGGAATTACGAAAGAAGATTTTGGAGGTTGGTTTACTCTAATTCGTCTGTTGGTTATTTTTCCCATTTATCAAGTTCTATTGGTTGCAATAGGAGCTCTTTTCGGTCAATTCCGTTTCTTTTGGAATTTTGAAAAGAAAATGCTTAAAAATATGGGGCTTGGATTTTTATTCAAAGACTAATTTAAACTCGTCTTGTACAATCCAGCTAAAGACTATTTAACACATAGAAACATAGACTTAGAATTGTCAATTTAAAGCGCTCAAGAAGTCATATTTTTTTCACATAGTCTTTATTAGTCATATGTGATTTATTTCAACAAAACATCCTTTTTTGCTATCCTCGATGTCATAAAGCTAATTGAAGTCAATAGCTTAATTCTACTCTTTCTTCTGAATATAATAGGTATAAATCCATGTAAGGGTAAAGGATGGAATTATATCTGTAAAGGGTAAAATCTCTTCTACAAAAGTCAAAATACCGGCCACTTTCCCTACTCTGCCTTTGTACATATAAGTCATTAAGAAACCAGCAAGCGGTGCCCAAATCACATCGGCAAAATCGCCAACTAAAGGAATCGTAAAGGAAAGCATTCCTATACCATCAAAAAGTAAACCCATCAAAAGTTTCTTGTTTTTTTCGTCCTTCACGATTATTTCTTCTTTCATGTTCATAAATTTAGTTCTATTTTCCTTAAAAAACAACTTACCTTAAATTCCAAATCTCAAATCTTAAATTCCAAATCTCAAATTCCAAATTCCAAAACCTACATTTCTCATTTTCTCATTTTCACAAACCACCAGAAACCCATTAATCAAATATTGTTCCCAAAATTCTGTTACAACCCATTTTAATATCGACAGAATCTTTGTTTCTTTGTAAAAACAGTTTCATCATGATACACGCAAAAAATATACATAAGTTCTACGATCAGCTTGAGGTTTTAAAAGGAGTGGATCTGCATATTAAAAAAGGTGAAATTGTTTCTATCGTTGGGGCTTCAGGAGCCGGAAAAACAACGCTTTTGCAAATTTTAGGAACTCTTGATAAACCTTCAAAGTCAGCGGATGAAACTTCATTAATCATAAATGGAGAGAATATTTTAGGGCTTAACGATAAAACATTGTCCAAATTCAGAAATCTGAATTTTGGTTTTATTTTTCAATTTCATCAACTTTTACCTGAATTTACAGCCTTAGAAAATGTGTGTATTCCCGCTTACATTGCAGGTAAAAAACCCGCGGAAACAGAAGCAGCAGCAAAGAAACTTTTAGATTACTTAGGATTATCTCACCGAATTAATCATAAGCCAGGCGAACTTTCAGGCGGTGAACAACAGCGTGTCGCCGTTGCCAGAGCTTTAATCAACAAACCCGATGTGATTTTTGCCGACGAACCTTCAGGAAATCTGGACACTCATTCTGCCGAAAACCTACATCAATTGTTTTTTCAGCTTCGTGATGAATTTGGCCAGACTTTCGTAATCGTAACCCACAACGAAGAATTAGCCAATATGGCCGACAGGAAACTAATAATGGTTGATGGTTTAATTAGTAATTAGTCACTTTAAGCTATAAGCTCAATGTTACTAAATTAAGCTGTCTTCTCACGCAGATTCTGCGGATTTTGCGGATTCTAAGGATTTTTTTTATTTCAATGCTAAAATACGTGAGGCTTTTTTTGACAATCCTTAAACTTAATGATGTTGGGGTATAAATTGTAGGCATAAGCTTTAGACTAAGAACAAAAAACCACAAACCTCCAAGAACTTTCATTTTATCATGACCCAAAAAGAACTCAAAGAATTTCTCGACGAAAAAGTCATTCAATACAACAATCTCGATTTTATTGAAAGTGATCCGGTGCAGATTCCGCATTTGTTTACGCAAAAAGAAGACATCGAAATTGCCGGTTTTCTAAGTGCTACCATAGCCTGGGGAAATCGCAAAATGATTATCAAAAATTCACATACCATGATGGAATTAATGGGGAATACTCCTTACGATTTTGTTATGTCCCATTCGGATGAAGATTTAGAAAGATTAGAAAATTTTGTACATCGAACTTTCAATGGGAAAGATTTTACAGGCTTTGTAAAAGGATTGCAAAACATTTATAAAAACCACAACGGCTTAGAAGCTGTTTTTGCTAAAAATCAGGAAAAAGACAGTTTGCAGAAAAGTATTCATGAGTTTAAAAAAGTCTTTTTTGAAATTGATCATTTGCCGCGAACGCAAAAACACATTTCAGATCCTTTAAACAATTCGGCAGCCAAAAGAATCAATATGTATTTGCGCTGGATGGTACGCCAAGACACAAAAGGAGTCGATTTAGGCATCTGGAAAAGTATTTCGCCAGCCGCTTTATCTTGTCCACTAGATGTGCATTCCGGTAATGTTGCCCGTAAACTGGGCATTTTAACCCGAAAACAAAACGACGGAAAGGCTTTGACTGAATTAGATCTTAAACTCCGAAAAATGGACCCCAATGACCCTGTAAAATATGATTTTGCTCTTTTTGGATTAGGCGTTTTTGAAGGGTTTTAAAAGATTCTAATCCTCATCAACACCTGTATACAAACACTGATTTCACAATTATTTTAGTTCAAATAGATTTTTATGTTTTTTGCTTGACTACAAGTATCTTTTTGCCAAATAAAACATGTCGAGATTATATTTCTGCTATACCCTATCTTGTTAAATAAATATAAGCTTTAATTAATTTGCGTATTTTCTTACAATTAATCAAATTAATTGCTAATATTGTAGCTTAGAAAAATAACAGATGGCTGGAGAAAGACCGAGAATAAAATCTATTATCACCGAATCAATTGTTAACCTTGAAGCATATTCTGAAAATTGCTGTTCAAAAAATGCCCGACAGGTACTATTGAGTCCGCATAAATTCAACTCAGATGTATGGGCAGATAAACACTATACTATTAGAGTACAACAAGGTGATGATAATGGAGTTCGAGAAGGAATTGAGCTTGAAGCAATTTTAGAGCTTATAAGAGACACATTTAATCACGTCATTAATTATTCACTTAAATATGGCAAAATTGTTAATTTTCCACCATTTGCGCCGCCACAAAGCACAAGAATAGTTATTCAAAATCATGTTGATAATGAAGAGCATTTTTTAAATGTTGCTCTCGAATATCATTTTCTCGATGTTGATACTTATGAAGTAACGGTCTGGACCGCCATGAAACATAAAGGCTTCCATATCAGGGAAGGGCAATATATTATCCAGTTACATCATGACAAAACTATTCTTTTGCAATTTGTAAAAAGGGTTCTTAAAAAACTACACACTTTTGACAGAAAATAGCTATAAACTATAGAGCAGAATATTCTAATAGATTAATACAATTGATTTTATTTACGTAAATAAAAAAAATACCTACCTTTGCTTAAACAAAGACAGGATAAAGAATTTGACAGGTCGAAAGACAGAATTCTTAATCTGAAAGGTCTTTAAAAAAACCAAAGCTCCATTAGTGGAGCTTTTTTTGTATGAAATTCTTACCCATCTTGCGAACAAATTAGGGATCAAGACATATTGTTGTGGAGGAACAAATATCTTATAGTTCTGTAATTTCGAATCAAGTTAAAAAGTTGTG